>JALSMA010000037.1 GCA_026988015.1 Desulfobulbaceae bacterium | reverse complement strand
TCAAAAAGACTCTTGGATTTGTACAATTGGCCCTTTTGGTAAAAATATTGGCTAAATTTACGGACTGGCTCATGCCAGTAAAATCCATTCAGCTTGTAGCTGGATGACTTATTGAGGAAGCTCTAATGTAACAAACACGGCTCTTCTGTAGGTAGTTGTAGGTGATAATTTCGATTCAGGATGATTTCTATGGGACACATACCAACCAGGCAGCAGGCGCTTGATCTGCTGCGAGAGTATAATCAGTCAGAGAGCTTGATTAAGCACGCTCTGTCTGTGGAGGGCGTGATGAGGTTTTGCGCCCGAAAAAGAGGTGAGGACCAAGAGAAGTGGGGTGTCGTTGGCCTGATCCATGATCTTGACTATGAACAGTTTCCGGATCAGCATTGTACCAAAGCAGAGGAGATCTTGAGGGAACATAATTGGCCGGACGAGTATGTCCGGGCTGTGGTGAGCCATGGTTGGGGGATATGCAGTAACGTTGAACCACAGAGTGAAATGGAGAAAGTACTGTATGCCATTGACGAGCTCACCGGTCTTGTGACCACAACTGCGCTGGTACGTCCCTCAAAAAGTGTCATGGATCTCAAGCCAAAATCGGTTAAGAAAAAATGGAAGGATAAGCGTTTTGCTGCGGGTGTGGATCGCGCCATAATAGAGAAGGGTGCAGATATGCTTGGCCTGCAGGTTGCGGATCTCATTGTTGATACCATATCAGGTATGCAGGACGTGGCAGAAGAAATCGGCTTGAAAGGTGATGTGGTGGTGTAGATGCAACTCACTCCAATGATGCTGAGAAAGATCTTGGCAGGAATAGTCTGTCTCTTACCAGTCGTATTCCTGCTGAGCAGCTGTGCCACCATTTCTCCGAAGAGTTCTCCGAAGCTGATTGGCCACACTGAGTATGGAAAAGCATCATATTATGCCATGAAGTTTCAATTCAGAAAAACTGCCAGTGGGGAGCGTTTTAATCAGTACTCTCTCACCGCTGCCCATAAAAAGTTACCTTTTGGCACCAGGGTAAGGGTTACCAACCTGAAAAACAGCAGCAGTGTGATCGTGAAGATCAATGACCGTGGGCCTTTTATTAAAGGCAGGATCATTGATCTCTCCCGTACGGCTTTTGATGCCATTGCAAATCTGGACTCTGGTGTTATCCGTGTCAAAATTGAAGTTGTGGAGTGAGGTGGTATCTGTCGAAGAGCCACGGATTCAGTTTATTTTCAACAGGCGCAGGTTCATGTTTGAGAGGGCCTCTTTTCTCTCCTCTGCATTTAGCTGATCGGAGATCATGGGGACGGTGATTTTCATGTTGCTTTCCAGCATGATCTTTTTGGTGATGGTCTCATATCCGGGCCGGGAAACAGAGAGAGTGTGATCTCCGCGCAGGACTTCAACACCTTCAACGGGGCTGGTGCCCAGGAGGATGCCGTCCAGTTCTATCATGGCTGGGTCTGCACTTGTTGAAATCCATATTCTCACGTTTGTATCCATGCTCACCCGTCCTTTGAGCTGGGTTGTGATATCTGTAACCGCTGCAGCAATTGCAGACTGATACAGGTCGAGCAGCTCATCTTCCCCAATTTCATTCTGTATACTGGATGTCTGTCTGAACCTGCGTTCGGCCTTCCCTTCTTTAGCTGCGATTACACTTCCATTTAATGTGTCGAGGGCCTGTACCATGACCCTCAAGTTGAGGGTGATGAATTCTGCGCGGTAGCCGCCCTGGTTTATTTTCTGTTTGCTGGTGGAGAGAGAGAGGAGACTGCCGCGTATCAGGGCGTCTCCTTGTAATGAACGTGCTGCGTTGAGAAATGTGGGTCTCAGCGGTGTTGGACGTTCCTTAGTGGCAAAGAAACTCTTAGGTACAGGGTCTGACCCATCCCGTGGCTGGAGTCTTTCGATTTGACGAATAAAATCTCTCCTGTCAATCAGTATGAAATCCGGTGAACTGAGAATTGAGTTTTGCAGAAAATGCGGCCCTTTTGCTGCAAAGGTTCGGGAGTCAAAGGGGCCGGTGAGGGTGTTGTCTGCAGTTCCTCCTGTTTCATCGGCAAAGTCGAGCATGATGACCCGAACAGGCCTAGCCTGGGCCGTGAGTGCGGAAAAAAGGAAGAGAATACTGATGGCGAGTAATAGGGCAGTTTTATTCATGGTACGCTCCTGTGGCCGGCTTTTTCTGAAATGCTACTGGCAAAGCAGGGGAAAGGCAAATGAAAATAGTTCCTGATTCTCTAAATAGATAATTTACAAAAGGTATCCTAGGGCTGTACAATAAGAAAATATTGACTTGAATCACTAAGTTGGTACAGCTTCAGAATTGTAGCTGATATACTATTTCCCTGTAAGTACTCTCATACTGGAGGATCTGTTTTGAATACTTCACTTGTAAGGGGCCTTGCCCTGCTTGTTGTTACCACACTGTTGCTGTCGGGATGTTCGGCATTTCAGGCATCCACCCAGGATGTCAATCCCGAAAATATAGGACATTACCGGGCCGATTACGATGCTTCTGATATGCGGAAAATCACCAGTGCAATCGTGGATAAGCTGCTTGGCAGCTCCTTTATGGAACAGCAGAGTTCGCCGCCGGTAATGAGTATCGCCGGGGTGGAAAACAGGACCCGGGAATATGTGGATACCAAGAATCTCACCGATAGAATGCGGACCATGCTGTTGCAGAGTGGCAGGATGCAGTTTGTTAACACTGCCAGAAGAAAGGATCTCCTTGATGAACAGGGCTATCAGGCAGCCAATGTTACGCCGGAGCAGATGGCTGCAATCGGCCAGCAGGCGGGGGCAAAATATATGATTACCGGTTCCCTGACCCAGATGACCCAGAAGAGTGCCAGGCAGGTTCGTCTGTCTTCACAGCGTCTCAACTATTACAAATTAACGATGGAAGTCACAGATCTTAGTTCCGGTCTTATTGTCTGGACAGCAGAAGAGGAGTTTGCCCGTAACGAGTCTATTCCGCTTATAGGCTGGTAATTTCGTGGTTTCGTTCCATCGAACAGCTCAGGTTGTTCTGACTCTGCGGCTTTTTGCTGCCGGGTGCTGTCTTTTGGTTCTGGCATCCTGCTCGCGGCATAATCTGCCAGAAGCAAGGGAGGCATTTTACAAAGGTGAGTACCAGCATGCTCTGGAAAAAGTAGGTACAGGGGAAATTGCTGGAAAAGATTCCGTACTGATTTTGATGGAACGCGGTACTATTTATCAGGCAGAGGGGGATTATGAAAAAAGTTCGTCAGATTTTATTCAGGCAAATGATATCATAACTCTGCTTGAGACCTACTCTGTTTCGGAAGGCGTGGGCAGCTGGGTTGCCAATGATGCAGTCTATTCTTTCGAGGGTGATCCATACGAGCAAACCCTGCTTCATTCCATGGCAGCTCTGAATCATCTGGCGATGGATAACTGGGCCGATGCAGGGGTGGAGGCGAGAAGAATCATCCACTCGCTTCGACCTGACGAACGTGGGGAGGAGTATCCGGACGACGCCTTCTCCAGATACCTTGCGGCGTTTATTCTGGAGATGACAGGAGACAGTTCTAATGCTGCCGTGCAGTATGGGGTGGCCAATGATTTATTGCCCGATATCCAGATTGACCAACGGGGTCGGATTGGTGGTGCTTCTATTGCCGGACAAACTTCATATACTGATCAGCAGCAGGAACTGGTCTGTTTCATTCTTCTGGGCCATTCACCAACGGGCGCGGAGATGAGGGGGCAGTATGGTATGGGCTTTTATCATCCTGCAATACGTATTTATGCAGAGAATAAATATCTGGGTGAAGCCACAATTCTAACCAGTATCAGCAGGCTGACTTTTGCTACCTGGAATCTCGAAGCACCGGCACGTATTGTAAAGATGGCAGCCCGTATAGCCGCTAAAGAGGCTGTGACCCGATCTGTTGAGAATCAGGATGAGTTTCTTGGAGCGCTTACCAGAATCATTTTGATCGGTATGCTTGAAGGTCCTGACATCAGGCGCTGGGAGACACTTCCGAGATGGCTGGCGGTGGCCCGTATCCCATATTCAGGAGAGTTGACAGCACTTGAGGTGCGTCTGCCCGGTATAGTTCCCGGAATCGATGAAAATATCCGTGTGCAGCGTCCACTGGTAAAGTGGGGTAATGTACTTTTTACCTTTGTCAGGGATCTTCCTGGATTTAATAGTCCGAAACAGTGAGCGTTCGATGGTGGTACAGACTGGTTTTTTTAACATACCTGGTTGTTGATTTTATGTTAGAACTTCAATGTGTTATAAGAAAACAATCCTGAGGCCGTCACGGATTCAGATATAATGGAAAAGGAGTCCTGTTATGGAATATCGATATATTGGAAGAAGTGGTCTGCGGGTGAGCCCCATCTGTCTTGGAACCATGACATTTGGCTCCATGTGTGACAAAAAGACGAGTTTTGCTATCATGGATAAGGCCTGTGATGCCGGGATCAATTTTCTTGATACTGCTGAGGTTTACCCGGTGCCGCCACGGGCCGCGACCATCGGTATTACAGAAAAAATTGTGGGCGAGTGGTTGCAGGGAAAGGACAGGGATTCTCTCATTGTAGCCACCAAGGTGGCTGGTGCGGCTTCCGGCTGGTTTGTCCCACCTGTACGGGCAGGACTTACAGCAATTGACCGCCATCATATTGTGAAGGGAGTGGAGGGCAGCCTGCGTCGCTTGAAGTGCGAATATATTGATCTTTATCAGGTGCATTGGCCCGACACGGTGGTGCCGCGTGAAGAATCCATGGAGGCCTTTGATATGCTGGTACGTTCCGGAAAGGTACGTTATATTGGAACGTCTAATGACACAGCCTATGGAACAACGAAGTCCAATATGATTGCAGAGGCTCACGGGTATAAGCGATTCGAGTCCATCCAGAATAATTTTTCTCTGTTGAATCGACGCTTCCTCGACGAGATGGTGGAAATGTGTCGCAGGGAGCAGATATCACTGCTTCCTTATTCTCCCATAGCAGGCGGAGTGCTGACTGGCAAGTATAATGTGGACTCGGCTGTGAAGGGCAGGTTCAAGATATATTCGCAGTCGGAGGATCCGAGAATCAGAGCCATGGTGGCCCGTTTTGTGAACACAAGGACCCTTGCTGCAACTGAACGTTATGTAGCTATTGCGGAAAAGTTAGCTGTCGCTCCTGCCACCCTTGCTGTGGCGTGGAGCAAGCAGTTTGATTTTGTGGCTTCAACCATCATCGGAGTGACCAGTCTGGCACAGCTAGATGATTCTCTGGCTGCCATGGATTTAGAGTTGTCAAGTGAAACGATGCTGCTCTGTGATGAAGTACACAGTGATATTCTTTACCCCATGGGGTAAACAGCTCTGAGCTGGTAGTTGACTCCAGTCTGAAAACAGCTGCTTAAATACAGAATTTCACCAAGGGACAGCAGGACGCTAAGCTACTGTTCCAAGCTGGTCTCGTTGGTATCTCAATGGTGTGACCATAGTCAGGATTTTAAAATGCTGGATAATCTTTTTCCGTTTATTATTTTTGTCATCGCCATGACCGGAACTCCGGGTCCGGGGAACCTGACAATGCTTGCCATCGGGCAAACCACAGGGTTTTCCAGTTCTATCCCTTTTCTCGTGGGGACCGCGGTGGGGTGTATTTTTCTTGACTCCCTGGTTGCCTGTGGCCTGGGTGGGGTTATTGTGGCATCACCGGTGGCTGCCATTACCCTGCGTATAGCCGGATCGCTCTACATATTGTATCTGGCGGGAAAGATACTTTTCCTCCAGTTCAGCAGTAAAAAAGTGGAGAAACGTTTTAGCTTTTACGAGGGGCTGTTGATCCACCCTTTAAGTCCAAAGAGCTGGGCCATGGCGGTGGTTGCATTCAGTCAGTTTATGAACCCGGAACAACCCCTTGTTCCCCAGGCGATGGTGTTTGTTTTCTCCTTTCTGGTTGGCCTCCTTGTTTTTCACAGCGCCTGGTGTGGCGCTGGTGCGCTTATTCCAAAGATTATAGGTTCCAGTTGGTTGCTCTTTGGGATTAATCTGATAATGGTTGGGTTGATGCTTGGTGCCACGGGTTATGCAATGTTTGCCTGAATTATGAGGTGCACCAGGGCCCCTGCTACTCGGATTCTGGTGGAGTTCAGGGTCTTTGAGATAATGATAATTGGTTGCAGAAAAAGAATGCCGTGGTTAAAAAATCTGTTTGACAAACGATAATTTTTATTAGCAGAATGAAGGAGGTCGAAGAGTTTGTCAGAACAACATTCTACATTGTTGAGTCCTCCATCGGTCTTGGCTGAGGTATTATCATGATGAAGTTAAAAAATACACCCATGCAGGGCAGAATCTTGGGGGCGTTTACAGTCGTCTGTCTAATGTTTCTTTTTGCGAATTACCTGATAAATTTACAGAATAAAAATATTTCCTCTTTAACAGCCTCTGTTAAAGAGGAAGTGTATCCCAGTCTGATAAATTACTTGCATATTCAAGCAGATATCCTCCAGATTCAACAGTGGCTCACTGATATATCGGCAACCAGGGCAGCAGCCGGATACGATGATGGCTATGCCGAGGCTGAAAAGTTTTATCAGGATGCGGTAAAACGCATTGATTCCGCAAGAAGGGATCTTCAGCAGGCAGGAAACAGTGAGATGGTGCGAACCATGTCCTCCCTTAGGGAGAGTCTGGATGCCTACTATGCCATGGGGAAAAAACTCGCCGCCGCCTATATCAAAGGCGGACCGGAATCGGGAAACAAGCTGATGGATCAGTTTGATCAGTTTGCTGAAAAACTCACTGTCATTGTGGATGATCTGGTTGAAGGAAGTGAGGCTGTGCTGGCGGATCAGTTGGAGCGTATTCTTTCAGGAGAAGAAAAGAGTTCAGAGATGTTGATGATTTTCAGTGCCGTTGCCCTGTTTCTGGCAACCTGTGTTTCATTCTTTCTCACCAGATCAATCACAACTCCGTTGTCTGAGCTGGTTTCCTATGCCCATAAGATGAAGAATGGCGATCTGACAGCACAGTCCACTCTGGAGCAGGATGATGAGATCGGGAAATTGGCGGTATCTTTAAATGAAATGGGAAGTAACCTCAGGGGTATGTTTCAGGATATTCTGTCAGCAACCCGAACCCTGACCGAATCCTCAAAAGAGCTGGCCTCCATTTCAACCGAACTGTCAGGCAATGCTGAACATACCACTGCAAAGGCTAATAGCGTAGCAGTCGCAGCAGAAGAGATGAGCGCCAATATGACCTCAGTTGCTGCAGCCACAGAACAGACTTCAGTCAATGTGAATATGGTGGCTTCAGCTGCAGAAGAGATGACATCCACCATTGCAGAAATTTCTTCCAACACCGAGCAGACTCAGACAATAACCACAACTGCAGTCACCCAGTCTGCCAATGCAACCAGTCAAATTAAGGAGCTGGGTGCAGCTGCCAAGGAGATTGGCAAGGTAACTGAAGCAATCACCGAAATTTCAGAACAGACCAACCTGCTGGCTCTGAATGCAACCATTGAGGCTGCACGGGCAGGAGAAGCTGGTAAAGGCTTTGCTGTTGTAGCCAATGAAATCAAAGATCTGGCAAAACAGACATCGGATGCCACCGCACAGATCAAGGAAAAGATCGAGGCCATTCAGCACGCCAGCCGAGGGTCCGTGACTGAAATTACTCAGATCTCAGAGATCATCAATGCAATTGACGAGAAGATCTCTATGGTTGCTCAGACGGTACTGGAGCAGACGAACGCTACTCAGGAGATAGCCGAGAATGTCAGTCAGGCATCCCATGGTATTCAGGAGGTGAACGAGAATGTCGCCCAGGCATCTGCTGTGACCGGTGAAATTGCATCTGATATCACCATGGTGGGCCAGGCATCCAATGAGATCAATGAGAGCAGCTCTCAGGTGAGCAGCAGTGCCGTTGGTCTGGAAGAATTGTCAGAAAAACTCTCAGCCATTGTGAACAAGTTTAAGGTGTAGCTTCTCCTGGAGTACTGTCATCATGAGTACCTTGTCTCCTGCCCAGGGTTTATTGCTCCTGGAAATTGATGATATATTTTAATGGTCGTGCCGACAGGACATCTTGCATCAGGCCGGGTACATCTTCCGGAGTGATGATTTTCTCAATAAGCAGAGACAGCTTTGCATATTGCTTGGCAATAAACACCAGGGCAGCAACCATGTGCTCCCTTTTCGGGCCATAGGAGCCGATGATCTGGAGTTCCTTATAGTGAATAAGGTTGAGCAGGTTACTGTCCATGCTACTGTTTTTCTGCAGGCCTGAAAAATAGCACAGTCTGCCGCCTTTACAAAGTTTTGTGATACAGAGCCCTAGCGCAGCCGGAGAGTTACAGGTGTTTATGGCAAGATCGAAATCACTGGCCCGGGTGTCCTTGCATATTATAATTCCGGTCTCAGTGCTGAAGGCTTGCAGGCGGGTAATCTTCTCCTCATTGTTTTCAATCACCAGCGGTACTGCGCCCAGATTCTGGCAGACCAGGGCCGCTATCATGCCGATAACTCCTCCTCCGTAAATGATGATTGTTTCTCCCTCTTGAATCCTCGCTGCTGATAACGCGTTCAAGACGCAGCCTACCGGTTCGGCAAAGCAGAGCAGCTGTGGGGCAATATCATGTTCAACTGGGATCAGGCAGTTCTTCGGTACTGATATCTGGCTGGAGAAACCTCCATCGGAATGGAAGCCGATTATCTTAATCTCGTCGCATAGGTTTTCCCGGTTGTCACGGCAATATCGGCATTTTCCGCATGACTGGCCGGGCCAGATAGTGTACAGGGCTCCGGTCTGTTCATCAACAGCTCCAATTTCGTGGCCGGGCACCCGGGGCATGGTAAGGTCGCGATGCCCCTGCTGCCACATTTTGGCATCCGTCCGGCAGATGGCACAGTAGAGAACAGTAAGGCGAATATGTTCTGCCGGAACCAAGCCCGCTTCGTCATGCTGCCTGCATACAAGTTGTCCCCGTTCAATCAGTGATAGTTTTATGACTCTTCC
This sequence comes from Desulfobulbaceae bacterium, assembly GCA_026988015.1. Lineage (GTDB taxonomy): Bacteria > Desulfobacterota > Desulfobulbia > Desulfobulbales > Desulfocapsaceae > Desulfocapsa. The sequence continues at coordinate 41,621 of JALSMA010000037.1, read as the reverse complement.
TCCGAATAAGGCTCTTCTGTGATGGTTAGTCTGGCAATATAGGGTTTTTTGATGCCATCATCCTGCAGCCTGTTGATCAGCTCCTTGACGGTGTCAATTTTCTCCATCGGAAAGACGCTGGCCTTGTTCAGCTCACAGGTATGATACTGCCGGTCTTGGAAACGATAATATCGGCTCCCGGCTTTGACGATCAGCAGTTCCTGCATGTTGCGGCCTTTTCCTGCAGGTGGTTGAGTTTCGTTAATCCCACATCCGGAGTGGTGTTCTGCAGGGCAACCCACCCTCTTAGGGTTTTCATGGCCTGGCCGGTGGTAAGGACTCCGCGGGCCTGTTCAACACCATCCTTGAGTGTGGTGACCATCCCTTTGACAAGAAAGAGTAAAGCGGCGTTGAGCAACACTGCATCTGTCCGTGCCCCGGGAGAATGTTCGCCCAGAAGTGCTACCATGTTCACGGCTGCGTCGGAAATATTTGCATCAGCCGCAAGCTCCAGGGCGCTATGGGTTGGCAGACCGCAATCTTCAGGTTCAAAGGTGAACTCGCTGATCTTGCCGTTTTCAAGCTTAGCGCAGCAGGTAGTGCCGCATACAGAGGCTTCATCCATCCCCTGGGTACTGCCATTAATGGAGCCGTAGACAACAAGGGCGTCTGTATAGCCGATGGATTGCATGACTTGGGCGACGGGAAGGAGTAGGTCTTTTGCGTAGACACCCCGTACTGCGATTTTCGGCAGGGCTGGGTTGGCCAAGGAGGCGGCGATGTTAAGTGGTGAACCGAAATGGATCTGGGAGAGGATTCTGCTCAGCGCCATGGGGTGCACCTTGGAGCTCATACCGTTAAACAGGCCCAGGCCCGCCTGCCTAATACTGCTTGCCACCACCTCCACTCCGCATTCCACATCTACGCCCAGGGCCTCAGCCATATCAACGGTCCCGCAGACGGAGCTGATTGCCCGGGCACCGTGACGGGCAACCTTAACTCCGCCCCCGGCTGCGACTATGGCGGCGGCGGTGCTGATATTAAAGGTCTTGAAAGTGTCCATGCCGGTGCCGCAGTTGTCGACAACACCTTCCGGGTCTGTAAAAGTTACCTTTTCTGTGTCCAGTTCGTATATTGCCCTCCAGCCACCGGCTACTTCATCTGCAGTTTCTCCCTTAGCAGTTAATGCCGCTAGAAAAGCTCCCTGCTGCATGTCCGAGACTTCATTATTGAGGATCATGTTGAAAGCATCGTATGCTTCAGTTTTTGACAGTTCTTCTTTTGCAATTAATCGGGTGATAATTCGCCCGAATATTCTGTTTTTTTTTTCCATCTTCAACGCGCCCCCCTTATCAGGAACTTTTGTATTCATTCGTATATGTTGCCGGGCCTTTATAGAGTCAGGAGGCATGCAATCACGCGAGGCCATTATAAGAGAGACTGGCAATATGCGGATACGGGAAAAACAAAAGAAATGAAAGCCCCCGTATCCATACAGCAGTACAGAACCTCTCTAACAGTTGTGAGGCTGCAATGCTCCCAGGATACAGAGAACTCCAGTGGTAGGCTCTGAATGTGGATTAAAGGGAATCCATTTGTGTGCAGGCAGGCTTTCTGACTTACGAATTGACCTGAATCAGCAACGGCCTTCCCAGGAGGGAGCCCCTAGTGACCTGCCCGGAAAAACCGAGCTCAGCACTCAATTAAATCCTTGAGTTACGGTTGCCGCAGACTTCGAATACAGCAATGACTGGCTTGTGACGGATTCGCACCGTCTTTCCTTTTTATGTGCGAGAGGCACCTGCAGAATTTTTATATACTCCGTCTCCGTTTTTTTATCAACTATCATACCGTACCGTTGTAATCAGCTTTGAAATATTCATAACAGATGAAAATGACCATCTACCGGCTTGAGAAATTTTACTGTAATGAGCAGGAACTGTTTCTGTTCTGCTTTTTGATGTTGCTGCTTTTGTGGTAGTGATATAAGGTATGTTGATACAATTTATATGGAAATGAGGACTGCTCGTGGGCTCAGCCGTATGCGCTGCCGGAAGTGGTGGTGCATTAAGGACACAAAATTCTTTTCAGTGCTCAACTTCTCATTACGTTGTGGATACTCTGTGAGTCAGGCCATCAATAATGGATAAACAACCTGTTCGTCGTTCTTTTCTTGTTACCCTCAGAGAGGGATTGTCTTCTCCAGACATCATTATCGACGATGAGACAAGGAGACGTGGTCTTCTCAATGCCATCTCTCTGGTAGGTATATTTTTTTTATTCTTACTCGGGGCCCTCGCTCTTTGGCAGGGAGTACTGTCACTGGCAGCAGTGGATTTCCTGGCGGCTGCTCTCCTGGGAGGATTTGTCTTTCTTCTCAGGAAGAAGAGGTATCTGAATCTCTGCATTTACTGCAATATTGCACTCATGTTTTTCCTGTTTCTGTATCTCCTAGCCACAGGAGGAGTTGCAGGTAACGCCTTTGTCTGGTGTTACATCTTCCCCCTTATCAGCTTTTTCATGCTTGGTGTCCAAAAGGGTTTACTGGTTTCAATGACTCATTTTCTCTTCTGCCTTGCAGTTTTCCTCCTGGATCTCAACACGCCTGCCGCCGCTGGCCTGTATACAATAAATTTTGCCATTCGTTTTCTCTCTTCTTACATGGTTGTCATTCTTCTGACATCTGCTTATGAACTCTATCGCGAAAGATCACAGAAGGCACTTGTCAGATTAAATGACCACCTTGAGCAACAAGTCAACTTACAAACGGCAGAACTCCGCAAAGAAATACACGAAAAAACCCAAGCCAGGGAGATAGCTGTGTTGGCAAAAGAAGAGTGGGAGCGTACATTCGATGCGGTTCCAGATGAAATAATTATCTTGAACACAGCAAGGCAGATTATTCGCGCCAACACAGCAGTTTGTAAAGCCCTGAAAATTCCACTCACAGAACTTATTGGCACTTATTGCTACAAGTCCATTCATAAAATGGACAGCCCGCCTGCATGTTGTCCCCACTCAAAACTTCTTGAAAGCAAAGAGCCCTTCCACTTTGAATATTTTGACGATAACAGACAACGCTACTTTTCTACCACTGCGTCCCCACTACACGACAGCAAAGGTGTATTTGTCGGGTCTGTGCGGGTGGCCCGTGATATTACTGAGCAAAAAATCGCTCAGAGTGAGAGAGATAATGCCAGAGAACAACTGCGTAAGGTAGAAAAGATGGAGGCTATCGGACTTATGGCTGGTGGGGTTGCCCATGATCTTAATAATATCTTGTCCGGCGTGGTCAGTTATCCTGAAATTCTTCTGCTTGAATTAACGGAAAACGATCCACTTTATGGGCCGTTAAAGGCCATTCATGATTCTGGTAAACGTGCTGCTGCCGTTGTTGCAGACATGTTAACCGTTGCCAGAGGAGTTGCCACTGTCAGTGAGGTGTGTTCATTAAATACAATTGCCGAAGAATTTATTGATTCTCCGGAATTCCAGAACACACGGTCACTCGCTCCTCAGGTGAAAATTGTGTTGGATTTGACCCCAGAACTGTGGAACATAAAATGCTCTCCTGTGCACATTCAAAAAATTCTATTTAATCTAGTCCTTAACGGAATTGAAGCAATTGATTTATCGGGATGTGTAAGTGTCTCCACTGAAAACATGGTGATTGATACTAAAAATACAACAGATTTACCACACCCCGGTGAATATGTGGTTCTCAGGATTAAGGATACTGGAAAGGGAATCCCTGCCGGTGATCACGAAAAAATATTTGAACCCTTTTATACAAAAAAGGTTATGGGGCGAAGCGGCACAGGACTGGGACTGGCAGTTGTCTGGAACATCGTCAAGGATCACGAAGCTGTGATTCATGTCAACAGTGATAAAAACGGAACTATTTTTACCCTCTATTTTCCGGCAATGTCGAAAGAAACAGCTCAACCGAAAGTTGCTGTAGATTTCTCAACGCTGTGTGGAGATGGCTCAATTTTAATTGTTGATGACGACCTGACACAACGTGAAATTGCCTCACAAATGCTTAAGAAGCTCGGCTATTCGACAGTTTCCGTTTCCAGTGGTGAGAAAGCTGTCGCATTTTTTATGAACAACTCTGTTGATCTTGTACTGATTGATATGCTGATGGGAGTTGGGATAAATGGGCTTCAGACGTATGAAAAAATCATTGCTCTCTCACCTGGTCAAAAAGCTGTTATCGCAAGTGGTTTCTCAGCAAGTAAAGATGTCGAAGCAGCCATTGCACTTGGCGCTGCATGTTACATTAAAAAACCCTATTCGTTTGAACAGCTGGGGAATGCTGTTAAGTTTGCACTCTCCTGATTCTGCTGTGACATAACAGTAAATCTTCTGGCGATCGGAAATCCCTGTTTTTTTATATAATCTCCATGAAAACAATTGACTTCTCCCAACCTGCTTTGTACTTTTTTTCTGTCATTTCGATCATTCTATTTATACCATTACTGGAACCGTCAGAGAACAGCCTGTTCACAGGCACGCCATCTTCGCACGGATCATCTGCCCGTATAGAGGGGCTATAACGGACAAATGTGCTTGCACGAATATGGAGTACCTGTGAGCAGTTACAGTCCAAAGGTTATTATAACAACAGGTTGTTAGCCCCGTTAGTAGTTATGTTCAGTCTACCACCTGTAATTCATACCGGAGGGATAATGAAAATCCGTGTAGTTGATTCCGAACTCCAGCCAAAAACCATTGCCCTGTTGCGTCAGGCCTTTCCGGGGCGCAGTGATGAGATCCGCCTGGTGGAGAAGTTGCGCAGCAACAGACGTGATATCCATGAGTGGGTTTGTATTCACACTGGTAAGGTTATTGCCCATATTGTTTTCACTAATGCCTACAATGGCAAAGAAGTTTGTGGTCTGCACCTGGCGCCTCTGGCAGTAAAGCCAGAATTTCAGCGGCAGGGAGTGGGCTCCGAGCTATTGCATTTTGCCTTGCGTCAGGAGGCGGTGAGAAGCAGCACTCTGTTTGTTCACGGAGATCCGTTATATTACAGGAAATTTGGTTTTGAATCCTGCCGGCAGCCACTGTGTCCATTTGACATGGACAATAAACATTTTTTAAGTATCCGAAACGATGGTACCGGGGAGTTTGTCGTTGCCTATGAACCGGAGTTTGGTGAGGTGGATTGATGGGAACAGATGTACTGGTTATCCATCATGAGCCTGATCGGTATTTTAACAGTCTCAGTGACAGGTTTCCAGGTGTTGATTTTCATAGTGCCCGTGATAATCAGGACGTGGCTGAGAAGATGGCAAGAATCAGGCCACAGGTTATTTTCAGCTTTCGCTGTGACAGTATCTCTACGGCAGCACAGGGTGTGGCAGTGCGTGACGCCTGTGTCAAGTGGGTACAGGTCGCTGGGGCAGGCTATGATCACCTTGGTAATCTTGATGAATTGTTGTGTGTGGTGACCAATTGTGCCGGAGTGTTGAGTCGATTCCAGGCTGAAACAGTCATTGGGGCGATGATCAATCTTAACTTCGGGTTCTTTCGTTATCAGCAGCAGCAACAGGAAAGGCTGTACCGCAAGCTGCCATGGCGCTCCCTTGAGGGGCAGAATCTTCTTCTCATTGGACTGGGGCATATCGGACGGGCTGTGGCCAGGAATGCCCGCTATTTCGGGATGCAGGTGACAGCTGTGCGTTCCAGGATTGAGGACAGCCCTGATGCGGACAGGGTCTGTACACCGGATCAGCTCCCTGAACTCCTCCCGCAGGCAGATTTTGTTTCCCTGCACCTGCCTTACAATGAAAAAACCCATTATTTCTTTAATGCTGCAATGTTTGCAAAAATGAAAGAGAGCGCCTTCTTTATCAATACTGCCCGTGGTAATATTGTGGACGAGGAGGTTCTGATTGCAGCATTGCGTGAGGGAAGTATCCGAGGAGCCTATCTTGATGTGTTCAGTGAGGAACCTCTCCCGCTGTCGAGTCCATTATGGCAGCTTGGGAATCTCATAATGAGCCCCCATTACTGCGATTCGGTAGCGGATTGGCATGATCGTTTTGCCTCTTTTTTTGCTGATAACCTGCAGTCCTGGCTGGCAGATGAAGGCTTGCAGAACTGTATCCATCGGGGTGGAGGGATGGGGTGCTGAAAGATATCATAAAGACCGGCGAGGGTGGATTCTTTGATCATGTGCCTAGGACCGGATTGATCTGTGCTCATCGTGGTGCCCGTTCCATTGCCCCGGAAAACACTATGCTGGCCCTGAAAACAGCGCGGAATTGTGGCGCACACTGCTGGGAAACTGACGTACGGCAGGCACGAGGTGGGGAGCTGATTATCTTTCACGATGATACCCTGGAACGTTGCACTGATATTTGTGCGCGACCAGGAGCAGCTGCATTGAAACCGTGGAAGGTTGAATCCTGCAACCTGGAGGAATTGCGGAGGTTGGATGCGGGAGGATGGTTTCTGGAGAATGACCCATATGGAACGGTGGCAGAGGGAGTTGCTGTGGCTGGCTCAGACGGTCAGCAGATTCCTTTGTTGTGTGAAGTTTTGGAGTTTACGGCAAAACACCGTTTTCCTGTAAACCTGGAAATAAAGGATCTCCATGGGCCTGAGGGTGATGATGGAGTGGTGGATGCTGTCCTGACTATGATCCAGGAAACCTGTACCATGGATCTTGTGCTGCTCTCTTCATTCCGGCATGAGTATCTGCATAGAGCCAGAAATCTGAGCCAAGACATTGCCATTGCGGTTCTTGCTGTCGGACAGCATCCTCCGGATCTCATTAATTATCTCAAAAGTTTTGCGGCTGCTGCTTATCATCCTGATCAGGAACTCTGCGATGATGTCCTGATGACCGCTCTTGGTGGCGCAGGGTTTCGTGTTAACAGCTGGACCGTGAATGATATGACGCGGGCGCAGCAGATGTTGAGCGCCGGGATCGGGGTGATCACCGACTGGCCGCAGCGGCTGGTCTGATTTTTTTTATCCTCTTTTTCCATACCTAAAATCCAGGAGCAGTTTATGAAACGGCAGCGGATGCTTGCAACCATCAAAAAACAGGGTGAAAACCCCTGGGATGTTATTATCATCGGTGGTGGTGCCACGGGTCTTGGTACAGCACTTGATGCTGCTTCCCGAGGGTACCGGACGCTCCTTCTGGAACAGTCAGATTTCAGTAAGGGTACATCGAGCCGCTCCACTAAGCTGGTTCATGGTGGTGTCCGTTATCTTGCCCAGGGCGATATATCGCTGGTCCTAGAGGCTCTGCGCGAACGTGGACTTTTGCGTCATAATGCCCCCCATCTGGTGAAAAATCAATCCTTTATCATTCCCAACTATGACTGGTGGGATGGACCTTTTTATACCCTTGGGATGAAGGTCTATGACATGATGGCCGGGAAGCTGGGTCTTGGCCCATCGCAGTCTCTGTCATCAGAAGAGGTTCTCGAGGCAATCCCTAATCTGAAGACTGAGGGACTGTGCGGCGGGGTGATCTATTATGATGGACAGTTTGACGATTCCCGTCTGGCGGTGAATATCGCACAGACCTGTGCCGAACACGGTGGCGTGCTGCTTAACTATATGGGGGTAACCGGCCTTGTGAAAGATGATTCCGGCCTTGTGAACGGGGTACAGGCCGTTGATTATGAGAGTGGTGAGGAATATCAGCTTACCACGAAGAGTGTTGTTAATGCCACTGGCGTTTTTGTGGATGAGATTCTGCACATGGATGACCCGGATGCGATGGCTCTTATTCGGCCCAGTCAGGGGGTACATGTCATTCTTGAGAAAGATTTCCTCGATGGAGAGTCTGCAATAATGATTCCGAAGACCTCCGATGGCCGAGTGCTTTTTGCTGTTCCCTGGCATGACAGGGTTGTGGTGGGCACTACAGATACCCCCCTTGATGAGTGCAGTCTAGAACCGCGTGCCCTTGAGGAGGAGGTTGAGTTTATTTTGAGCACCGCCGGAAAGTATCTGACCCGGGAGCCGCAGCGCCGGGATATACTTTCCATCTTCGCCGGCTTACGGCCTCTGGCCGCGGCAAAAGAGGAGGAAGCGAGTGGTGCGACTAAGGAGATATCGAGAAGTCATCATCTCCAGGTATCACTGTCCGGACTTGTGACCATAACCGGTGGTAAATGGACCACCTATCGTAAGATGGCTCAGGATACAGTGGATAAGGCTGCCATGGTGGGAGGGCTTGCTGAGCAGCCCTGTCGTACCGAAGACATGCCGATCCATGGTTGGCTCGCAGGGGTGGATTATGATGATCCACTCTATTATTATGGTTCTGATGCGGATGGAATGCGGGATCTGGTCTCGGCAAATCCTGAACTGGGAGAACCGATTCATTCGCACCTTCCCTACACCCCTGTTGAAATTATCTGGTCAGCGCGTTATGAAATGGCTCGTACCGTGGAAGATATACTTGCCAGGCGACAGAGAGCCCTTTTTCTAGATGCCAGGGCAGCAGTTGAAATGGCCCCGAAGGTGGCAGAAATTTTAGCTCATGAGCTGGGATATGATAAGGTGTGGCAGGATGCGCAGGTTGAGCAATTTACCGCACTTGCAAGGGGGTACTATCTGGAACCCGAGTCCGTGCCGGATGCATGATTGTTCTTTTCATCGTATATTCCTGAATTTGTCGCGGTGTCAGATGGAAGGGTAAATTGATATGAAAACCATAGGGATGCTTGGCGGGATGAGCTGGCAATCAACGTCGAGCTATTACAGGCGTATTAATGAAGGGATAAAAGCAGCCTTGGGCGGATTCAGATCCGCAAAGATATGTCTCTACAGTGTTGATTTTGCGGAAATTGAGGCGCTGCAGCGCCGGGGAGATTGGCAGGCCACCGCAGTTATTCTCTCAGCTGCTGCCCGCAGTCTTGAGGCAGCTGGTGCTGATTTTGTCATCATCTGTACCAACACCATGCACAAGGTAGCTGTGGAAATTGAGGGTGCAATTGCAATCCCCCTGCTTCATATCGCAGATGCCACAGCTGACAAATTGAAGGGTGACGGGGTGAACCGGGTAGATCTTCTTGGCACCAAATTTACCATGGAGGAAGATTTCTACAGGGTGAGGTTGAGTGGTGTGCATGGAATTGAGGTGGTAATTCCTGGAGACGAGGATATGGATATTGTGCACCGGGTAATTTTCGAGGAACTTTGTCTGGGGACAGTATCTGAAAGTTCACGGCAGGAGTATCAGCGAATTGTTGCTCTGCTGCAGATGGATGGGGCTGATGCCGTGATTCTTGGCTGTACCGAAATTGCTCTGCTCATACAGCAGCAGCCTCGCGAGTTCCATTCTATGATACTACAGAGATACATGCCATGGCTGCAGTACAATATGCTCTTGGTAGCGCAGGTATGAGTTGTTGAAACTGATTGTAAATAATATCCGGATTCCCATTGAGCAGGACACCCCCCCTTTCCGTCTTGATGTTGTTTCGAAGAGACTGAAATTAACCGCCGGAGATATATCCATTGCAGCAATACTCAGCAGGAATTTTGATCTGAAGGACAAGGAACAGTTTTACTATATCTACTCCCTTGTTGTTGCCGTTTTCGACGGTTATCTGAATCCCCTGAATTTTACAGTATACAAGGAGCTGGAAGGTGAAATCAGAAGATCCTACTCCGTTGAAGATCGACCCATCATAGTCGGATTTGGTCCGGCCGGGATGTTTGCCGCCCTGGAACTTATTGACCACGGAGTCAGGCCACTTATTTTTGAACGGGGTAAAAAAATAGAAGAGCGCTCTCTGGATGTGGAACGTTTTATCAGAGAAAGAAAGCTGAATCCTGAGTCAAACATCCAGTTTGGTGAAGGGGGGGCCGGGTCCTATTCCGATGGCAAACTTTTTTCACGACGTAACAACAATACCTCCACCGTGAACCGGGTCCTGAGTCGCTTCGTTCAGTTTGGTGCTCCCAAAGAGATCGAGTATATTAGTAAGCCCCACCTCGGTACCGATGTCCTGTGTGAGATCGTAAAAAATATCCGACTCCATGTTCTGAAGCACGGCGGTGATATCCACTATGGTGCCAAGATGACAGATCTTCTGATCAGGGAGCAGCGGGCGGTGGGGATCGTGATCAATGGTGAGCAGGAGTTCCTGGCATCGGACATCTACCTTGCTCTTGGTCATTCTGCCCGTGATACTCTGTCCCTGCTTAAAAGAAGGGGAGTATTTCTTGAACAACGCCGGATTGCCGTGGGGGTCCGGATTGAGCATCCGGTGGATACTGTCAATCTCATGCGGTACGGGAGAAAGTATGTGAACTATCCGGGATTAGGTGCAGCCACATATTCATTGAATTATACCAATCGGGTAAACAGGCGCGGAGTTTACACCTTCTGTATGTGTCCGGGTGGTGAGGTGGTGAACGCGTCCTCTGAAGAGGGGCAGCTGGTGTTAAATGGAATGAGTTATTCAGACAGGGCGTCTTCTTTCTCCAATGGTGCGCTGGTGGTGAGCTGTCACTGTTCAGATTATGGTGCTGATGATTCCCTTGCCGGGATCAGTTTCCAGAGAGAACTTGAAATAAAGGCCTTTCTGGCGGGATCAGGAAACTGGTCGGTACCGGCTCAGAATCTGATGCATTTTCTGGGTCGGAAAAAATCCAATGAGCTGTGTGAGGTTTCCTGTAAAACGGGGGTGGTGGCCGCTGATATGAAGGATCTTCTGCCCGGTTTTGTCACAGATGAACTGCGGGTGGCTTTTACCCGCTGGGAGGCAGAAGTGCCGCTCTTCATCTCCCATAACGCCATGCTCATGGGTGTTGAAACCCGGACATCTTCTCCAGTACGAATCAGCAGAAACGAGGCCTATGAATCGGTGAACATCGGAAACCTCTATCCCATAGGCGAAGGGGCAGGATATACCGGTGGCATCACCAGCTCTGCCGCCGATGCCATAAAGGCAGTGAGCGCGCGATTTGCGGGATCGAGGAAAGCATGAAAAGAACCAGGAACAGTAAGTCAAGTCTTGTTTATTCAACGGAAACAGGTACCGTTTTTCCGCGTTGCGGTGAAGCACTGGCACTCTGCGACTGTGCGAAAAAAAAACAAAAGCAACCAGAGGATGGAATTGTGCGACTGATGCGGGAGACCAAGGGGCGTAAGGGGAAGGGGGTCACCCTTATAAGTGGGCTGCCGTTGGATAATGCAGCACTGAAAAAACTGGCAAAAACTCTTAAACAGAAATGCGGCAGTGGAGGCAGTGTTAAAAATGGAGTGATCGAGATTCAGGGTGAACATCGGGATCTACTGGAAAAAGAACTGCTCGATCTAGGCTACAGAGTTAAGCGGGCTGGGGGATAACAGAAACCTGACTGCGAATTGCAGATTTGTGTTTCATTCTGTTGTAAAAAAAACAATCACGAATTCGTCACAGATTCAGGAGAGAATACAAATGACATTTAGTCATCGCATGGTGCGGCAGGGCAGAACAGCAGAAATTCTCTATTTAGAGTCCGGTGAGATGCTGGCAATCCCAGGGAACTGGGATTCTTTAAAGGCGGGGGATGCGGCTGTTACCCGTAGTGTTAAAGGAAAAGGGACGACCTGGGTTGTGCAGGAGCGACGAGGACGTCGGGTGATTTCAAAGGGGATTTGGGCGGACAGCAGGCATATTGATGAATCGAAAACATAAGTGGCTGCAAAACGGGCAACACCCGAGTATGCAAAAAGACGCAGCAGTGAGCTTGCCAGGCGTGCTGCAAAGCAACGGCAGTATCTGGTGGATTTCTGTGCGGCAGTTGTGGGTTTTTTGAATTTTCACCCCAGGTATCAGAAGGAGGCCGCTTTACTTGGTGAAACGATAACAGAACATGCTGCGCCTGTTGGAAGCGGAACAGTGGCTAGAACAGATCGAATCCCCCTTGCGGCCCGGGCCGAGGCTGCCACCATTGCCTGGATGCGTCATCAGACAACGGCTTATGATTCCATGAAGATCGCAAGAGTTAAAGGCAGGAGGAGAGAGGTGAGGCGAAAACTTGCTGCCCAGTCTGTTCAGGCTCTGCAGGACTATCGGAATGGCCACGATCTGCCGGATCACTGCCCGCTCAAAAAGGTATTACTGCAAGCTTGAATCCGGGAGTATTTGATGGTGATGCAAATTGGTGCCTGCGACAAAATTTCATTTTTACAGCGTTTTGAAGATGCGGGGAATGGGGTTGTTACTTCCTTGGCTTACAGCGTGCTGTGGCTGGCGCAGAGAGTGGGTCATCCGGCCAAGAATGTTTGGGGTAGCGTCCGGCAAGTTCCTTTTTGACTGCAGGGTAGGTATTTTTCCAGAATGAGGTAAGATCTGCTGTGACCTGAACTGGTCGTCTAGCCGGAGACAGGAGGTGGATCAGTACGGTTATGTTACCCCTGTAGAGGAGTGGTGTCTCTGTTGCTCCAAACATCTCCTGAAGTCGGACTGCGATGACAGGAGGCTTGCCTGCCTGATACTGCAGCCTTATTTTTGATCCGCTGGGTGCCTGGTAATGGGTTGGAAGGAGTTGGTTGAGCATTTGCTGTTTGTCCCAGGAGAGCAGAGAGAGCAGGGCTCCGTGAATGTCAATTTTTCTGACCTGTTTCAAGGTGCTGGCTGACCCGAGATAGGGTGAGAGCCATGACAAATCTGAAATGAGTGCGTTGTCCGATACATCAGGCCATGTACTCGGGGCAATCTGGTGCGCGGTCTGGATTCTGGCCTGGAGTTCCCGACTCTTCTTCTGCCAGTTGAGGCATCCTGTGCCATGCTGTTTGATCCCCTCAAGAAGGCATTGAGTAATACTCTCCGGATCCTTGTTGGGGAGCGTTTTTCTGCTGATTTCAAGACTGCCGAGGGAGAGGATGAAGTTTGCCTCCACCCGTGAGTTTTTCCATTCCACACGCTCTTCTTCTGTCAGAAGGTGACTGTGGTCGCTGATAATATCATCCCTGTCCAGCGCTGCGGCAAGAAAAATCTGTCCCTGTTTCCTGCCACCATCTACCATGGCTACAACAAGAAAATCAGCGCGGTGCAGCGGATCTCCTTCGGGTAGTTTAACTCCGCGTCCTGACGATAACAGGTGCTGTCCGGAATCCTTTTTTTTCATGGCGATGCGATCAGGATAGGCAATGGCCAGCAGGCTGCCGCATTCACAGGAACAGGCGCTGTTGTTTTTGTTGTTGATTTTAAGGATACGCTGGTACTGTTCTGCTTCCCTGATGATACGGCGACAGAGTGCAATATCTCCACCTCTGGCCTGGATTCTGTCTCCATGATTGTTGTCGAGCAGTGCCAGAATGTCGAGTCGGTCTTCAATGTTACTACTCTGTTGCCCTCTGTTTCCCCGAAACAGATCCCGATTCTGAAGCAGGGCAGCAAGGCGGCAGGCCAGAACCCCCTGGCCACGATTTTTGCCGTGAAGGAGCATCAGGGCAAGGCGCGGATGGAGGGGCAGTGAACCGAGCTCCCGTCCCTTTCTGGTGAGTACTCCTCTTTGGTCAATTGCGCCGAGACGTCTGAGGAGTTTTCGGGCCCGATCAATGGAGCCTCGTCGTGGCGGGTCCAGCCAGGTGAGTTCGTCCGGGTCGGAAACACCCCATTGCAGAAGCTCAAGCAGCAGCGGGGCGAGGTCTGCAGCGGTGATCTCCGGGGGGAGGAAATCTGGTCTTGAGTGGTGTTCTGCCTGCAGCCAGAGGCGGTAACAGGTCCCTTCTCCGATACGTCCGGCTCGGCCACTGCGCTGATCTGCGGAGGCCTTGGATATGTTGACTGTTGTAAGGCTTGTGAGTCCATTTGCTGGTGAAAAAAAAGGGATTTTCATCAGTCCACTGTCAATAACCACGGTAACTCCTTCAATGGTGAGACTGGTTTCTGCAATGGGAGTCGCCAAGATAACCCTTCTTCTCTCTGTTGCTGCAAAGACCACGTCCTGCTGTTTCTGGGGCAGATCGCCATAAAGAGGAATACAGAGGATGTCATCAGGGAGCAGCCTTTGAACAGCTTTTATCTCACCTGCCCCAGGCAGAAAAACCAGTATGTCACCCCTGTCACAGGCAAGGGATTGTTGGATGGCCTTAATGGTCTTCTGCACGGGGTAATCTGTTGTGGCACGTTTAAGGTACTGGATGTGTACCGGGAAACAGCTCCCCTTCCCTGTAATCACAGGAGCATTACCAAGAATCATAGCCGCCCGGGAACTGTCAATGGTGGCAGACATGACCATGATTTTCAAATCATCCCGGATTGCTGATATGTCGAGGCAGAAAGCGAGTGCCAGGTCTAACTGGATGGAGCGGAGGTGGAACTCATCAAATATAACCAGGCCCACATCCTGCAGATCGGGATCATTTTGAATCATCCTTATGAAAATTCCTTCGGTCACCACTTCAATACGAGTGTTGGAACTGACCTGTTTGTCAAAGCGGATGCGGTAGCCTACAAAATCCCCCAGTGAACTTCCGGCAAGCTCGCTCATTCGTCTGGCAGCCATTCGTGCAGCAAGGCGCCTGGGTTCCAGCATGATGATCTTTTTTTTCCAAAGACATGGTTCAGTAATGAGACTAAGGGGCACAATAGTGGTTTTTCCGGAGCCTGGTTCCGCAGTAAGAACCAGGCTCCGGTTGTTGGCCAGGCTCTTTGCGATCTCCGGGAGAATGGCGTTTATCGGCAGTTGCGGCAGCGTGAATTTCATGGAGTGGATTTGGGTGATGCTTCTTGTTTCCGTTCAAAAGTCAGGATGGTGAACGCAGGAGACGAGTTAATTTTTTTTATGGAAACCTGTTTGAAAAGAGTCTGTGGGATTACCGGGAAGAAAGTATCCCCTTTGTACTCTTTATCGATGACAGATAAGCAGATGGTGTCAACCCTGTGGATTGCCTCAGCGTAGAGGCTTCCGCCGCCGATGATGAAAATTTTTTCCTGAGTTCCGCAGAGTGTTATGGCTGCGCTGAGGTCGGGTGCCATGCGGCATCCAGAGAAAGAGTATTGCGAATCTCTGCTGAGAACTACATTCCTGCGGCCCGGCAGTGGATCTCCAATGGATTCAAACGTTTTTCTGCCCATGATGAGAGCATGGCCCATGGTATTTTTTTTGAAATGGGCCATTTCTTCAGGAATACACCATGGAATAGAGTTGTTGTTTCCGATAACCCTGTTTTTTGCCATGGCGGCAATGAGAATAAGTTTCATGCTGGATGATGGCTTATTTTTTGAGAAAAATGGAAAAAATAAAGGGAAGTGCTGTTTTTCCTGTATTTTATCTGTAGTTTTGTACTACACTTCGCCATTATAACTGTTTTGTTTTCCTCTTACCGTAAATTTATCCGGGTTAGATTCCAAGAACGTGGAGGCTGTACATGAAGATAGATTGTCCCCATTGCGGGGTGCATGGTTCTGTAGACGATTCTCTTGCAGGTAAAAAACTGCGTTGCCCCAAGTGCAGCAAGGTCTTTCTGGCTGCCGTGGATATCTCTCCCGTCGCAGAGGAGACCACTATGGTGCGGCAGGAGATACTGTACGATGATAGTCCGCAGGCACCTGAAGCGTCCGCTACCGAGACAGCTGCAGCGGAAGAAACTACTGTGCCTGATGAAGCACCGGAATCTGTCGAGGATCTGATGGAGGACGATTTTGACTCTGATGGCGATTCCGTAGCAGACTGCTCGGTATGTAATCAATCATTTGCTGAGGCTTTTCTGGTTGAAATCGATTCGCAACTTTACTGTGCCCTGTGTCAGCCCGATTCTGATGAAGATGATGAGGATGATTCCGGTTTTCTGGATGAAGAAGATGGGGAAGACACCTCTGAAGACGAGCTGTTGGACATCATGGAGGAAGATTTCTACACTGACGATGATCAGGGACGTGTAGCGGATGATGACGGTGGTGAGGGCCTGATGGATGATGAGGAGGATCTTGAAGAAGCTGACGAGAATCTCCTGCTTATGGCGGAGGATGATAATGATTCAGGAGAGGATGCAGTAGAACTGGAAGCCTGCTCAGGATGTGGAGAGTCGCTTCACCCCGATTTTCTGGAGACCGTGGGGGCAGAACGTTTTTGCGCCCTCTGTACGCCTGAAGAGGATGGTAGCGACGCTGAGTTGGGGAGTGAATCGGTCTCAGATGAGGGCGATGGCTTTGGAGGCGATGAGTCGGAGGTTGCGGAGCTACCTGTGATAGACGATGATTTCAGTGATTCTCCCAAAGAGGTCTGTTCTGTCTGCGGTGAAGAGTTTTACCGCGACTTTATGCAGGAAGTTGATTCAAAACTTTACTGTGGTATCTGTCAACCGGAAGTGATTGAAGTTTTGAGTGATGATGATCGTGATGTGATTGCCACGGAAAATAAAGATTTCACAGAAGATCAGGAAAATGAGGCCGATTTCACGGTGGGTGACCTGATCAAAGAGGCCTGGCAGAAAACCAAAGGTGCTAAAGGCGCTGTCTGGGCCGCAATGATAGTGTTGTACGCGATTTGTTTTGGAATCAGTTTAGGCGGAATGACAGCCTTTCATGGCTTCTATAAAGGAAGTGATCCCGCCATGGTCATGGGTGTTAATGCTGCTCTGCAGCTTATTACCACTTGGTTGTCTATGCTTATGACCGGAGGGGTCCTGCTGATCGGTGTACGCCGGGCTCTTGGTCAGCGGGTGAGCTGGAAGATGGTCTTTGCAGGATTTTCAAAGGTTCTTTCCATAACCATTGCGATTATTCTTCAGGTCATTCTGGTGTTGATAGGATTTGTTCTTTTCATTTTACCGGGAATATATCTCACAGTCGGTTATGCCCTGACCCTGCCGCTGATTCTCGATAAAGGAATGGGGCCGTGGCAGGCCCTTGAGGCCTCGCGCAAGGCGATTCACAAGAAATGGTGGACCGTGTTTGGTCTCTATCTGGTGATGATGCTGATTTATATGGTGTCGGCCATTCCTCTCGGCTTGGGCTTGATATGGACCGTGCCCATGTTTTTTGTCTCCATCGGTGTTCTTTATGCTCATTGCTTTGGTCATGGCGAAGAGCTAGAGAGTGATGAAGAAGATGAGGATGAGGAGCTGATAGATGATGCCTCCGGGGAGGCTGAACAGATCTGATGGGAAATTCCCCGCAGGTCCGGCCGGTGCTGCTGGCATGACCTACGGGGAGTTCGATCTCTAAGGAGAGTGGTATGCGTTTTTTGAGAATCCACCTCCTGATGCTTCTCTGTGCCGTGCTGGTTTCCGGTTCTTTTCCGGTAGTTGCTGCCATCAGCATGGATCTTGATTCCTCTGTACTGACGCTGATCAGGTTCGCCCTAGCCAGTGTCCTGTTTGCCCCCCTGATCTGGTTTCGTTACGGTCTTGCTATCTCTCCTGGTGCCCTTTTTCGCTATTCAATTATTTCAGCATCCCTTGTAATCTTTTTCTGGAGTATGTTCTACGCTCTCCGCTTTACCACTGCCTTGAATACCAGTGCCATCTTTACCCTGGTGCCCGGCTTTGCAGGGATATATGCTATGGTGCTTAACAGGGAACGGTTGGGTGCTACCCGGCTGTTTGCACTTTTTCTTGGAGTTGTTGGAGCGTTGTGGATAATTTTTAGAGGAGATGTGGTTCTGTTTGCCGCATTTGACTGGAACAGGGGTGATTTGGTTTTTGGGATCGGCTGTCTTTTTCTGGGGCTCTATACGCCACTGGTTCGTCGGTTCCATCGGGGAGAGCCCATGCTTCAGATGGCTTTCTGGATCATGGTGACAGGAACCTTCTGGCTTTTTCTGCTGGCAGGGCCCAGCCTGGCATCTGTCTCTTGGGCCCTTGTTCCGTTCAGGGTGTGGCTGGGTATAGCTTATCTCGCCATCTTCTCAACGGTGATAACCTTTTTTCTTACCCAGTATGCCATTATTTTTCTTGGGCCAACCAGGGTTGCTGCATATTCCTATCTTTACCCCGGCCTTGTTTTGCTGCTGGACCTTCTCTTTGGCGGTATCTGGCCAGGCTTACAGATCCTTCCAGGGATTGCTATTGTTCTCGCTGTCATGGTGGTGATACAGCGTTCCGTGGCCAAAAGTCTTTGACTGTTGTCACGACATGACACTGCTCCCGATAAAAAACATTTCATTTTTTTTTCTCCAGCCCATATACTGAAGGAGAGAAAAAACATTTCTTCTTTTTTTAGTTACTTCATCTATTGCTACGGAGGTTATGGTGCGAAAACTTTTACCCCAGACTGTCAAGGCCAGATTGCTGAGTTTGATTGGTTTTTCTTTTTGTTTGTTGATCGGTATCACTGTTGTCTTGACGGGAATCGAACGGAAGAAATCATTTATTAGCTCAGAACAGCTGCGTCTTGAGGCAAAATTCAATGGGGCACAACGGGTGTTTGAGGACAAGGCGGGCCTGGCATCTGCTATGGCGCTGGTGGTTGCTGCCATGCCAGATGTGCAGCAGGCCTTTGGGTTTAGGAATCGTCAGCAGCTGCTGAAGTTGACCCTGCCTTTTTTTGAAGAGCAGAAGGAGCGGCTTTCCCTTGCACAGTTCCAGTTTCATCTACCCCCAGCCACATCGTTTCTGAGGCTGCATAAACCAGAGAAATTCGATGATGATCTCTCTTCTTTTCGTAATACTGTCGTTGCCGTAAACAGCAGTAAGCAGATTATCTCTGGTATTGAAAAGGGTCGGGCAGGGTTTGGCATTAGGGGGGTTGTTCCCGTTGCCATGAATGGTAATCATGTGGGTTCTGTTGAGTTTGGCATAAAACTTAATGATAAGTTGCTCGGGGCTATGAAAAAGACCCTGGGGGTGGATCTGTCAGTTGTGATACCTGTTGGAGACGGCTTTACGTATCTTGCTAAAACCCACTCCATGGATATACCCCAGAAGAGTTATCCATGGCTTAGAAAGATAATGAATGAAGATAAGATCCAGTATAAGCAGGTTAATAAGAATGGCCGGAATTTGATGACCGTTTTTGGACCGATAAAAGACTACAGTGGCAAGACCATAGGTATACTGGCACTGCCTGAAGATATAACCGGACCCACGGGAGAGATGCGTAATCATCTTTATAAGATGGCGATAGGTGGTGTTCTTGTTCTGGTTGTTACCATGGTTGCCATTTACTGCTTGATGAATGTTTTGATTAATAATCCCATGAAAAACCTGGTGGATAAATTTAAGCTGGCCGGACAGGGTGATTTGACTGTCATGATGGTGAGTAAAAATCTTGAGAGTGTCAATTGTGCAGAAGAAATGGAGTGTAGTGAATCCGATTGCTCAAGTTATGGCCATTCTGGAAAATGCTGGGAACAGAGCGGTTCTTTTTCGTCTACGGTGGAGTGTCCCAAAATCAGTAAGGGGGAGTATTCCAGTTGTAGTGAATGCAGGGTCTATAAGGGGGCAGTCAGGGATGAATTTGCAGAACTTTCCACTACTTTTAATTCCTTTCTGCGTAATATCCGCGGCATGGTAATGGATATCAAGGGTAGTATCTCTGAGACTTCTACTGCTGCAGCACAGTTGACAACACTTTCCGAAGGGATGGAGACTGGTGCAGCTTCAGCTGCAGAAAGAACAAATACTGTGGCTGCAGCTGCAGAAGAGATGAGTGCCAATATGAATTCGGTGGCTGCAGCTAGTGAGCAGGCCTCAACCAATGTCAATATGGTCTCTACTGCCACAGAGGAAATGACATCAACTATTGCTGATATTGCATCGAATACGGAAGAGGCTAGTAGTATTGCAGTTCGTGCCGTTGAACAGGCTTCAAGTGCCAGTGATAAAGTGGATGTACTCGGTCAGGCTGCTGTTGAAATCAGTAAGGTTACCGAGGTTATCTCAGAAATTTCAGCACAGACCAACCTTCTGGCCTTGAATGCAACCATTGAAGCGGCAAGGGCAGGTGAGGCGGGGAAAGGCTTTGCAGTTGTTGCCAATGAGATAAAGGAGCTGGCTCGCCAGACATCTGATGCAACGCAGGAGATAAAGCAGCAGATTGAGGGGATTCAGAGCTCCACTGATGAGACGGTGACGGAGATCAGGGAGATTACTGAGGTCATCAATAATGTTAATGGCATTGTCTCCACCATATCCACAGCCATTGATGAGCAGGCTGCAACCACAAGTGAAATTGGCTCCAACGTCCAACAGGCGGCTATGGGGATCTCGGAGGTGAATGAAAATGTTGCACATACCTCAACAGTTGCTGGTGATATTGCTGGTGATATTAGTCAGATAAGTGGAATTAATGAAGAGATAACAGTAAGTTCGCAACAGGTGCGTGAGAGTGCCGGGGATCTTTCCGACCTTTCTGAAAAACTTGGGGAAATGGTGAGTCGCTTCAAGGTGTAGCCGCGGTGTTTGTTGTCGTCTGTTATCAGGGAAATATCGATGAAGTAGCTGCAGACTCAGGAATATTACAGTAAAAAAATGATTACTTTTACCCGAAATGAATGACTGGTCTCCCCATGAAAAAACGACAACATCTTGTCCTTGCCGGTGCTGGCCATGCCCATATGGTGACCATGGCGGGGATACATGAAATCAGGAGAATGGGGCATGACGTAACAGTGGTTGGCCCCTCTGATTATCATTACTACTCCGGGATGGGGCCGGGGATGCTTGGCACCGGATATACTCCTGACGATATTCGATTTGCCGTGAGACGGACGGTTGAGGATCAGGGAGGGGAATTTGTCCGGGATAGTGTGGTTGGTGTTGATCCTGTACTTCGGGAACTGAAACTGGCTTCTGGAGGAGTTATTCGTTATGACCTTATCTCCTTTAATACCGGGAGCCACATAGCTGTTCCTGACATCATCGGCAGCAGAGAGCGGGTGTATACAGTGAAACCCATTGAGCGACTCTATCAGGCAGGACAAGAGATTGAATTACTGGCTCAACAGCAGGCCGTTACAGTTGCTGTCGTCGGTGGAGGGCCTGCCGGGGCAGAGGTTGCCGGGAATGTTGCTGAGCTCCTGGAACAGGGAGACCGCTCTTCAAGGGTGATTCTGTTTGCTGGGAGCCAATTGCTTGCAAAATTTCCTGCTGCCGTTCGAGATAAAAGCCGAATGATTCTTGAGGAGAACGGGGTTGTGGTGAAGGAGGTCGGGCATCTACTCTCTATTGATAACTACTGTCTTCATTTCGATTCAGGGGCCAGTGAGAATGCAGATTTTGTAATTCTCGCCACCGGGGTGCATCCTGCTTCATTTTTCAGAGAGGCTGGTCTTGGCACCGGTCCTGATGGCGGACTGCTGGTGAACAGTTATCTGCAATCTCCTGACTTTCCTGAAATTTTTGGAGGAGGTGATTGTATCTGGTTTGATGAACGCCCCCTTGAGAAGGTTGGGGTGTATGCAGTGCGCGAAAATCCTGTTCTCTTTCAAAATCTTAAGGCATACCTCCAGGGAGATGAACTGCAGCGATTTGAGCCCGGAGGAGGTTATCTTCTAATCTTTAATCTTGGGAAAAGGCGGGGAGTTTTGCGTAAAAACTGGTTTCAGATCTCGGGTCGACTGGCCTTTTTGGTGAAGGACTGGATAGATCGCCGTTTTATGGAGAAGTTCCGGTAGGATAGTAATAAGTGGATACCAGGTATGATATTTACATAAAAGGAGTTGGGATGATAGAAATTGAATGGATGTATTTTCGGAAGGGTTGAACGTCATGTACTAAAGCTCAGGGGGCCCTTGAGCAGGCAGGTGTGCAGGTGGTTGAGACTGTTGATGCAAGGAAAAACGTACTGAAGGCAGATGAGGCCTGGAAACTTTTCCAGGGTTCTCAAGCAGTCTATGTCGGTCGGGGAAAGAAAACAGTAGTTTATCATCCGGATGCAGAGTCAAAAGATGAACTTTTGAAAGTAAGTCTTGGTCGTACCGGCAACCTCCGAGCACCAGCTCTGCGTGTTGGAAAGAGTTTTTATATCGGCTATAACGACGCTATGTACCAGGAGTTGATTGGATGAACTGGAAAAACCTGTTTACATCAGGGGCCAACATTAGTCCTGATGAAGTTAGAAAATTTATGGCAGGACATGATCCGGGAGAGTACCAGCTCCTCGATGTGCGGCAGTTGAAGGAATACCAGAAAGAGCATATTCCCGGTGCAGTACTTATTCCGGTGAAGGAACTTAGTGAAAGATGTGACGAACTGGATCCTGAAAAACCCGTTTTTGTGTACTGCCATTCCGGGGTACGCAGCAAGGCAGCATCGCAACTGTTGCTTGGTCATAATTTCCCGCATATTTTTAATATGACCGGGGGTATCATCGCTTACAATGGTGGCAAGGCCACCGGAGGGCCAGATTTTGGCATGGACCTCTTTGTCAGTGGCGAGTTTGAAGATGCTTTTCGAATGAGTTATGCCATGGAAGAAGGTCTGCAGCAACTCTATCTGGTACTGGTCGATCTCTGTGACGATGAGGAGGTGAAAGCCCTTCTTGATCGTCTGGCAATTTTTGAAGAGGGTCACAAGTCCAAGCTGAAGGCAAAGTTCCCCAATGTTGGCCAAGGTGAAGATTGTGCTCCGGAGAGCCTTGAAGGAGGATTTGGAAAGGAACAGATAGTGGCTCATTTTCAAGGGAGGGACTTCAGTGTCGATGCCGTGATACAGCTTGGGATGATGCTTGAAACTCAGGCCTTTGACCTCTATTTCCGGCTTGCAGAAAAGGCCGATGACCCTGAGACTGAGAAGTTTTTCAAATTTATGCAGACTGAGGAGAAACAGCACCTGGGGTTTTTGAGCAGGGAATACGATAGGATTCTGCAGTAGAAAGAATCGCCTGCCGAATTGTCTTTGTGGGTTTCTCCGCAGTCTGGTTGTAATATTATCATGTCCTATGAGTCGTAGTCGCTGAATGTATCAGTGGCTGCGACTTTTTTTTTGTTATCTGCCGCCATCCTTGTTTTGTCCTGTCTGTAAATAATAGGAAGGATTCCTGAGGATATGAAAAAAAACTTGACTTGCGAAGGGTTACTATTTACTATTGGAAATCATTATCGCAAGGAGATATTATGCAATTACGAATGACAAACCAGCGTGAGATGATCCTCAGGGAACTTAAAAAGAGTAAAAAACACCTGAGCGCTGACGAACTCTATGAACGTGTTAAAAAATTTATGCCGCGAATCAGCCTGGCCACGGTTTACAGAAATCTTGAGATTCTGTCCGATGCTTCGATGATACGAAAGCTTGAAATAAGTGGTCGTCAGAAGCGTTTCGACAGTGAGCTTGAGGATCATGACCATATTTATTGTGTTCAGTGTCATCGAATCGAGAACCTGGATATTGGTGATAAGGAAGTGAACTTAACTGAAGTAGATACCAGAGGGTATGCCATCACCGGTCGTCGCCTTGAGGTAACCGGGGTGTGTCCCAAGTGTCAGAAAAAGAATAGTAAGAAAAACGCAAAAAAGTAAGCAAGGAGGAAGTACAATGGGTTGTGGATGTAAAAAAGGTACATTGAGTGATGAGCAAAAGCAGGTACTTGCAGCAATGGAGAAGTGTGATGGACCTTGCGCTTCAAAAGACATTGCAGCTGCAACTGGTCTGGAAAGCAAGCAGGTGAGTTGCAGGATCACAGCATTGAAAAAGAAGGGTTATGTGGACAGTCCCGTACGCTGCAAA
This sequence comes from Desulfobulbaceae bacterium, assembly GCA_026988015.1. GTDB lineage: Bacteria > Desulfobacterota > Desulfobulbia > Desulfobulbales > Desulfocapsaceae > Desulfocapsa. The sequence goes on along the minus strand of JALSMA010000037.1, from coordinate 18,052 downwards.
TATGCCATAACCACTGAAGGAAAAAGCGCCTTGAAGGCGTGAAACTTTGTAAGGTATTGCTATGAGCACTATGAAAGGAAGCAGAACTGAGAAAAATATTCTTACGGCTTTTGCCGGAGAGTCAATGGCGAGAAACAGGTACTCCTATTATGCGAAAGTGGCAAAGAAGGAAGGCTATGTTCAAATTGCAGCAATATTTGATCGTACCGCTGAGCAGGAACATGCCCATGCCAAGACCCTGATCAAGTTTCTTGAAGGTGGCGAGGTGGAGATCACAGCGGTGTATCCTGCAACTCCTCCTGGTGATACCATAGAAAATCTACACAATGCAGCAGCGGGTGAGGAGCATGAATTTGAAAGCATGTATCCTGAGTTTGCAGCCGTTGCCGACGCAGAGGGTTTTGACGTAATCGCTGCAGCCATGCGTTCCATTGCGGTGGCCGAAAAACAGCATGCCAGAGTATATCGGAAGCTTATTGCAAATATTAAAGAAGGGAAGGTTTTTGCACGAGATGGAGAAGTGACCTGGTACTGTTCTAAGTGTGGATTTACCAGTACAGGTACCACGGCTCCGAAGAAGTGTCCTGCCTGTGCTCATTCCCAGGGCTATTTCGAGTTGCTTGCCGAGAATGTGTAAGTTTTACAACGTAAATACAAGAATACATAAAACAGAAAATCAAGTGGAGATTTTGAAATGAAACCATTAGTTACTAACGAAGCCCCTGATTTCACCGCAACAGCAGTTATGCCTGATAATACCTTTAACGAGGAGTTTACGCTTTCAGATATGCGCGGTAAATATGTTCTGCTGTTTTTTTATCCTTTGGATTTCACCTTTGTCTGTCCGTCTGAAATTCTGGCATTTAATGCGGCTGTGGATCAATTTAAGGAAAAAAACTGTGAGGTTGTCGGTGTTTCTGTGGATTCCCACTTCAGCCACCTTGCCTGGAAAAATACTCCGGTGAATCAGGGCGGTATTGGTAATGTCCAGTTTCCGCTGGTTGCAGATCTGGACAAATCCATTTCAGATAATTATGGTATCTTGTTTGGCGGTGCCATAGCTTTGCGTGGGCTGTATCTCATTGACAAGGAGGGGGTGGTCAGACATCAAGTGGTAAATGATCTTCCCCTTGGACGAAGTGTGTCAGAGGCAATGCGTATGCTTGACGCCATCCAGTTCACCGAAGAACATGGTGATGTCTGTCCTGCGAACTGGAATAAGGGCGATGATGCCATGGAGCCCTCGGCAGAAGGCGTTGCAAAATATCTGACCGACCATGTTGCCTGAAAGAAATGATTTTGTTTGAGATTTTTCGGTAATTCGAGTAGGCGGAGAAGGTGGCTGCTCATTTTGCTGTTACCCCTGTTGCGCTAAACCTGGGAGATTGTAGTCCCATTAATTCCTGATTGGAGGAAGTAGTATGGCTGAGAAACTTGGTATTTATAAATGTAATATTTGTGGAAATGTTGCGGAAGTTGTTCATGCCGGAGGCGGTGAGATGAGCTGCTGCGGTGCAGTCATGGAACAGTTGAAGGAGAATACTGTTGACGCTGCCAGGGAAAAGCATGTACCTGTAGTGGAAAAAGTTGCGGGTGTTTGTAAGGTGAGCGTTGGAAGTGTCGCCCATCCCATGAGTGATGAACATTCCATTGAGTGGATTGAGGTTATTGATGGTAACACTTGTTACAGACAGTTTCTGAACCCTGGTGATACCCCGGAGGCCACCTTTCAGGTGTCGGGAGACAGTGTTGTTGCACGTGCCTATTGCAACCTGCATGGAGTCTGGAAATCTTGATTACTATGTTTAAGGTAAGGAGTAAGTAATGTCGTCACCAGAAGAGATGTATCAGTGTCAGACAATGAACTGTGGCTATATTTACGATCCGGATAAGGGGGATCGTAAGGGTAAAATAAAAAAAGGGACCCAGTTTAAAGATCTCCCTGATGGCTGGAGATGTCCTGTGTGCGGTGCATCAGTAAAGGCGTTTAAACCGTTGGCGGGGCCTGGTTCTGTTCATGCTGAGAACGCAGCGGCAACTGCAACCCCAGCTAAATCTGAAGTAAAAGGAGAATCAAACGGTATGAAAAAATATAGATGTGATATTTGCGGTTATGTATATGATCCTGATGCGGGGGATGATGCTGCAGGAATTGCGGCAGGGACCTCTTTTGATGATCTGCCTGATGATTATGAATGTCCTGTCTGTGGTGCAGGCAAGGAAGAATTTTCCGAGATGTAATGCAGATTACCGGGGGTTGCCATCACGGCAGTCCCCGTCTTCAAACGCTACTCAGGTGCATTGTGGTATACCCGAGTATGGTTCCACCTCCTTGATTATTCTAAAAAAACTGGTATAAATATGAAAAAGATTCTGCTTGTTGCATTTCAGGGCCAGCCCATGTGTTTCATTCATGTCCTGCTAAATGGACTGGAAATGAAGGCTGCCGGATATGAGTGCAAAATTATTATAGAAGGTGAGGCCACCACATTAATTCCTGAAGTAGCGAAGCAGGAACATTTTCTTCATGGCCTCTATCAGCAAGTTATGGATGCTGGGCTTATTGAAGGTGCCTGCAAGGCCTGCTCGATGAAGACGCAGGTTTTTGAACAGATAGAAAAAACAGGCCTTCCAGTATTGGGTGATATGTCAGGGCACCCTGGAATGGCGAAATATATTGAAAACGGTTTCAAAATAATAAATTTTTAACTCAGCAGGAGGATTGAGCCATGAATCCAGTTAAACTCACCGAAAATGTGTACTGGGTTGGTGCCGTAGATTGGGATGTTCGTGATTTTCATGGATACTCCACAAATCGTGGTACCACCTATAATGCCTTTCTTATCATGGATGAAAAAATCACTTTGATTGATACGGTGAAAAAATCGCTGAAGGGTGATCTGCTTGCTCGGATCAGCGAAATCGTAGATCCTGAGAAGATTGATTATATTGTTGTGAACCACGTGGAGATGGATCACTCCGGCAGCCTTCCTGATCTAGTTGAGCTGGTCAAACCTGAGAAAATCATTTGTTCCAAGATGGGTGAAAAAGCCCTGCTGCAGCATTTTCACAGAGAAGACTGGCCCTATGAAATCGCCGTGCCAGGTGAGGATGTAAGCCTTGGAAAGAAGACTCTCTCCTTTCTTGAGACCAGGATGCTTCACTGGCCCGACTCCATGTTTACCTACTTGGTGGAGGATCAGATTCTTTTTTCTTCAGATGCCTTTGGTGAACATCTTGGTACCAGCGAGCGCTTTGATGACGAAGTCGATCAGGCCATTCTTCTTGAGGAGTTGACCAAGTATTATGCAAATATTCTGACACTCTACTCACCCCTAGTCAAAAAGCTGATTGCCAAGGTGAAAGAGATGGATCTTAAGATTAAGATGATTGCACCGGATCACGGTGTAATCTGGCGCAGTAATCCCGGAATGGCCATTGAGGCCTATGAAAAGTGGAGCAGTAATGAAGGGAATGGCAAGGCCCTTATAATATACGACACCATGTGGCACTCCACTGAAGCTATGGCAAAAGAGGTTGGCTCAGGGTTGCAGAATGAGGGGATCTCCTATCAGCTACTTAACCTGCGTTATAATCATCGCAGCGATGTCATGCGTGAGGTGTTGAATGCATCCGCAATTATTCTGGGATGCCCTACCTTGAATAACGGACTTTTGCCGAGGATGGCTGGTTTCCTCATGTATATGCGTGGACTGAGACCTGCGAATAAGATTGGTGCCGCTTTTGGCTCCTTTGGTTGGTCCGGCGAGTCAGTAAAACTACTCAATGAAGCAATGACTGAAATGAAGTTTGATGTGGTTGATGATGGTCTGAAAGTGAAATATGTGCCGGAAGATGCCGATCTGAATCAGTGTGTGGAGCTTGGTCAGAGAGTTGGACAGGCACTGAAAGCAAAACAATCTGCTGAATAGTTATTAAGGAACTGTAATGAAAATACAAATTGATAAAAATATTGTTGAGTTTTTACCGGAAAATGAGCAGGAGACAGCTTCTCTGGAGACTCTCTGGCGGGTGGTTGTCGACTGTGCCGCTGATAATAAGCGTTTAACTGCAATTGGCGAGTATATTCCTTCCAAGCAGAATCTTGCACGGTTTCACATTGAAGGTGTTGCCTCAACTACAGTGTACACTGAAGATAAAGCCGTGGAAGAGTGTACTGTAATTTGCACAACCTGCAATAAGTACATGCAGTTGAAAGGTGGCGATGCTGTACCTGTCTGCTGTGGCAGGCCAATGGGGACTGCTGATTGATAAAAAGCAGGTGATAGTTTTTCAGATTTTTCCGGTTTTAGCCTGACAGTGAGAGCTGTCCAGGTTGAAACCGGGCTGAAGTTCCTGCCTTTCTTTCTTTTTTATCGTCATATTCTTTTCCGCATTTCTCCTGATAACGGTAATAAATTCTTATCTTGTCGATTAAACTTGCCTTGTCTGGCAGTCTATTTGCCCCCCCACCGGCCCTGGCCTGTTGGTGGCCTCCCTGTCGCGACAGAGGACCCAGGTTGGCTGTTGTCGCTTCACTATGTCTTCTTGGCGTGTTTGTGTCCGTCACCCGGTAACCCTTCCATGTCCAGTTTTGTGTGTTTGATACGCGGATAGTGTCATAAAGGGGTGGAAAATTGAAATCTGGTATGATATTCTGTTGATCATAGATTTATAAATCTGATTGAAGGGACACTAATCTTAGCTCTAGTAGAGTTTCGTGGAAGGTGCAGTTGCATGTTTCCGGCCAACCTGAATCTGGAATAAGGGAAAAAGACCAAGCAAACAGAGTACTTATACTGTAAAACATACGTTATAACCTGGGGTAATAACACCCCGTTCACCTGAAAAGGAGGAGATTATCGATGCGATTACACAAGGCCTTGCTACTCAGTTCTACTTTTATCATCACCACCTCATTTATGGTTGTTCCGGATGGTCATGCGGAAACAGAAACCATGATAAAAAAAGAGGGAGTAGAGAGTCGCAATGAGGTGTGGGCTAAACACTTTCCACTCCAGTACAATTCCTGGAAACAGACAAGCCAAAGTGAGCAGATTATTGATATGCTCGACAAAAAACCTCAGCTGGCGGTTATCTGGGCAGGTTATGGTTTTGCTAAGGACTATAATGCCCCTAGGGGACATTATTATGCCTTGCAGGACAATATCAACACTTTGCGCACCGGAGCACCTGTGGGACCTATAACCGGTCCGATGCCCACCGCCTGCTGGAGCTGTAAGTCACCAGATGTCCCAAGGATGATGGAGAAAGACGGCGAATTGGAATTTTTCACAGGAAAATGGGCAAAGTATGGTGATGAAATTGTGAATTCCATTGGATGCGGTGATTGTCATGACAGCCAGACCGGTAAGATTGCACTCACAAGACCTTATCTTAAGAGGGGACTCGAGGCAAGTGGAGTGAAGCTTGATAAAATAACCGAAAACGATATGCGCTCCCTGGTGTGTGCCCAGTGTCACTCTGAGTATTATTTTAAAAAGACCCCTTGGGAGGATAAAGATGGCAACAAAAAAGTTGCCAAAGTAGTTACTTTCCCATGGGATAACGGGCTTACTGCAGAGGATATGGAAGCGTATTATGATGATATTCAGTTTAAAGACTGGACCCATAAAATCAGTCGAGCTCCTATGCTGAAGGCTCAGCATCCTGGTTATGAAATTTTCAAAACCGGTATCCATGCAAGACGTGATGTGTCCTGTGCTGATTGTCATATGCCAAGTAGTGTTAAAGATGGAGAGACTTACACAAACCACAACATTCAAAATCCGCTTAACGACATAGACAATACCTGTCTCAGTTGCCATGACCAGTCCGAAGAAGAATTTCGCACAGTGGTCGAGCAAAAACTGCAGCGTAAAGAGCAGTTAATGGAAATAGCCATGGATAACCTTGCCAAAGCTCATCTTGAAGCCGGAAAGGCTTGGGAGTTAGGAGCTACCGAAGAGGATATGGCAGATATCCTGCAGGATATTCGTCATGGCCAGTGGCGCTGGGATTACTCCATTGCCAGCCATGCATCATTTTTTCACGCTCCTGAAGAAACTTTGAGACTGTTGGCGGTAGCTAATGAAATCGCCCAGACAGCTCGTCTCAAGCTTGTAAAGGTTCTGGCGAAATATGGTGATATTGCGTTTATGGCACCGGACTTTTCTACAAAAGAGAAGGCGCAGGCCCTTGCGGGCGTTCCTCTTGCTAAATTGGTAGAGGAAAAGAAGAAGTTTAAAGCGACTTTGCTGAAAGAGTGGGAAAAACAGGCAGTTAAAAACGGCCTTCTGGATATGGATTCTCGTAAAGGTATGAGTGATAAAAGTTCTTATTCAAACTAAGGGCCATAAGCTGTAAAACAACAATAAATATATTGTGATGCTCTGTGCATCTATAGAAGCCCCCTTGATTGTTTGAGGGGGCTTTTTTTTTTGTTTAATTTCGTCTTGCCGCCAGGGGGCGTCAATTTGGCAAAATGTACTCTAAGGGCACTTCCTGAAGGGCACACAAAGAAGCAGGTAGAGAGTTTCACGATGCCATCAGAAAAGAAGGGTAAAATATTGGTTGTGGTTGATATCAACCGGTTGAACAGGTTGATATCAACCGAATTTCCCCCTTGTTCTTATGTAGTATCTGTTGGGTTTCATAAGAAGGATGTGTGAAATCAATGCGCCTGTTGATCGTGGCCAGTGATGGCATTTATTTTGCATCAAACGTTGATTAAACAGGTTGTTGCGTTTATACACACACAGGAGGAAACATGAAAAAGAAATTGTCAGCACCTTTACTTGCAGGATTAATGATCGGGATATTTGGAACAGCCAATGCTGCTCTGCTTGCCCCGGTCTCCGTCAGTGGTACAGGCACGTTTAGTAATATTGATTACATGACTGATGGCATCATACCAAGCGAAGGTTCGTACTGGAGAGGTGATACCACTTGGTGGTACTACACCCCTCCCCAGTTTACAGTGGATTACGGAGGTATTTTTTTAATTGAAGATATCGTCGTATCCGTTGATAATAACGATTACTATAGAATTGAGTATTCCTTGGACTTCACAAACTGGAATGTTCTTACAGCTATTGACGCTTGGGACGGAGAAATCTATGGTGGAATGGACACTATGTCATCAGTATCTGGTGATTCTGAATACCTAGCTGCAATAGATTTCAATGGTGTCACAGCGCAATATTTGAGAATTTTTGCTACTGATGGGGATAGCCAGTATGCAGTTGGTGAGCTGCAGGCATACGGGACCTCACCCATTCCAGAGCCTGCAACCATGCTGCTGTTTGGCGTTGGTATGGCAGGCCTTGTCGGGAGGAAATTGCGAAAAGCAAAGAAAATCGGGGAAGGAATGGGGATGTGCTAATAGAATGTGTTATTCCGATTTAATAAGTTAAGGTCAAAGTAAACTATAGAACAACAAACAAATATTATAGCAACAGTGTGCATTCAGAGAAGCCCCCTTGATTGTTTGAGGGGGCTTTTTTCTGTTGTTAGAGCACTTTTTGCCTTATTTCCGTAAAAAGTTTAGGGCTGAGCCTGCCTTGAACCAGTCGATCTGCTCGCTGTTCAGCGAGTGATTTAAAATGACCTCAGAGGCTGTACCATCATCGTGGTTGAAGTATGCTGTGACAGTGGAACCTGGTGCTATCTCAGTGATTCCGGTAAGATCAATCTGATCACCCTCCTGGACAAGATCATAGTCTGCAGGATCTGCAAAGGTGAGTGGCAGAATGCCCTGTTTCTTGAGGTTAGTCTCATGGATACGAGCAAAAGAGCGGGTGATCACAGCACGTCCCCCCATGTGGCGTGGGCACATGGCTGCGTGCTCTCTTGAAGAACCTTCTCCGTAGTTGGTGTCACCAATAACAACCCAGTTGTCGCCAACGGAAGTATAAGCACGTGCGATCTCGTTGTAAGGCTGCATGTCACCACTGATCTGGTTTTTCCCAATACCAGGTTCTCCTGTGAAAGCATTGACAGCACCGCTGAACATGTTGCCGGAAATATTGTCAAGGTGCCCTCTGAAACGGAGCCAGGGGCCGGCAGGGGAGATGTGATCGGTGGTACATTTACCCTGTGCCTTGAGTAGCAGGCGTAGCCCGGAGAAGTCATGGCCATCCCATTTATCGAAGGGGGTAAGCAGAGCAAGTCGTTCCGAGTCAGGGGACACTTGAACTGTGATGCTGGAGTTTTCAGTTATGGGAGCAAGGAAGCCACTCTTATCCTGCACGAGTTTTCCATCTGGTACTTCAGGTACTTTCCCGGGAGGCTTCAGGGTGAAGCTACTTCCATCTGCAGCAGTGTATTCGGCGGTGAAGGGGTTTATGCTGAAAGTTCCAGTCATTGCATAGGAAAAACAGGTTTCCGGGCTTCCTATGAAACCACTGGTTCCTGAGTTGCCATCGTTTCTTTTGGGGAAATTTCGGTTGTAGGAGGTGACAATAGAGTTGCGGAAGCCATCTTCTATCCCCTCTCTGCTCCACTGTCCGATGCAGGGACCACAGGCGTTGGCCAGCAGAGTTGCACCAATTGCTTCGAGTTTTGCGAGCTGTCCATCGCGTTCAATGGTGGCTCGGATCTGCTCTGAGCCCGGTGTTATGAGCATGGGGATTTTCAGCTTAACGCCTTTGGCTGTTATTTGTTCAGCCATGGCAGTTATCCGGCCCATATCTTCATAGGAGGAGTTTGTGCATGATCCCACCAAGGCATAGGTTACATTTTCAGGATGGTCACCTTTTTCCACATAGTCAGCCATGTTGGAAACTGTTGATGCACGGTCGGGTGAATGGGGGCCGACCAGATGTGGTTCGAGAGTGGACAGATCAACTTCAATTACTTGTTCGAAATATTTTTCAGGATTTTTAAGCACCTCATCGTCAGCCCGAAGCAGATGTTTGTATTTGTCAGTGACTGTAACAACATCCTCCCGGTTACAGGCAGCGAGGAATGTGGCCATGTGCTTGTCGTATGGGAAGGTGGATGTGGTTGCACCGAACTCTGCGCCCATATTACAGATAGTTGCCTTCCCGGTACAGGAGATGGAGTCGGCTCCAGAACCAAAGTATTCAAAGACCCTGTTAGTGCCACCGGAGCAGGTGATCTTACCCAGGAGGTACAGGATAACATCTTTGGGAGCTGCCCATCCGTGCAGTTCACCGGTGAGGTGAACACCGATAAATTTGGGATGCAGTACCTCCCAGGGAAGGCCAACCATTACATCCACAGCATCTGCACCGCCTACGCCGGAGGCGAAGGCACCAAGGCCACCAGCATTTGGAGTGTGTGAGTCAGTGCCAAGCATCATTAGCCCGGGAAATCCGTACTGCTCAATAACCACCTGATGGATAATACCTGCACCAGGCATCCAGCAGCCGAACCCGTAACGCTGTGATGCTGATGAGAGAAAATCATACACCTCTTTGTTCTCGGTTTTGGCAATGTTGAGGTCGCTTTCTGCACCTTTGTGGGCACGGATAAGATGGTCACAGTGAACGGTTACCGGCACAGCTGCCTCATCTTTGTCAGCGAGCATGAACTGGAGCACGGCCATTTGGGCTGTGGCATCCTGAAGGGCAATGCGATCAGGTCGTGTTTTTATGTAGGAGGTTCCAGGGTTAAGTTCGGCGGATGTGGCATTGTCGAGATGGCCATAAAGAATCTTTTCTCCATAGGTCAGGGCACGGCCAAGACGTTGGCGAATGATTGCAATGTTTGCGTTCATCTTCTTATATGTGGCTTCAATAAAAGCGGGGGTGGAATCAACCGATGTGTTCATACTGTCTCCATCTTGTGTGCAGTGAAATATTTGGCTATGGTTGGCTGGTCAGGAACGAATCTGCTCTTTGTCCAGCATTGTGTCGAGAAAATCGAGAACATACTGGCGCTGCGCTCCTGTGGCATGTGCTATGCAGTCACAGTGCAGATGGGCATTACTTCTCACCAGCAGTTCAAAACATACCGAATCCTTTCTCACCTCAACCCCAAAGTAAAATGGGCCGCAATCGGTATGTTCCTTTTGGGTTTCGCTAAGAATTTCATCGGGAAGAACGATCCAGTAGAGTCCGATCATTGGTCCCATCTTCAGGTTCCGTTTCAAATATGAGTCTATGTTGTCACGCTCCATGGGGGAGAGGTCATCAACTATAAATTGGCGCATGGCGGTTTATCCAGGTTGTCAGGGCAGCGGCTGGCGGGAAAAAATAACTGGGTCTTTTAGACTCCCTTTCAGTCTGTTTCCTGTTGTTAGAGATAGTCGGCAGCAATGGCAGACAGTGGGCTTCTTTCGCTCTTACTCAGTGTAACGTGCCCATATATACCATGTCCTTTTAATCTTTCAACTGCATAGGAGAGTCCATTGGAGGCAGAATCGAGATAGGGGTTGTCAATTTGCTGCGGATCTCCGGTAAAGACCATCTTGGTATTTTCACCAGCACGGGAGATAATGGTTTTTACTTCATGGGGGGTCAGGTTCTGGGCTTCATCAACAATGACAAACTGCCGGGGAATTGAGCGGCCACGAATATAGGTGAGAGCTTCAAGTTCTACCTGCTGGTTTTTGAGCAGCTTGTTGACTCTCTGCTGGACACTGCCTTCATCATCACTCCTGCGGTCATGGCGCATTAAGTAGGTGAGATTGTCAAATATGGGTTGCATCCAGAGGGTGAGTTTTTCATCCTTTGTTCCCGGGAGATAGCCAATGTCTTTACCCATGGGGATTACTGGTCGTGACACCAGGAGTCGCTCATAACTCTCCTTATGAATGACACATTCAAGTCCTGCAGCAAGCGCCAGTAACGTTTTTCCTGTCCCCGCCTGGCCAATGAGTGTGACCAGACTCACTTCTGGGTCCAGGAGGAGCTCGAGAGCCATACGCTGCTCTTTGGAGCGTGGGTGAATGTTCCAGGCATGCTCGTACTTGGAGTTGAGGTGAGTTATGGTGTCTTTGGCTATGGCTCTTCCAATTCCTGAGTGCTTGGGGTTATCCTCATCCTGGAGCAGGATAAATTCATTGTGGAAAAAGTCAAATCCTTCTGTTGTCAGAGTATTCTCCTGGTAGAAGCGGTTAATGACTTCGGTGGGAACACTGGTTTTCCGCCATCCCGAGTAGAGTTCATCAGCATTGCACTTCTGTTTTTCAAAATCCATGGTATCAATTCCCAGGGCATCAGCTTTGAGACGGGCATTGATATCTTTGGAGACAAAAATAACTGCTTTTCCCTCTTCATGGAGGCTGTTGGCCACGGCAAGGATACGGTTATCGGCAACACTCATGTCAAGCAGGGCTCCGGGCATGTCACGTTTTTCCACTGTGATGCGGAGGATCCCACCATTTTCCATGGCAACGCCATCTTTCAGTGACCCGGTCATCCTGAGTTTGTCCAACTGCCTGATGACGTGGCGGGCGTTGCGGCCTAATTCGTCATTGTGCCGTTTGAACTTGTCGAGTTCTTCTATAACCGTCATGGGAAGGATGACAGAATTGTCGGCAAAGGATGTCAGTGAGTCGGCGTTATGCAGCAGCACATTGGTATCAAGAACAAAGTATTTTCGGTTATTCATGCGGGGTAGCTTCCTGGGTGCTTGAGTGAGTTATGGAATCCTGCACTTAGAGGCAGGGATCCGTCTGCTATGAGGTGCGGTTGAAACTCAGATGTCCAGCCAGGTTGTATCACGGTTCAGGACTTCACAGTCATTTTCGCGAACAACAACCATGTTTTCCAGCCGTACTCCCCCCCAGTCCGGCAGGTAGATTCCGGGCTCCACCGTAACGACCATACCGGCTTTGAGGATTTTGCGGTTACGCATAGCAAGGCGGGGGGATTCATGGACGGCAAGGCCCACCCCATGGCCCAGAGCATGGCCAAAATGTTTGCCATAACCGCCATTGACAATGATATCGCGGGCCGTTTTGTCAACGGAGGCAGCTGAGACGCCGGCACGGATCTTTTTTATGGCTGCAAGCTGTGCTTTGCGGACCAAGCGATGGATTTTGAGATACTTTTTACTGGCTGATCCCACCACAAAGGTTCTTGTCATATCAGAGCAGTAGCCATCCAGGATAAGTCCCATATCTATCATAAGTGCCTTGTTTTTAATTATCTTTACACTACCGGCAACTGCGTGGGGCAGCGCACTTCGCGCCCCGGTGGCCACAATAGTCTCAAAACTAGGCCCCTCGGCACCACGTCTGCGCATGGTGGTTTCAAGAGCCAGAGCAATGTCTATCTCTGTGTGGCCGGGATAAATTGTCTTGTGTATTTTTTTGAAGACCTTTTCGTTGAGGAGTACTGAGCGGCGTATTATCTCAATTTCCTTTTTGTCTTTCACCTGCCGCATTTTCTCCACAATGTCACTGGTGGGGTGGAGTGAGATGGAAAGTTTTCTGCACATTCTTTTGAGTGTTTTTGCAACACTGTGCAGGGTGTAATGACTTTCGAAGGCGAGGCTGGTAATATCAAGGTCTGGGAGCAGTTTTTTCAGCAGAGGCAGGATTCCTCTAGGGTAGAGGAGGATCTCCATTCCCTTTGTTTCCTGCTGGGCCAGGATTTGAAAACGGAAGTCAGTAAGCAGGATGGGTTTCCTGCGCGCAGGGATGAGCAGTGCGCCGGAACTTTCACCGATGTCATGGTCACTGGCACTATAGCCACTCAGGTAGCGCCGGTTGTGTGGCTGGGTAATCAGGATGGCATCAATTTTCTTTCTGCGCAGCTTCTTCTGGATTTTTTTTATCCGTTCGGAGTAGTTCATGAGCTGAATCCCTGCAGGAGGACATCCTTGCGCTGGTCAAACGCCTGACTGTACTGATCGTTCAGATTCGTCTGGGCCTGGGTCCATTCCTTCTGGTACTGCGGGTGCCTGCTCGGGTCAATGGTGGCAGGATCCGGACTCTCCCCTGTCTGTTCCATTGCCTGCTGAACGAGCTGGTTGCGGATGGCCTCTTCGAGCTGCTGTTTCATCTGCTCTCTGTGCTGGGAGTATTGTTCCAGAAGCTGTTTCAGCTCAAGGCAGAGGGCTTCAGCGTCATCACCACCTGATTCTGTGATTTCAAGAAGGCCTGCTATGGCAGCAAGGCTACTCTCCATGAGCTGTTCATCACGGGGGATTACAATGTTACGCAGCAGGGCTTTTGCCATACCCCGCTTGACTGCATTCTGGTCAGCTGATACTTCTTTCTCGAGCAGGGGGATCAGGGCAGCGTGTTTGCCTTCAAGGAACCCTGCAACTAGGCGCATGCCCCGCTGCTCAGTTGCCTGATCTGCAGGAACATCTCCGGCTCGTGCAGCCATTATTGCTGCCCGTTCCATTACCATATCAAGTGTACTTCGTATCTCAGCCATTTCGTTCTTTTCTCACAGGTTAAAGAAATAAGTTGTTCCCTCTGTCTCACAGACCCAGTTACTCTTCATTGAAAATGATTGAGTTGCCAGTTCATGAGGTTGAAAAGTCTAACCTGTTTTTGTCAGCCTGGCACCAAAAAAACCATCTATCTCAGGCTGCGGCAGCGGTTTAAAACAGTGTTTGTCAACAAGTGGCCTGGCACTTTCGGGGAGAACGGGCGAGCAGTCATCAAGGGTGAAATTACTGTTGTCAGCAAGAAAGGATCTGATCACCTGCTGGTTTTCAAGGTCTTCAAGAGAGCAGGTGGCGTATACAAGACGCCCATTTGGCTTAAGGAGTGTGGCAGCAGTATACAGGAGTTCCAGCTGGATTTTCTGATAACGATGGAGGTCTTCAGGGCGCCTGTTCCAGCGAATGTCAGGATGGCGCCTGATGACCCCGGTTCCTGAGCAGGGGGCGTCAAGGAGAATGCCGTCAAATTGGATGTCACTTGATACAGCAAAATTCTGGAGGGTTTCAGAGAATAGCTGGGTAACCTGCCCTTGATGCAGTCGCGCCATATTTTCACGGAATAGTTTTTGACGACTCTGGTCTGGTTCCACGGCGTATACCCTGGCTTGGACTGAATGGGCCAGTTGGATAAGGAGGCTGGTTTTACCACCAACTCCAGCACAGGCATCTAGGTAGGTTCCACCTGGTACCAGGGGTGTCATGAGCTGAGTCAGGAGTTGGGCCCCCTGATCCTGAACCTGAAACCAGCCCTCCTGATAGCCGGGGAGGTCACTCACCTTTGTGTGAAGATCTTCCAGGATGATGCTGTTAGTGCAGTGGCGGCCACGGTGGCAGGTAATATTTTCACTGTGCAAGAGGCGCTGAAATGTGTCCGGGTCGGTGCTGATTGAGTTTATCTGGAGGCAGAGTGTTGTCTGGCGACCGTTCTCAAGACAGATGCGATCTGCTTCCTGTTCACCGAACTGTTTTCTCCAGCGCTCGTAGAGCCATTTTGGATGGTTGCGGATGGGGCGGGCCGGGTTTTCGGTGAGTTTCAACAGCTCTTTCTTTTTGCGGATGGAATTGCGAAGTACCGCATTTACAAAGCCATGGAGCCTCTTGGGGAGGTGTGCTGCCTGGACTGCCTTTACCGATTCGTTGACTGCAGCAGATTCCGGGATACGATCAAGGTACATAATTTGAAAAAGGCCCACCCGAAGGGCCTCGAGGACAAACGGGTCAAATTTCTTGAGTGGCTTGTTGCAGAGGTGATGCAACATGGTATCCAGTGTTTCACGGTTTCGTAAGAGGCCGAAGATGATATTGGATGCAAGCTGGCGATCGTTGCTTTTGAGGGGGAGAGTGGCCAGGACGGAGGCAAAAAGTTTGTTAACCGGCTTCTTGGTCTGTTCAAGTTTGCACAGGGTTGTAATGGCAACAAAACGAGCGGATGTGTTCTGTGTGGAAGGCAAGGGAAATACTGGTCTCAGGGTGAGGTGAGATTGTCAATGGCGGCAATGAGCTCTTCTATGGGAGAACCTTTGGAGATAAGGGATGGTCTGTTTTCTCCAGTTACCATTCCTTCGGCTTCGTGTGGCGTCACCATGCCAGAGAGGTAGAGAATGGGGATTGCAGCGGTGGCCTCGTTGGCTGCCAGCATTGAGCTTAACTCAACACCATGGGTACCGGGCATATTAATGTCAAGGATTGCAATGTCAGGGAGTTCCCGGCTGATCAAGGCTACAGCTTCTTCACTTTTTGTGCTGTAGTTTACATCCATTCGCCCGGTATCCTCAAGTTGCATTTTCAGTAGATCGCAGGCGTCCTGATCATCATCAATGAGTACAATACGGGTGTGCTTGCCCATGGTTTATTCTCCTGATTATTTATGAAGGCCACCTTGGAAAAATGCCTTTTCGCTCAATCTCTGCGTCACAGGAAAATTGAAAATGCTCACATATGACTAGTATGATGCGCTTTTTAAATTTCTTGTTCCTTAACTTCGAACGAAAATTCTAATTTTTCAAAGCACCCTAAAGTTCATTTATTCTATCAGTATGTTGCGAAAAAAGTAAGGGCATTTTTGCAAATATGTACCCTTTTCCAGGCTGAGTGGAGTTCAAGGTAGCCTGGTATCGGAATTTTAAGGGCTACCTTTTTTGAAAAGTTCAAGTACAGCCCTGAGGCGCCGTCTGTAGAAAAACCGTTTAATGGGGCTGTTAGGCATGAGTGTCTCGGCCAGTTTGTAGCGATTGGAAAAGGCATATTGTAACTGCTGCGGTGAGACGCCATGGCTGAGAGATGTCTGGTATCGTTGTAACGCTTGGAGATTTTTTATACGCCAGTGGTCGGTGGTTTCACCGTGGCCATGTTTCTTTTTGAAAAGTTTTTTATTTCTTTTTATCAGTTTTCGAACTGCTCCGCTCCTTCTTGAAAAACTCCCCTTTCCCTTATGGTAGATGAAAACATCTTCTGTGATAACCAGCCGCTTTCCGGATTTTATTACGCGGTAGACAAAGTCCGTGTCTTCATAATATCCTAGGCCGAATTCTTCATCGAGTCCCTGGAAATCCTGGTACAGTTCACTGCGGATAACAACACAGAAGAAAATAAGACGATCGGTCTGGAAGTTGATTTCGGGGGTATGGCTGCACCAGCGGGTTCCCTGTGCCATAATTTCCTGAGGTGTGTCAGCATCGCAGAGAATATGCTGGTCGTTTCCGGCGCTGTTGGTGACAGGACCCAGCATATCCCAGTGCGGATTTTTATCCATAAGATTGCAGAGCCGTTGCAGTGCATGGACGGGAACAAGGGTGTCGCTGTTGAGAAGCAGGAGCGGTGAACTGTTTGCAGCCCTTGCGCCAATATTGTTGCCAGCGGCATACCCTCTGTTCTCGTCGAGAAACAACAAGTTGATTCGTGGATCTTTTTGGGCAGCCTGCGAGAGCAGTTTACGTGTTTCCGATCCGGAATTGTTATCAACAACAATTATCTCAATATCTTCTGTACAGTTGAGAAGACTCTGGAGACATGGGCCGGTTGTGTCATGGAATCCTTTATAGGAGACGATAATGACACTACAGATCGGAGGGGATTTTATCATTTTATCCTGAGAAGTTTGTGAATCTGGTTACTGCAGATTATGTCCAGGTTCTTTCTAATGACCTCTTCGGGTAGATCCCACCACTCATGTGCTAGTAATTGCTCGCACAGTTCTGGCGGAAAACGGCTTTTTACAAGTCGAGCCGGGTTGCCGGCAACTATTCCGTAGGGCTCAACATCACTGGCAACAATACTGCAGGCACCAATAACTACTCCGCTCCCAATGGATAACCCTGAGAGTATAGTGGATCCGTACCCGATCCAAACATCATGTCCGATAGAGAGATCCCCCTTGGTCTGCGGGTGACCGGATATGGACTCAGCTTCCGGCCACTGCCCAGGCATGTCGGGAAATGGGTAGGTGCTGTTCCAGTCAGTTCTGTGGTTGCCGCCAAGAAGAATTGTTACCTGGGATGCAATGGAACAGAATTTCCCGATGGAGAGTTTTGTTCCATCTGAAAAGGATTTAATTTCCGGGCAACCGTAGGTGTGCTCACCAATGCTGAACAGTGGGTTATTGAATTGTTCTCTGGTGAGGGGAGGCCTTTTTGGGGCACGAAAAAACATGGTCAGAGCACCTAGGGAAGCCGAACTTTATAAACGAACTGGTGACTGATAAGATTCTTGGCAAGATCTGTATAGCCTTTACGCAACCGCATTCCGATAAACGGGATCAGGCGCAGAATGTCTGATGGGGCAATGAGGCGGGTTCCAAAGAGAACCTTAAAGGGACAGATATCTTCAAAGGAGTAGCCGAAGTCCACAACAGAGTAGTTACACTGTTCGAGGAGCTCGCGGAAGCTGCTGATAGTGAAGAAGCGAAGGTGGCTGTGGTCAAAAACACCAAAGTCCTCGTAGCGCCAGATTCCCCAAAGTAGTCTGAAACGGCACCTCCAGTGAGCAATGGAACAGGTAGAAATGACCAGGGTACAGTCGGGGTGCATCCACTCTTTAATGGCCTCCAGGGTTTGTTCCGGGGTGGCTATATGTTCGATGACCTGTGACATGAAGATAGTCTGAAATGGGCCGAATTCTGCAATGTGCCTGTTTATTTGTCTTTTGATATCAACATCTTCAATGAATCCGGGTAAAACAGAAAGGCCGCGTTTCTGTGCCACCCGAGCCGGCTCGGTTTCTGCTTCTATACCAAGGTAGCGGCAATTTTTCTTCTGAACCAGATACTCAGCCATGAACCCGGTGGAACAGCCTATTTCAAGAACATGGGAGCCATCGGGAATCATGTCGATCTGGATCCGATCAATGTTGTTAGGCTTGAGCTTGTGGTAATCGAAGGTTTCCTTATGATATCTCAGGGAGGTGTCGTTGTCGGGTTTCACGGGATGGTGGTAGAAAATATAAGCCTGTTGTTTTAAGAAATAACGGGAGAGAACAAGCATAATGAACGGGCATCCGTTGGCGCAGTGCAGTTTCAGAATACTTTTCCCCACAACAATGAAGATCATCTAAAAAAGTGATTTTTTAGATGTCTTCAAGCAAGCAATACAAAAACACCTGTGGAAAAGCAAGGGTATTCTCGGAAAAACGACAAATATGGGGTGCTACTGTTTTGTGTATCTCAAGTTTCGGACTTAATCGACAG
>JALSMA010000036.1 GCA_026988015.1 Desulfobulbaceae bacterium | reverse complement strand
AAGCACCGTGTTACTATGACTCATGGCCTGAATCTCCTTTCATGTTAGATTGTTAGCGGTAACAATACTATACACAAAAGCAGCTCTTCAGGCCGTATCTATTTCCTTAACCGGACAGCAGTGATCCATGGAACAATCATAGCTCTTCTCATGAAGGCCTTCAATAAATGGCATCCCTAGTCCCCTCTGGCATTTGCACTGGTTCTACTGTTCTCATGTGCCTATGCACCGCTCTATTCCAGCGTTGAACGATTCATCAGGACAAAAATCAGCTTATCCCGTAACAGATAAACGACAGAGAATCAGATCGTATTCTGCTTGTTCAGAATGAATATTCAAGGTAATCTGTGGTTGTCATTTTTTTATCAGCACTCATACTCAGTAAATGGCAGAGCCATGCAACAATTAAAATACAAAAACTACCATTACCAAACCACCGCTGACTCCAGCTCTTTTTTCGGAAGACTCTTCCCGTCTTTTTCCTTCTACGCCAGCTTTCTTGTAAACATATACGTTTCCAGTAGAAAAGCTCGAAAAGGTACATACGACACCGATGCCTGGCGACTTTCAAGCCTCAAGGTACTCCAGGCTCTTGAAAGAACCGGACTCAAGGTATCTATAAGCGGTGTAGAGCATTTACAGAGTTTAAGCAGTGCCTGTGTCATCGTCGGCAATCATGTAAGCATGATGGATACGGTGGTCCTGCCGGCCATCATAGCCCAAGAGCGCCCCATAACTTTTATTATAAAAAAAAGCCTGCTGGAGTATCCGGTGTTCAAGCATGTGATGCACTCCCGCGACCCAATCGCACTTAGCAGGACCAACCCCAGAGAAGATCTAAAGACTGTGTTTAGTGAAGGGAGAAAGAGACTGGATCAAGGAGTATCCGTGTGTGTCTTTCCACAGACAACCAGAGGAACCCGCTTTGACCCGAAACAGTTTAACAGCATCGGGGTAAAACTGGCCCAGAAGGCAGGGGTCCCGGTACTCCCCCTTGCTCTGAAGACTGACGCCTGGACGAATGGAAAGATACTCAAGGATCTTGGTAAAATTCGCCCGGAGGTCTCAACCCATTTTGCCTTCGATGCTCCAATGACGGTGACCGGGAAAGGGAAAGAGGAGCATCAGAAGGTAATTGATTTTATCACCAGAAAGCTCAATGAGTGGAAATAGGCTCAAAAGCCTCCCGTTCCAACCAGCCACTGCGTCCAGTTTCATCCACTACTAGGACAAAGTTATTGTGATTCTTTCCGGGGCGCAACAGTCTCCCTTCCTGAATCACTCCCACGGATGCCGCTGTTGCAAAGGGTGACACCCGCAGCCGGGCATCCGGCACCACCACCACTGCATCAGACCAGTGCTGATATCGTGCCACAGCCCCTGTCACTGCTGTTATTGTTACAACCAGGGACACAGCAGCAATTCCGTGACGAAGCGACGGTTTCAACCAGGGAAAGTCAGGTATCAGCAAAATCAGGGCCAGCAGCACAAAAGTCGCTGAAGCCAGACCAGTCCACTGATTTAACCCCAGTGCTCCAATAAAACGCTGGCCCAAAGGCTGTTCTTTCTGAAACAGCCCTTTTTCCTTACGAACAAGCTCCAGATTGGCTCGGATATCCGGATCACCCGGTGCCAGTCGCAGAGCCCGTTCATAGTTAAGGATGGCTCGACCACTCTGTCCCGCCCGGGCATAGCTGTTACCAAGGTTATATAGCAGAGAGGCAGAGACTCCACTGGAAGCCAGGGCCTCAAACCCCCTGATTGCCTCCTCATAATCCCCTCTGTCATAGGCAGATACAGTATCTTGAAACAGGGATTGATCATCCTGAGCAATGGCCCTCCCATATCCCAGTACCAGAGTAAAAAGAACGGCAAGAGTTAAAACTGTTACCGAGGCTGACTGTTTCATGATAATCCTTCCAGTTCTTTTTTCACACCATGGGCCAACTCCTCCATCCTCTCATGGCTGAGCAGCTGACCACCATAAACACTTTCATCTGCAGCCTTGAATACAGTTATCAGAACAGAATCTGAAGGAAGCCTGCTCTGTAAATCAGCACTGGTTATGGCTCCGGCCTCTGTTTTCCAGAGAAGACCATACTGTTCCTGAATAGCCTGCCGGCAGGAAAGAAGAAAACCGCGGACATCTCCTTCTGCAAGACTCTTGTCTATCTCTGTTAATCGCAGAGCCAGAATATGTTTCATTGCCTGACGACGCTGCAACACCGGATTTGCAGCAAAACGCGCTGATCGTACCCTGAGTATAATCGCAACAATCAATCCGACAAAAATAAGTATAGCAAGAATCTGAAACCATTTCCTTCCGTACAGGGGTGTCAGGTTCTGATTCGGCTCCCCACCATCCCTCTTCAAGGGTGCCAGGGCAGCCAAGGGCGGATTTACCACTACCGCAGCATCCTCCTGCTGAACCTGACTACCACTCTGCTCTTTTTTCTGAGAAGAAACGGATACAGGTGGTGGAGTCCCAGACCCATGCCCTTCAATCCTTAAGGGAATGGGTTTGGTACTCAAAGTTTTATAAGATGCCGCTACCGGATCAAAATAGCTGAACTCTACGACGGGTACAGCTTTCAATGTCGGATCTTTTGCAACAAGTGCCTGCTCAAAAACCTTTTTACCTGACCCGGAACCACCATCTTTCAAAAATTCTGAAGAAGGCGTATAGGTCTTCCATCCTTTACTGTCAGTTAATTGCGGCGCTCGTACCCTGTCAAAATTCCCTTTACCGCTCACTGTCATCACAAGAGTTATCGGATCTCCCAATGCAATCTCACGGGGCCGGGCTGTCACATCAAGTGAAAACGAACCGATGGCACCACTGAAGTTTTCAGGTTTCCCCTGATCCGGCAGAGAAAGTACACTCATATCAAAAATGGGACTTGCAATCTTGACCTCTTTCTCCTGATAAGAACCGAAAAAGCTGTCAAAAAAACTGTCATCCATAAAAGGATGCCGTGGCTGCCTGACTCGCTGCCTCAATAACAGAGTTGCCTCGATCTCAAAACTGATTTTATGAATACCTTCCTTTATCCCAGACAGGGCAGACTCCCAAGTCAATACGGTGTACGGAGTATTATTAACAATCTCTCTCGACTGAGCAGGTTCCCGATCCAGTTGCTGCAGGACAAATCCTTCTCCCTGGAGCTGTGGAAGACTATTCAGGTTTGCCTTGATTCCTTCCCGAAAATAGACCTTTATCTGCACTGGTACGATTTCTCCACTGTAACTCTTTTCCCGGACAGGAGACACCCTCATAAAGGCTACGCTGGCAGCATCCCCTGAGCGAAGTCTTGCTGTGGAGGAAGAAGTCCCCGGATTCTGCCCGAGCGACGAAGCAACTGCAGTCCTTGGCGCTGTAACCTTAACCGTGACAGGCGAGGTCAACAGCGTTTCACCTGAGGCCAGAACAGGGATAGCCGGAATCGTAAATTCCCCCTCATGGAGGGCCTCCACTATATACATGGCAGAAAAAGAAGCTGAATAATTGCCATTAACAAACTCTCTGCTGCTGGACTGCCCTCGCTTAGAAAAAACCAGCCCTTCAACCTCTGGCATCTGCGCCTCAAAAGATCCTGCACCAGTGACAGTGATGGTAAACATCACCCCTCTGTCAAGTGGAAATTCGGGAGCACTGATTGAAGCAGAGACCTGCACTGCGGCCTGTGCCGGAGAAGCAGCCAGTGACAGAATGAGCACAAGTGTCAAAAAACAAGTCCCATAGCTCTTATTAGAAAAATATCTCTTACTCATCATTACCAATCCTTTAATATCTTTTGCTCTTTGGTTCCTCTAATTCCTCTTGAAGGGACAAAATTCAATTCACCTTCTTCGTCCTGCAGGCTATTCAGTAACTCTCTGGCTTCAGCCGCGGTCATCTTCCCCATAAGCCTGCGAGCCTCATCCCGAGCCTCTGCCTGTTGTGCTTCACTTACTGCGGCATCTGCGCTATCTTTTCCAATCCCTTCTTCAGCAGTGGTAGCCCCTGCATCCTGCCGCTCCTGACCGTTATCACCACCATCACTAGCTGAATTATCCTGTGCGGATTGTTCATCATTCTGTTCCTGCCCCTGAGATGATTCTTTACCACTCTGCTGCTTGGAATCCTCGCCCGCTGACTGGTCCGCCTGGTCATCTTGCCCAGAACCCTGTTCATCTCCAGGATCCTGATTCTTTTGTTGATCGCATTTGTCAGCTTTCTTCTGCTGCTGATCCTGTTGCTCCTGTTGCTTTTCCTGCTGTTGGTCCTGCTTATCCTGCTGTTTCTGCAACTCCTCAAGTTTCTGTTTAACCAGCTCAAAGTTATACCGCGCATCATCATTCATTGAGTTAAGCTGCAGAGCTCCATCAAAAGAGTCTACCGCTTTTCCCCACATGTCCATGGTATGCTGGGGATCAGTCTGCAGAGTTTCACTCCCTCTCTGATACAGGGCATTACCTCGATTATAGTACGCCTTCTCCTGCAGCTGCAGATCTGTACTTTTCAAGGCCTCGGAAAATGCCTTTGCAGCATCCTCAAACATATTATTCTTATAGGCTGCCGTACCATAGTTATAATAAAGCATAGGGTCATTCGGATGGCTGCTCAGCTGCTCATCATAAAACTCTGATGCGGAAATATAATCACCAGCTGCATAGGCATCTTCTCCCTCAGAAGCCCGCACGTTGTCTACCCCCGAAAACAGGATACTGAGCAGCAATATTCCTGATGCGACCTGGCGTCGTTTTCTGCGCCCAGCAGTCTTGATAAACGGAATACGGATTGACCGACTCGATTTTCTGCCACTCACCACAAATTCAATCATGAGCAGCAATATGGCAAGGCCCAGAGGCCAGGAAAACCTCTCCAAAGCTACCTTGTGACGTTTTTCCGCCAGATCCTCTTTGGGCACAAGGGAGAGCTTTTTCTGATAGATGGTTTCCAGCCCTTCACCGCTTCTCCCTAATGGGACATACAGGCCACCAGTAGCTCTGGCAATTTCCGTAAGCGTTTTTTCATCTAGCTGTGAGGTGATAAAATTTCCCGCCTCATCTTTTACGAAACCGCTTTTGCCACCTCTATTTATGGGTACCAATTCACCCTCACTGGTGCCGACACCAACGGTATAAATGGTCATTCCCCTTTCAGCAGCATCCTTGGCCGCTTGCAGAGCATCACCCTGTAGGTTTTCGCCATCTGTTATCAATATCAATATTTTATGATTAGCCTCATTTGAAAGAATGGCCTCGGCCTCTTTAATGGCCACAGCTATATCTGTCCCTCCTTTTGGGATTATTTCCGTATCTATTGCCTCAAGAGAGTTCTCAAAGGCACTGTAATCAATAGTCATGGGACACATGAGGAAGGCTGTTCCTGCAAAGGGCATCAATCCCACCCGGTCCCCTTCAAGCTGGCCCACAAAATCAAGGATGGCAAATTTAGCACGTTTGAGACGGTTGGGAAGAACATCTTCAGCTAGCATACTCCTGGAAGTATCCACAGCAAAAAGAATGTCTATCCCCTTGCGCTTCACTTCTATCCATTTAAAACCATACTGAGGCCGGGCAAGGGCAAGAAAACAGCAGCCTATGGCAATAAGAACAAGCGTTTTTTTTACCATACGCCGTCTTAATGAAACATTCCGGCACAATTTCCCCAGCAGGTGGGAAGCTGCGATTTTCTGCAGAGCCAGCTGTCTATTTACTGCCATTTTTCTATAGAAAAGCAACAACAGGCCCATGACAACAGCACCTACCGGGAACCACAGAGGCGCTCCAAATGTGATCATTTCACTCATGGCAAACGTTTCCTCCCCATCACAATCTCAACTCCCAGAAAAAACAATGCAGCAAAGATAAACCAGGGATAAAGTTCACGGTAATTCTCAAATTTTTTGATATTTCTGGTGGTGGTTTCCATACTGTTAATCTCTTTGTATACCTTCTCAAGGGATTTTGTATCAGTGGCCCGGAAATATTGACCACCAGTCATTTCAGCAACCTTCCCCAGTGTTTCATCATCAATATCGACCTTTACACGCCTTAGATGCTTACGGCCGAATCTGTCCAATACCGGCATGGGAGCCTCCCCCCTGGTTCCCGCGCCAATGGTATAGACCTTAATGCCCAGCGCCTCGGCGGCCTCAGCTGCAACCAGGGGTGGAACATTTCCAGCATTATTCATGCCATCGGTGAGCAAAATCATAATGCGCGATTTTGCATCACGATCACGAAGGCGATTTAAACCACTGCCTATGGCACTTCCGATAGCCGTACCATCTTCCACCATTCCAATGGACAATGACTCCAGTCGTTTTAAAAGCCAGTCATGGTCAAGGGTGAGAGGGCTGACCATATAGGGCCGCCCACTGAATGCCAGAAGACCGATCCGGTCATTGGGCCGCTCCTTGATAAAGGTATTCATGACTGACTTCACTACATCAAGGCGGTTGGCAGCCTTACCATCAAGGGTAAAATCCAGAGCTTCCATGGAGCCGGACACATCCACCGCCAGCAGTATATCAATACCACTAGCCTCTATCTCTGTTGTGGTATTCCCTAGCTGGGGACGGGCAACAGCCAGAATAAGAAGCACCAGCGCCATAAAGCGTAACGCTGCAACCACGCTCCCCGGTCCTGCCTTTCTCCCGGCAGCCATAGAGGCGGCAAGACTCGTTGATGAAAAAATTAATGCCGGAGCTGCACTGCGACGACCACGGAGGAGTGCCAGCAACGGTAGAAAAGCCAGAAGCCAGAGTAATTCAGGATAGAGAAAGCGCATGATCCTATTTTCCCCCTTCCCTATACCCATGAGTCTCTTCAATGAAATCGCGCACCGCTGATTCCATTTTCTCCATACTCTGTATATCAGGTGTACAACGAGCAAATTTTGCCATATCACACTCTCTCAGACACTCTTTGAGACGACTGCGGTGTTCTCTGGAGAAGATGTCGGTACCACGGTCAGTTCTCTCTGTGATTGAATCAAAAAATTCCCTTGTAGTCTGCCTGCTGGCTTGAATACAAAAACGTTCTTCAATATATTTCCGCAGGATTCCAGAGACATCAGTAGCATACTGCACCCCCTGCTCAACACTCATCGTCTGTCGCGCCCGGGAGAGAGCAGCCAGTGCTGTCTCATGTGCGGCAGGAAACCTGACAGCTTTGTTTTTCCTGCGAAAAAGCCAGTAAACTAGAGCAGCAATAAGAATAATTGCCACAATAGCCAGGAAATAAACCATATAGACAGGCTCCTCCGGCAAGGGCAGCGGTGGCTGTATGTCACGTAAAAAGACAAGTTCCTGATTCATCTGCTGTTCCTCCTTCTTCTGTTCCCAAAGAAATTCAGCAGTGGCGGGACATAAGATTCATCCGTGGAAAGATCAAGGAGATCCACACCAGCGGAACGAATAATCCTGTGGAGACTTTTCTTTCTGTCCGATGCCAATTCTGCATATCCGCGACGTACAGCCGGGTCAGACGTGTCAAGTTCTACCTGAACTCGGCTTTCAGCATCTTCAAGGGTAAGCCATCCCACATCCGGAAGACTGTGCTCACGCGGATCTGATACAATCATAGTGATCAGATCATGGCGACTGTTACTCACCTGCAGTTTAGGCTGAAGAACAGCTAGTCCCTTTTCAAAATTACCAGGCAGGCAAAAATCTGAAATGAGAAAGGTGACACATTTTCGTTTGGCAACCTCATTTACAAAGTCCAGAGCAACAATCAGATCTGTCTTTCGCCCCCGTGGCTGAAAGAAAAGAATTTCTCTTATCAGCCTCAGGATATGAGAACGCCCTTTTTTAGGTGGAATATACAACTCAACAAAATCCGAAAAAAGCAGCAGGCCGACTTTATCATTATTGCGCACCGCCGAAAATGCCAAAACGGATCCGAGTTCTGCCATGATCTCACGTTTGGAGTTTTCTCCCGATCCAAAATCTCCTGAACCCGAGATATCAATAAGAAGCATGATCGTAAGTTCACGCTCCTCAGTGAATTTCTTGATATGTGGGATTCCTGTACGCGCCGTAACATTCCAGTCAATGGTGCGGATCTCATCACCCGGAACATACTCCCGCACCTCATCAAAGTTCATACCCCGTCCTTTGAACACCGACTGGTAACTCCCGGCAAGGGTATCATTTACCAACCTGCTGGTTCGTACCTCCACCTGACGGACTTTCTTCAGTATCTCTTTTGTGACCTGTTCTTCCATTACAAGTTTATCTCTTTTCAGACAGTTTCAAAACACATAGCACCACTTTCCCTTTCCACCTACACCTCACAACTCAGCAAATCAGGGAACCGGAACCGTATCCAGTATTTTCCTGATAATATCTTCACTGGTGATCGCCTCAGCCTCAGCCTCATAACTGATCCTGATACGATGCCGCATCACATCCATAGCGGCAGATTTCACATCATCCGGAGTCACATAACCTCGGCCAGCAAGGAAAGCCAGCGCACGAGAGACCGTCTTTAGATTAATGGTGGCCCGGGGGGATGCTCCTGTCTCTATATAGTCCTGAATATCAAGGCCAAAAATTCTGGGATCGCGGGTGGCACAGACGAGTGACACGATATAATCCTTGATCTTGTCATCCATATAGATGCTGTCCACCACTTTACGGGAGGCAAGGATATCGTCAGGACCTATCACAGGATTCACCATAGTTCTGGAATCGGTGTGATCAACGGCGTCAAGTATCATGCGCTCCTGAGTGATGCTGGGATAATCCACCACCACTTTGAGCATAAACCTGTCCACCTGGGCCTCGGGCAAGGGATAGGTTCCCTCCTGCTCAATGGGATTCTGAGTAGCAAGTACCAGGAACAGTCTCGGCAGATTGAAAGTCTCATCCCCTATGGTCACCTGTTTTTCCTGCATGGCCTCAAGCATGGCAGATTGCACTTTGGCGGGAGCCCTGTTTACCTCGTCAGCCAGGATAAGCGAAGCAAAAATAGGGCCCTGCTTGACTTCAAACAGGGTATCTCTGGGATTATAAATCTGGGTTCCGATAATATCTGCCGGGAGCATATCAGGAGTAAACTGGATACGCTGAAAATCCGTTTGAACTGCCATGGCGAGGGTTTTTACGGCAAGGGTCTTCGCCAACCCCGGCAAACCTTCCAGGAGGATATGACCTCCAGTGAGCAATCCCACCAGCAGTCGCTCCACAAGATGTTCCTGACCAATGATACTCTTGGCCATCTCCTGCCGAAGCAAACCAACCCAGGCAGAACTCGCCGCCACAGATTCGTTAATCGCCTGAATGGAAGTATATCCTTCAGGCTGGGTCCCTGGTGCCGGCGGCACAATTACGGATGAAGATATATCTGCTGGAGATGACACATTTTGCGGGTTCATATAAGCTCCTTCTCTCTTTGTTGGTATGATGTTTGCTATAATATTTTTGTAAAATAACAAGGAAACATTACCGAAATCTTTCCTGTTCATTACAATGATGTAATGATCGACAAAAACTGGCCATTCACTTCAGGAAACCCGGCTTTGCCGTTTGTCCCTTGATAAAAACTGTGCTACTATCAAGGAGGATGCCTTCGGCATTACCCCATATTTCAACATGTTACGAAAAACAATCACGTAAGCCGTCACGGATTCAAATTTCAACCGAAGGTACTTACCCTGAAAGAGAAGACGTCACAGAAAAGCCCAGCACCCGTCGGAAAAGTCGTGAAGCTGCTGGTTCCCATTTTCAACAGACACCGTCAACGATTGTTTCTCGGTCTTATTGCACTTCTCGGAGTCGATTTTCTTCAACTCACTATCCCACGCTTCCTCAAAAAAGGAATCGATGCCCTGTCTCAGGGAAGTGCTGTCCAGGGAGATCTACTCCAACTCGGCTTTCTCATCTGCCTCATCGGGTGCTCTGCCGCTGTCCTGCGTTTCTGCTGGCGCTGGCTCATCATCGGATTCTCACGCCACCTTGAACGCGACCTCCGGAAAAAGATATTCAATCACAGCATGAATATGGATGGCAGTTTCTATACCAAATACTCCACCGGATCCATTATGGCCCATGCAACAAATGATCTCGCTGCCATACAAATGGCCTGTGGCATGGGTATGGTAGCCGCAATAGATGCACTGGTGATGTCCATCGCTGCCATCGCCTTTATGATTCACATCCATCCGGGCCTCACCCTCCTTGCACTGCTGCCCATGCCGATCCTGGCCCTTGCAACGCGCATCCTTTCAGGTCGCCTCCACCAGCGCTTTGATCGGGTTCAGGAGCAGTTTTCTGTCATGACCGAATTTGTGAGATCATCCATCACTGCCATCCGCCTTCTCAAGGCATACACCCTTGAGGAATCGCAGTCCGAACGCTTTGCCAATCTTGGTCGAGAGTATGTCAAATCAAGTATTGGGGTTGCGGTTATTCAAGGCCTGCTCTTTCCAATTGCCACTCTGGTCGGCAGCAGCGCCATGCTGCTGGTTCTCTACTTCGGTGGCACCCTTGTTATGCGTGAAATGATCTCCATGGGAGACTTTGTGGCCTTTATCACCTACCTCTACATGCTGATCTGGCCAATGATGGCAGTCGGGTGGGTGGCTAACCTCTCCCAGCGCGGCCTGACATCATTGCGCCGCATCGATCTTCTGCTCTCTGAAAAATCACAGATCAGCTTGGGCGCACCACCTGTTACTCCTGACAGCTTTTCGTTCCGATTAAAGAATCTCAGTTTCAGCTACCCTCAATCCGACAGGATTATTCTTCATTCACTTAACCTTGAGATCCCGAAAGGCATCCTAGGTGTTACCGGCCCTACTGGATCTGGCAAGAGTAGCCTCTGTCAAATTTTAGCACGTATTTATCCTGTCCCCGACAACAGCCTTTTCCTGGGAGACCTTGACGTGAACACTATTGCCCCCGAGTCAGTGCAAAATCTGGTGAGCTATGTGAGCCAAGAGCCTCTCCTCTTTTCCAGCAGTCTCAGAGAAAACATTGCCTTCGGCAATCCAGAGGCAGATCTCGACCAAATTCGGGAAGCCGCAAATGCTGCTGCCATAGATGGCGAAATAATGTTGCTCCCGGATGGCTATAATTCCATGATCGGTGAAAAAGGGGTTTCCCTGTCTGGAGGGCAACGCGGTAGAGTTTCCCTGGCACGCGCCCTTCTCTCCAATCGTCCCATTCTCATCATTGACGATGGGCTGGTGGCAGTAGACAGCAGTACAGAACAGGACATCATTGACAACATCACCCCATACCTCGCCTCAAAAACGGTTATCTGGGTCAGTCAACGGGTGAAACAGTTGGCACGGGCAGATCGGGTACTTGTCCTGGAACAGGGGATAATGCGTGATGTCGGACCTTATGAAAAGTTGCTTGGACATAACTCCTTTGTGCAGGATATCAATCGCCGCCAGCATTTTCAAAACGGATACGGAAAGAATGCGTAACTTTGGCTATTTTGAAGAAGACTACAATCAATCCATCTCTGAGAAAGGACTCTGGCGCCGGATACTTCGCTATGTACACCCATTCCGCCTCCCTTTTACCGCTGCCATCCTCCTCTCTCTGGTGGTTACCTCATCAGCGCTGGGACTTCCATGGTTGATGCAGCAGGCCATTGATCTCTATATCACCAACCCTGCCTTACCCATTGAAGAGCGGACAGCAGGGCTCACAGGAAACGTGATTCTCTATGGAATCCTTATCTGCGCAGGATTTGTTGCTGCTTTTCTGCAGGTCCTTGTCCTTGAGTGGATAGGGCAATCCATCATGCACAGATTGCGACAAGAACTTTTTGGCCACTTGCTGAGTGTAAAGGTCGAATTTTTCAGTAAACAGCCAGTGGGAAGACTGGTCACCAGGGTAACTAACGATGTTCAGAACATGCATGAAATGTTCTCCTCTATCATGGTTACTCTCTTCAATGACCTGCTGCGAATGTTCTGTATCCTGGCTCTTCTTATTTATATCAATCCTCGTCTTGGCGGCCTACTCTGTATTTTTGTCCCCCTTGCAGCAACAGTCACCATCCTTTTCTCCAGAATGGCCAGGAAGCATTTTCAATCCATCCGCAAGCAGCTGTCACGCCTCAACAGTTTTATTCAGGAAACCGTATCCGGAGTCACCCTGGTTCAATTATTCGGCAGAAAAGAAGATCTCAACGAACAATTCGCACGCCTCAACGACAGCTACCTGAAAAAGACCCTAAAGCAAATCCAGCTCTTTGGTACTTTTATGCCACTCACCGAACTCATGGGAACCGTGGCCATAGCAATAATTCTCTGGTATGGCGGTGGGGAAACGATCCGCAACCAGCTCACACTTGGTGAGCTGGTCGCTTTTCTATCATACATGAGACTGTTCTTTCAGCCCCTTCGAGAACTATCACAGAAATATTCCATTGTACAATCCGCCCTTGCCTCTGCAGAGCGTATATTCCATTTACTGGACACTGAATCGGAGCATGTGAACGGCAGGAAACAAAAAATGGACACTGCAGTTTCAGGAGACATTGTCTTTAATAGGATTAGCTTTTCCTACCTCAAAGGACAACCTGTACTGCATGATATCTCCTTTACCATAAAAAAAGGGGAAACAGTTGCAATTGTGGGAGCCACCGGAAGCGGAAAATCAACACTGATCAATCTCCTGCTTCGTTTTCATGACCCGCTCAGAGGCAGTATCAAGCTTGGAGGACAGCCCCTGCAGACTCTTTCAAAAAGCAGCCTCCGCAAAGAAATTGGCGTTGTCATGCAGGAAATGCTCATCCTTCAAGACAGCCTCTTTCAAAACATTACGCTGAACAGCGGAAAAAGCCGTAAAGATATTGAAAAACTTCTCGAATTAACTCAACTGGACAAATTCATAGACCAACTGCCACTTGGTCTCGATACCATTCTTGGCGATGGTGGACAGGATATTTCAACCGGTGAAAAACAGCTCCTGGCCATCGCCAGGGTGCTGTGCCGAAACCCTTCATTGTTGATACTTGATGAGGCAAGCTCCGCCATAGACTCCAGAACTGAAGAACTCCTGGAATATCCGCTTGAGCACTGTTTCAAGGAGAAGACCGTACTCATCATCGCCCACCGCCTCTCAACAGTTCAACGTGCTGACAGAATCATAGTCCTCGACAGAGGAAGGATTATAGAACAGGGCAGCCATGATGAACTGCTGAAACGCGGAGGGATATATTCCAAGCTGGTGGCACTGGATTTCAACCGTTATCAGCATGACTCAACGTGTTCAGCCACAAGGCCGGATCATTTTTGAGCTGATATCCTGTTCCACCATTATCTGCCAGAAGGAAAGCATTCCTATCCTTCAACGATATCCGGCAGGCCGTGATGGCCTGTTTGAATATCCAGGATTTGCTGGCGTCTTTAAATATCAGCGATGCCGTCCACCACCACTTCTGCGGGTCCCGCCGCCACTAAAAGAACGACCACTGGTCCTGCTGTAACTCTGTGTCCTTTGGGTTGCGCGCTGTCTTGAGTATTGTTGGCGATCAATAGATGAGGCTCTGTTGTACCCGGAAGAACGCTGCTGAACATTGGAACGGGCTGTTGACGTTTTCCCAGAGCTGACCTTGTTCTGCCACTGCCCATTGCCACATTCCTGCCATTGGCCATTATTATTCCGCAGAACCTTTCCATCCCTGTCGACCATGACATCATTGGCTCGACCCTTCACTGTCATCGCTCCAACAGCTGCTCCTCCTGCTGCTCCGATACCGTCTCTCCCGCCCTGATTGCCCGTCGTCATTCTATTTTGTATATTCTGTTGATTAACCTGACTTACAGTACGGGAGTTAATCGTATTTTGAATATTGGCTCTCTGTCCACTACCCCTGTAAATATTGTTACGATTTGATATATTATTAAAATTTCGATTTCTATTAACTCAAGTTTCGGACTTAATCGACAGCAGCCATAAAAACATGACAACCACCTAAATTAATTACATATTAACGTGAAAAGCCTCTCGCTTTTTGATATATTGGGTTTTGCGAAAAATCTAATAAA
>JALSMA010000035.1 GCA_026988015.1 Desulfobulbaceae bacterium | reverse complement strand
TCTTTGAGAAACTACCAGTGGCGGAGATGCTGGAGGACTATGAGGCTCTGCTGCCTTGGAATATTACTCGAAAACAACTGGCATGAGGTGGCGTGTGCTTAATGGGGCGCTTACTTTACAACGCTCAGTTTGGTTGATTTTTCGTCCTCTGGGGCCCCCCAAAGAACGTAGGCTTTTTTTTTGCAAAATCAGCAAGGCTGCTGCCTTTGCCAAGGCTTTCTCTTTACGCCTAAGGTCTGTTTCCAAGCGTTTGATTGATTTCT
The DNA here is from genome assembly GCA_026988015.1 of Desulfobulbaceae bacterium. Classification (GTDB taxonomy): domain Bacteria; phylum Desulfobacterota; class Desulfobulbia; order Desulfobulbales; family Desulfocapsaceae; genus Desulfocapsa. The sequence goes on along the minus strand of JALSMA010000035.1, from coordinate 13,776 downwards.
TCTGAACTCTTATAGTTGTCTTGCCAGCCTTGGATGTTTGTGAAGAATGGGCTTGGCGGCAGTTTTCTTGCCATACTGTTATTTGTTCAGGGAAAAGACCTTCGAAGTCTCGCTAACTCGCTTATCTGCGACGACAGTACTTACTATGTTCTGTCTCGTTCAAGATAGCCGTCTCTAAAACTATGTTAAATTTCTCTTCACTGCTTAGTTCTCCGTGAATATTAGACTCTACAGGAGGCTTCCCCTTACGAGCCTTTGTACGCCAAGCATAAAGGGTATCCTTTGAGATTCCAGTCTCTCGAACCAACTCAGGGACACTGACATTATTTGGCGGTAACATGCGAGTGATAATGCTTTCTTTAAGTTCTTTTGGATATTGCTTCATTTTTCGTTGTCTCATCATGTAGTGGTGAGAGGGGGCCAACAGCAGGTGGAGAACATCCAGTCGCCCTACGGGCTTCTTCCTGTTCTCCACCTGCTGTCGGCTAAAAACTCTCCCACCTTTTACTACGCCCCCCACTCACACACAACTCTTCAAGAAGAGGCGACAACTATTCTGACACAGGGGGGTGCCCGGTAAATCTTTTCGATGCAACAGAGAGCGAACAGTTAACTCAGGTTTCGTGTTACGATTTTTAATACGTGACATGTTCCAGCTTCTTTTTTCCGGCGTCAGAGAGTCCACTTCGCTACTCAATTCAGGGTTCGCCGGATCAACTCATGGACAATTTCAGCTATCTGTCTTGCCAGCAGCGGTGGAACAGCATTGCCGACCTGAATATATTGCTGTGTTCTACTGCCCTCAAAAAAATAATTATCAGGAAATGTCTGTAACCGTGCGGCTTCCCTGACAGTCAGGCTCCGGCACTGCTCTGGATCATAATGAATAAAATAATGACCATCTTTAGATATGTGGCTGGTAACAGTCGTGGAAGGTTTATCTGCCAACTGTACTCGAAAACGATCATTAAAGTGCCCGGAACCAGCATTTTTATGGGCAGGAATTAATTCTTCTGGAAATTCAGCAAGTAATGGCGATCGCTTCTCCTTCTCTGCAAAGGATGCCGCGTACAGATAGCGGTACAAATCAGATACCATATGCGACCTGCTGCTATGATTGCAGGCTCCTTTCAGACGTTCATCCATGTACCACTCTGACAAATCTTTATATTTAAAAGCTTTTTTCTCCGTTTTTTCAAACGGGACAAATTCACCTCCCTGGTCAAGTTCATTATTGAAAACGGAGACAATAATTTCCTTGATGGAATCGGCAAGTTCTCTGTTGTGAGGATTTTTTAACCAGTCCTGGTCAATTATCTGCCAGAGAGTTTCAGCCCATCTGTTAAAAGTATTATTTATTTTTTTCTCCCTGGATAAACCACTCCTGAGTGCGGGAAGATCGTCCAGAACATCTTTCACTGCCACCACCGGCTTATGTGCCAGCCGTATTGGTTTTTCCTCTGAAAAGGATCGTTTAATGCCCAAAAGGATAACCCTGTGCCGGGTCTGGGGGATACCGTATTGTTCTGCATGGACGATGAAATCTGATGATTTTTCTGGTATTGAACTATCAGCCGTAAGGGGATAGATCTCGTATTCCAGTCCATTATATTTTTGTATGGAGGTTTTTTTCTTTCCCCTTGGCCGTCTCAAGTCATCAAGAATTTGATTAAAAACAGACTGACCATTTAGCTTTGCAGAAAGCATACCCTTGACATTTTCCATGACAAAAAAATCAGGCTCATGACGGGCAATGATCCGTAAATATTGCTGATAGAGATAACTGCGTTTGTCACTTTCTGCTGAATATCCACATTTTCCTTTGTTTCTGGATCTTCCTATCACCGAATAGGCCTGACATGGAGGCCCTCCTATAACTCCCCAGCATTTTGTCAAAGAATTTCGTCTGATCGTTTCAATTCTGGAGTCAATCTTTTCATACAATTCTTCATTCTGTCCCAATTCAGCATGCCAGGCCTCTTCGCGTGCCATCTGTGCTTCATGCGGGTATTTTTCAAACAGTTCAGATCGTAACTTCTGGTGCACTTTCGGGCTGCGGGTTAATGATTTTTTTCGGATATATTCGTAATACTCTTCAGGTACCTTGCCCTTTGGAAACTTCCTGAAAAAACTACGAAGCTCAAGAGTGCTGTGGGCATAGGGGTCTTTTTCTATTGACAAAGCAATATCAAAAACCGGATTTTCATTTTGGGCAGTAAAAACAGAAAATCCTTCGCCCAATCCTCCAGGACCGGCGAAAAGGTCTATAACTGGAATATGGGTCATGAAACAAAACCATCTTCTATTGCTTTCTGTTCAATCGTGACAAGTAACAACGATTGTCTTTCTCTCGGAATTGTCGAAGGAATCTGGCTGGCAATTTGCAACAGGCTCGATTCTGTTGGAGAAAAAATTCTGTTAGTTTGAGACCATTCAAATATTTTACTCCAGAATGTTCCTCCCTTTTCAAGCACATATTCTTGCGCCTGGATTCCATTGTCTATTCTCTGAACTGTTCTAGCATCGGAATCTCTCCGATTTCTTTCTTCATTTGAAATCAGTTCTCTTTTCACCTGCGGCGGGATGTTCATTGAAATTCTCTGGACATTCTGCCAGCACAACTCCTTTTTACACCATTCAGTCACATTCGTGATTCCTTGAGGTGTGTCTTGAATCACGGAGTTAACAGCCTCTGCAATATCCTTCAGAAAACTCTCCATTTCCTCTGTCAGGCTCTGTCTTTCCCAGATTCTTTCCATATCAAGAAACATCCCTGTCTGTTCGACCATATAGGATAGCTTTGCAACAGAGTATGTAACTATGTTAGCCTTGTATCCACCATACCATGGCTGCTTCATAATAAAACGGTCCACAGTCCGAAACAGAATAGCCTTTGCTATCAATCGCTTGAAGTAAAGTTCATTAAACCCTTTTTCAATCTTGTCCCAGCTTTTTTTCCCGACAGCTTCCGCAAATCTGACAAAATTTTTCTGGGCCCCAAGGCTGACAATATGGGGTTTCATATCCCAGGAACTTTCGAATTTTGCCAGGTCTGTTTTGATGAACATCTGCTTCCTGGGATTAATCGCAAGGAATTCTCTTTTTTTGGCAGGTGTTAAATTGGCCTGAGCATTGGCGTACTGCCCTCTGACTCGTTCGTAATACCAGTGTGTTTCCCGCATGCTGCCATCTGAGGAAGGTGCCCACAGACGGCGTGATATTTCTTCTATTCTCAGATGAAAGGGGTGATTTGAGAAAAAATCTGCGGCACTGACTTTATTTTGAGTATTTGCATACTCGGAAATTTTAGGGACAATATTTTCTGTTTCTTCCGGAGGAATTACTGTCAGTTTTGCCTGAACATGCACGGCAGATAAATCAGCTTTATTTTTTCTATGTGTTGTAAATAGAGATGCTGTAGTCTGCCCCCCGTTAACTATCTGAAAATTTTTTATTGATGAAATAAGTACCTGTCCGTTTATCTCTTTTGTTACGACCTTTTCAGCAGTTGCGGTAATTCCGTTATTGTACGCAAAAAACATTTCAGGGGCATTCTGTATGGTATTGCGCATACCTTTATTTACTTTGCCTCGAAACTGCAGGAAAGTCCGCACATTCTGCTCCAGTAAACGCTCACCATACTTATCGTAAAGTTCAGCCACCAGCGAACCAGGCAGTGCCAGAAGATATGATCTATACGTTCCCTCACCTGTAAAAGCCGGCAGGCAGGGAAGGCCTCCCTCTGGCAATACATCAAAATCAATAAGAATATCTTCGCGTGATTTCCCCGACTCTTCAATTCGCTGAATCCGCCCCAGATCCCAGACATCAAATGAACATGGAATGCCCTGGATTTCCTGTGCAGGAATTTTTTCGTCAACACTTTTGCTCAACAACCCGTTGGAAAGCAGGATAAACCGTAATTTTCTAAGCTTTCCCACAGAGCTTGATGTATAAATGTCTCTTGCCAGCCCAAAACCGGGATCACTCTCATCAAGAGATTGGTAAAAAGATCCCTCCAGACTTTTTTCAAAAAATTTAATTACGCGTTTGAACACCTTGGTAATCAATGTCCTAGTCAAAGATTCCGGCTTTATATGAAAATCGGTGATGATAAGGGACAGGGCATCGGATTCTACTGAATAATCATAAGCATCCACCCTGATTCCCAGAGGGGTTTTTTTATAACTCGCAGCAGTATAATTTTCCAAAACAGCTTGATCTACCAGGAAATCACACACTCTTTCGGTGAAAACGACCTCTGAAAAATCGCTTTCTGCCTCAGAACGAGCATAAATATCCTGCATGTAATCCTTGTAAAATGCTTCGTAGCTCATGGTATCGTCATCCAGTCAGGAGTCATAATAAATGGCTCACACTCACCCAGCCTGATATTATAAGTAACTCGTTCTATTCCAGGCGTGAGTTTTTCAGGACATATTCTGGGAAAATTCTCGGTTACTGAAAACATTTTTTCAGATGCAACCAGATAATTAAACCGTTCATATTCTTCCAGATCAAGATAGCCCGTCTGGTAAAGAAGATTATTAAAATGTTCGAAATCTGTAGAAAAATCAGCTTCCAGCGCATTCCTTATCGCTTTAATGATACCGGGCAGATTTACCGCTGCTGTCATATCCTTTTCAACTTTGCCAAGAGTTACAACATAGAGAAACATTTCAGGTAACTGTGGACAAAGCTGGTCGGCAGACGAAATGCGCACCTGAGGGGTAGTTGTCCCCAGTTGACATTTGACCTCAACAGCACAATCATGAATATTGAAATCCTGTGGAGCATCTTCAGGTCCTTGCCAGAACTGCACAGACGGCCCTGCACCAAAAGAAGGGAACAGGTGCTTTGTCATAAAGAACAGTTCTCCAATCAGCCCTTTTATCTCTCTTTCTGAAAGCAGGCCGGAACGGGTCTTTTGCAGAAATTCCTGCCACCGTTTTAGCCTGCGCAGAATAATCTGCGTAGCCTGGACATCCTGTTCAAGGTTTTTTGTCGATGCAGCAAGGTCATTACAGAGAGATAGAAATATCTGCCATTCCTTTTTATCCTTGAGGATAAGAAGCAGCATACAGTTCCCTGACTGGACTTTTTCAGGCCCCCGTAGATGAAGTCCAATTCCATTCAGTTCAGGAAATTTATCGGGAATAGCATCGGAAGGAGGAAATTCGTATATGAATAGAAAACGACCATAAATATCTTTTGCCCGGAGCAGTCTCAGAGGGTGTTCTGGGTCAACCTGTCTGTACAGTAAATCATGCGAAGGAGTCTGTATTTCATCCCACGGGTTATTCAAAATCATCCTCCTCATCGAGCAAGTCTGCATAATTACTGTTCCACCAGACCGTGTTGACGACATATTCTACCAGCCTTTCAGGTCTACGTCTCCCGGCTTCTCCAGGGAAACTGATACCATAGGCTACTATCCCGTCAGTAAATAATGGGTTATCCGGCTCTGTTTTGTCCCGGCAGTCAAGAACATGAATCATAAGTAATGGTTTCTTTCTTTTCCCTCGATAAATACTGTCTGGAAAGTTTTTACGATCCGGATTGTTCAAACGGTATTCTGATTCAGCTAAATCGATTTCCTGCTGAGCAAGTCCGGCCTTTTCATGCCCTCTGGATGCCACTCTCCTTTTATTCAGTGCTATACCGTTGCCGGGAAAATCTGAAACAGTTCTTCGTTGTGACGTAATCGTTAAATCTTCCAGTTGAATCTTTAAATTTGTTCCGGTCTTTTTTGCAAGACTGATTATGACAACATCCCACTCATCGATTCCTTTACTCTGCAGCCATTCAGTATAATCAATTATCGGTTTTGATTCAGTTAGCTGTGATGCAGGATGGTTGCTGAAGGAGTGAATAAACGAGGTTACCAATGAAGAAGAAACATCCGTGTAGAGATATCCTGGCTGTTTATCCTGGCTGCAGGGTATTTTTTCCTCTATCAAACCGTGGACAAGCCTTTTCAGTGCCTTGTGGTTACCTGAAACGACAGCAGGAGTTTTAAATAGGACTGATGTCTCCACCAGTCTCCCCTCCAGGCTGACCTGCCTGATAACAGAACGACCTGTCCGCATTTTGTTTCTCGCTGTTACTATCAGCGATTCCGGATGGCTTCTCACACAGAGGCCAAAATCTCTCGGGGTCATCCTGGCCTGCTCCATACGCTTGAATTCATCACGAAGTTCTTCCGTAACTCTTGATATATGGGCATACCACGAACTTGCCTCTTCACTCATATATATTCGGCATAAATCTTCAAAATCAGTTCGATACCCAAACCACCTGCCCATCTGCATCAGGGTATCGTACATAATGGAATTTCTGAGAAAATAGCTCACCGTCAAGCCTTCCAATGTCAGGCCACGAGACAGGCTCAATCCACCAACGGCAATGATATTGCGCCCATTCGGGAAGTTATGCCGGTTGTAATCAAGACGCTCGGCACCTTTGGAGCCATTGACTTCGATAACTTTGATTGGCGATACTGCCGACTTCAAGGAGTTCTGTATGTTGTCCCAGACAAATTCTGTTTGAGAAAATTCCTTGATCCATGTTTCTTTTAAACTGGCCATCAGTGAATTGTTCAGCGCATCACGCACAGGGAGCGCATGGTGATTCCTGATCGCATTCCTTAACTCATCAAGATACTCATGTATCTGCCATTTTATATTTGACTGTATATCTGTAAAACGACTGACATTGACCAGCATGGAATTATGGCTGTTATTCTTGCCCCGCAGATTCCTCATGGCTTTTACGAGAACAAATACTCGAACAGCCTCATAAAGACTTGGTGGAAGAGTTTCTGGAAATTCATCAATTTTATGCTTAAGGGGGAGGATCTCCTCGTAATCATCAATTTCGCGGACAATATTGAGATCTCCATCTTCCTCAAATACACGTCTGGCTCCAACATAATTTGATGGGGTGTCCAGACTGATGATAAAATCGCTGGGAAAAAGATCATCCTTGAGCATTTCATCATCTGTTTCCGGGTCGATGAAGATATTTGCAAAAGGAGTTGCGGTGTAACCAAGATATGAACTCTGCTCGAACAGACCTAAAAGTTCACGGATACGCCTGTTCGTGGCTGTAGGATCGTCATCCTCTTTACTGGTATTGACGGAAGCATGATCTGCTTCATCGTCAATCAATAACATGGGAAACCTGTTTAATTCTGAGTTGTTGTTTTTTAGCCAGTCAATCAGGTTTTTCAGTATGGATACATTTTTTTTCAGTACAAAAATGACAGGTTCGTTAAACTGGCCGATCTGGGCTCTTAACTGTGTTGCAATATTTCTGTCAAAATCCTGTGTATTGGTTGTCAATGGTACTGGTGTCCGCCAAGTTGCAGAATCATAGAATTTTCCAACTCCGATCAGTTTTTCTTCCAGTGTTGTTGCTTCCAGCTGGCGAGAACTGTCCAGACCAACAAACCCTTCATCGATACGCTCCTGAGTTTGATTTCTTAGAGCATTTAACAATCCGGCCAGTACAATAATAACCTTATATCCAGCATCTGCAGCCTTACAGATTACACCAAGATAATTTGCGGTTTTACCTGACTGGACATGGCCCACACACAGCCCCTTTCTCTTCCATCCACCCACTTTTTTTGGGTTTTCAAGGTGGTCTATAATTTTATTAGTGTCGATATCCAGTACGTTTATTACTTCACGGCTGAATTTTTTATCCGGAAGCAGGCGTTTGTACCGTTCCCAGTAATACCAGTTTACATCCTCCCGTGCATCGTCAAGCCAGGGTGTGTAATCTTCTGATGCTAGTAAATTCCCGACATTCATCCGAATGTCAAAACGTGCTTCTAACCTTTTGGTTATAAGGTTAATATCGTTTTCAGATATATTATGATTGCTATACTGGCTGGTAACCACCATTCTAACAAAATTTAGTATTGTCTCATGATCTTGCTTTCCTCCTTCAAGCAAAATGGCAACACCATCCTCGATTTTTTCCAATACCGAACCGTTATTATTTGTTCTCCTGGCGGAATCATTCATACATACCCCCTTTCTTTTGCAAAAGTTTTTCAGTTTCATCCGGATAAGCTGCAAATGGGTCAATGCTCTTCAGGCGAGCTGCTATTTCTGTTTCAGGTACACCACTGGCAACCATCTGTTTGATAAAGATATCAAGCAGCTGGGAAACCTGGTTTTCGTCAAAGGTCGGTTTGCTGAGCGCTTCCGGGTTTTTCGCAACATCACTGTAAAACAACTCGGTCGGAAAACTGCTTTCCAGCATAAAAATCAAATCATTGAAGCCCTGTTGCTGTTCTTTCTGCAGGCAGTTCTTAATTTGAACGATTAAAGGATGCTCTTTATTGATTTCATAGGTTATCTTTCCTCCAGCAGCAGTTCTTGTCCATCCTGGTACTTTTACCGTATTTGCCAGTTTTTTTCCTCTCTGCCGGTATACCTTTTTCCCGGCATAAGCTATCCTGTCAATAATCAGCTTCAGCTCACTTCTTATTGCTTCCGGGGGAGAGGCATGGGATTTTTTCACATCAATTTTCCAGAGATGGTCCAGAGAATTGGGCAGATCAATCTGGACACGCAATAATTTTGTCAATTCCTCCTTTTTTATCAGTCGGAACCATGTTCCTTTGATAATAAGCCTTCTGTTTCTGTAGACATAGAACCCCTGGTTCTGCAGATACCCTCCCTGACCGGAGTATTTCTCATATTCATCCCGGGAGATTTTGTTATAATGCGGCAGAACGTATGGTTGCACAGTGACTGACTGGCCTTCGACATGTATAAATTGTTGTGGCAGCTCCTGTGTTGCCGGGTGAGAAGGGTTGAATGGATTAAATGCAGCCAGAGGATCATTGTTCAGAAATATTTTGATACTTTTTCTACCTCTGCTGGGGGAAAGAAAACGGTGAAAAACCAGTTCAAGATGGGTCCGGGTATGTTCAACAAGTGAATTCAGTTTCTTTTCCAGTCCATCGTAACGATCAAGCTTTCTTAAAAGAACTATGGTCCCGGTCTGGTGAATACAAGGCAGTAACCCCGCCACAATATTATCCTTCTGCAACTCTGAATCTTCAAATACTCTCAATCTCCAGCCGTTATCAGGATTTTCTTCAACCAGATCAAGATCCCACTCTCGACACGCCGACATACCGCCTTTTCTGCTGATAAGGGTCAATTGGCGACATTGCGAAAAAGATGCTGTTTTTAAGCCAAGCCCAAACCGGCCAAGATCATTTTTACTCCGTTCCTCCAACGGATTTTTACTTCCAAGCCTCATGGCATCAGTCAGTTCAACGGGCGTCATACCGCAGCCATCGTCAATAACGGCCAACCATGGAGATCCATCATCCCAGGCAAACCTGACATGAATGGTTTCTGCCTCTGCTGTGATGGAATTGTCAATCACATCAGCAATGGCCGATTCCATGGAGTAGCCGATATCGCGCAATGATTGAACAAGAGCCAGGGGTGATGGCTGAATATTCAGAAATTTATCGTTCACTCCATCACCTCACAATGCCCCTTTTGGCAGGATCAATATGTTTTAAACGGCCTTGTTTTTTCATTCGGGCCGACCGTGTGGACAGGATTATCGACAGTTGTTGACTCATCATTGTGAAGGTGCCGCTTTCCATCATAGACTATTAGATAAAATCTATAAATTCAAAACCATAATAATTATCAATCCATTTTATCTCTTAAAAAATCCATGAAATTATCAGGCGTTACCACTAAACACTGTGCTCAGAATAGGACTTGGTAAACATCATGAGGATTCCCACCTTTGCCTTTGGATTCCATTTGAATTCCCAGGTTTGCCAAGAGGAGTCTCGCTTAAAAAAATATCCCCACTGATGTGCAGATCATAAGGGATGCGTTGGGATGGTGTACAATCAGGAGTCTAGGGTAAAACAGGCGCCTAACCCTTTGAGCATTGTGAAACAATCGGTATAATCAACCCCGAATTCTTCACAGATATTTGGAATTTTAACTCTCTTTGTGCCGGGTGAAAATTTTTCTTTTGTCACCACTGTACAACCATGAACTTGAGCATAGGCAATCAGCCATGGATCAGCATCATCAAGGAATTTTTCAGCATGCTGCGGCTCATATTGATCACTCACATGGATGGCAATTTCCCGGAAAGATTCCTGGACAGTAATTGCCGAAATATCATCAAAAATTCCTGAATCTTTTCGATCGACGACCCACTCTTTCAGCTTATCATTTCCGTCTGTCAACTCTTCATACACAGGAAGAATAGAGCCGACGGTTCCGTTCTGCCGCTCAAGACATTCCCAAAAACCCGGACAGATGTTGAAATGATAGTACAGATTCTTGGCTTCAATAAAGATGTTGGCATCCAGACAATAAATCATGGGCTATTTCCCGGCCAGGAAATCAGCATATTTTTTCAGTCTGGCGGGTTTAATGCCAAGAAGAGCAGCACCATCCCGCAACGGTAATCTGCCCTCAAAAGCTGCCGTTGTGACGGCTCGGGAGAATAAGGAGCCATGTCTCATTTTCTGCAGCGTGAAAGATCCGGGACCGCCATCACTTTCGCTCAACCTGGCCTTTACCCTCCTGTCATAGTGCAAAGCATCCAGATAAAATTCCCGAAACTCATCGTAGCTGAGAAGGTTCAGATCATAACCGCGTCGAGCGATAACCAACGTGCTGACCCGATATTTTTTAGAAAGGAACGTTATATTATCCTGAGAGGATACTTCCTGATCCCAATCACTCAGAAATTCATCTTCCGGCACCAGCAGTTCGGCTGCTGTTTTATTGCAAAAGCTTTCTATCTTCTGCTCATGGTTTCCGTTTTTTTTCGTCTTTAGCACAGGATTGGATACACCGCTCTCCCCTATCCAAAGATGAGCCAACTCATGGGCAAGCGTAAAAATCTGGGCGGATTTTGCATCTCTGGAGTTAATAAAAATGAGTGGCGCAATGGGGTCGCTGATGGCAAGCCCTCGGAACTCATCAACAGATAAAGGACGGTGGGTATTGTTACCGACTATGGAATTACGAAAAACAAGGATTCCTGTTTTCTCAGCCTGCTCAATGAGCCTGGTAATGAAGTGTTCCCAATTGCGGGAGGAAATCCGCAGTTGATCATCTATGGCGAGTTTTTGTCGGATGTCATTTGCAACTTCTTTACAATCACTGTCAACGGAAAATTTCCCGATAAAGGAAAGTGGCCGGATACCCTCCTGCAGACGGTATTCCCGAAACCATTCCTGATTGCGCAGGATGTCATGATACAAATCAATAAATTCAAGACTGAAATCCGGTCTTACCTGCCCGCCGACAGTTCGTAAATCGGGGATATCGATTTTTTCTTTCGGGGGAGCAGGCAGAAAAAAATAACCAAATGGAACATGGAAGGCCTTTGCAAGTTTCTTTGCCTGCCGAAAAGTCGGATACATATTTCCTTCTTCCCAGGCAATGAATCGCTCGGGACGCACCTGTACTTTTTGCGCAGCTCCATCAGGAGTAAATTGCGCACGTTTCCTTGCCCATCTCAGGACATCCGGTGTAATCAAGGCTTCCGGCATGATGCATTTTTCAATTATAAACAAACTGTTGCGGATTAACTACCTCTTCTTTATAGATAATACCCTATTTGGAAAAAGATGTGTATTCTTTTGAATACTCATCAAAATCGTCTGGTTGATTTACCTGAATGTATTTTCAAAAGGGGGGACTGTTTTTAACAGGCTCAACACATGATAGCCTTTTACATAAGTCTGCAATGTACTAACTATTGTATCGATAATGTAAAAGACTGAAACGATCAGGATTGGTGAAAGGAAGGATATAGAGCGGTATTTTAACGGCCATGGCCCTGCTGATGGAACGGCCCTCAATTGCTTTACCTATTCATCTCTTCCGGTTGTCAAAAAATCCTCAAAATTGTCCGGTGTTACCACAAAACATCTGGCCTCGGGATAGGCCTTGGTAAACATCTTGGGAATTCTTGCCTTTGCCTTTGGATTCCATTTGAATTCCCAGGCAGAAAGCGACTGGGGCGATTCCTCAATGTAGTCTATTTCCTGTTGCTGGGTCGTTCTCCAGAAGTATTTATCCACATTGATTCCTAGGTGGGAAAGTGATTTCACCCGCTCACTGATGAGAAAATTTTCCCATAACGGCCCCATGTCGGTACGCTGGGAGGGAAGTTAGAAGTTATTAATAATGGCGTTGCGGATACCGTTATCATAAAAGTAGGATTTTTTTCCCTTTTGGATCTCGTTGCGGACGTCTCTACTGAACGCCGGCAGCCGGAAAATAACAAAGGCTTTTTCAAGAAGGTGATATATTTTTCCACGGTCTGGTGATTTGCACCGGTCAAGCGGCTCAGTTCATTGAAGGAAACTTCAGAGCCAAGCTGCAGGGCCAGTGCCTTGAGCAGTTTTTCAAAGAGGATGGGTTTCGTAACATCTTCCAGGAGCAGCCAGCAATTTCCGGTTAGGAAATTGCATAAAAAATATGTTAAATCAGCGCATTAAGTCATTTTTTACTTGACATTTTGTTTATAATGTGCGGCAAATTTTGGTATTAATTAATAATATCAAGGAGTTAAGAACATGCCGCACTCATTAGATCCTTCCAGAAAAAAACATGCGCTATCGTTTGAACAATTATTTAAACCCGGTAAAGAAGCCATGGTTGGAATGTCGCCGCTTGAATCTCAATGCAATAGGCCTTTGAAAATGAGCTTTGAAGATCATCTCAGAGCATTAGTATTTTTTCACCTTGAAGAGCACAAATCAGCACAACATCTTTTGCAAGTACTCGAAGAAGATGATTTCGCTCGTAATGAGATAGCTCCAAAAGAAGGCATCAAAAAGAGCAGTTTCTCAGAGGCCACCAACTCAAGAGGCCTTGAGCAGTTCATGTATGTCTTTAAAAACTTACAAGCCAGGGCTACAAAGGTGCTGCCAAATCGTCACCCTGATCTTGGAAATCTTGTTGGTATCGATGGATCATTGATCGATGCAACGTTTTCAATGTATTGGGCCGACTACAGAAAAGGAGCGAAAAAAGCCAAGGTGCATGTTGGTTTCGACCTGAACCGAAGTATTCCCAGAAAGATCTTTCTAACCGATGGCAAAGGAGCCGAACGTCCCTTTGTCAGTCAGATCCTCTCCCCGGGTGAAACCGGCGTCATGGATCGAGGATACCAATGCCACAAAAAGTTTGACTTGTGGCAAGAAGATAACACGCTGTTCATGTGCCGCATTAAAGCCAAAACCAGGAAAAAAGTTATCAAAGTCAATCAGATCGACCCAAATAGTATTGTATTCTATGATGCTATCGTATTGCTCGGAACCGCCGGAATCAATCAGACAGAAAAACCGGTACGGCTTGTCGGCTATGAAGTTGACGGTGTGAAATACTGGATTGCCACAAACCGTTTGGACCTTTCAGCTGAACAGATAGCAGCAGCGTATAAGCTTCGATGGGATATCGAAAACTTTTTTGCGTGGTGGAAAAGTCACCTTAAGGTTTACCACTTGATCGCCAGGAGTGAACATGGGCTTATGGTTCAGATCCTTGCTGGTTTGATAACCTACTTGCTGCTTGCGATCTATTGTTACGAACAGCATAACGAAAAGGTCTCGATCAAAAGGGTGCGGCAGTTACGTATCAAAATTCAAAATGAACTGCGCAATTCCTATTGCAATACAGACAGCTTGCAAAATTTCAAAGAGCAGAATGACTTGTACTCATATGCAAAAACTTAACCGGAATTTACTGA
>JALSMA010000034.1 GCA_026988015.1 Desulfobulbaceae bacterium | reverse complement strand
CTCGCTCAAAATTTGGTAAATTTTGAGGATAGTCTAATTTCAAGTCGAAAACAGGCATTTTGTCGTCAATAGTTTAATAAATTAATAAGTTACGCTGTCTGCCATAAAGAACGTTGGGACAGCAGTGTAAAAACATGGTACATACCAGCAAGGTGTCCACATCTCAATCCCTAAGTGCCTGGTGGAGATAACTCCAGAGCGAGACATCCGGTACCCGCGCTTTACTTTCAGTAGATCACGCTGTTTTTCAGGTTTCCCCCCATCATTTTCAGGATTTCCCTACTATCCACAAAGCATCAGCATCTGTATATTAATGTGGTAATTAGATGTTAAATTTTCCGCTACTTTACAATCATACCGAAAAAGGATCACTTCGTTGACGACACTGGCTACCCACAAAGCTTGCCGCCTCACAGACAGTCATCTCCAGCAGGGGGCTGCTGGCATGGATAATTCTCTGACAAAACAGCCACAGACCCAATGGTCGGAAACTGGTTTTTCCCTGATTGAAACCGTAGTGGTCATAGCCATTGTTGGAATTTGCAGCGCCATAGCCATCCCCTTTTTCCTTAACTGGCGACAAAACTATCAACTGCAGGTAACCGTCAAGGAGGTCTACTCAAGCATCCAGAAGGCCCGAATGAAGGCAATTAAAAACAATGAGGACTGGGCCGTAAAAATTACTAATACAGCCGGCCAAAAAAGCTGTGATTTCTACTCCAGTGACGGCGGTGATGGTACCTGGAACGATGGAAACGAAACCATGACATTCTCCGTGGACTTCAGCACAAAACCCGGTGACATCATTTTCGAGGAGCCGGGCGGGTCAGCGTCAACTGCCCTCATGGTATTCAGGGCAGACGGTACCTGCCTGCCTGGAAATATCTATATTTCAAACGCCAAAAACAGCCGCTTTTACCGAGTTCAGTTATCTCCAGCAGGCGGCATTACCATGCACATATGGTCTGGCGCAACCTGGCAATAAACAGGAAAACAGTATGAAAGAAAAAGAAAACCCAGTTTATTCCCCCCTCTCCAGGAGCGGATTCACACTGGTTGAACTCATGGTGGCCATGGTACTCACCACCATAATCGGTGCTGTTCTGTATACCAGTTTTATCAGTCAGCAGAGAATCTACACAACCCAAGGCCAGGTCGTCGAGATGCAGCAGAACATCAGAGCTGCCATGGCCGTTTTAGCCCGCGAAATAATGCTTGCAGGCTACGACCCTGAAAACACCGGGTCATTCGGCATAGTCAATATCAGTCAAAACACGCTGACCTTCACCATTGACAAAAACGGCAATGGCCTGCTTGATGCCGGTGAAACCATCACCTACGACCTTTTCGATGCACCGGTGAATCCGGTAAACGAGCAGGACGGCATTCTTGATCTCGGACGGGACGATGGAGGCGGTTTTGACCTGGTTGCCGAATCCATCAACTCCATGGCCTTTGCCTATGCATTTGACGATGATGGTGATGGCGTCCTTGACACCTTAGCCGGCCAGACCGTTTGGGCCATAGATTCCGACGGAAATGGTACCCTGGATACTACCTTGGATACCTCCAGTCCCGGAGATCCGACAACCCCTGACGGCCTGATCACCCTGGATGACGTGGAAGGAGGAGCCAGCCTCGGCTATACCGTTCCCATGACATCTATTCGGGCTGTTAAGGTATGGATTCTTGCCCGGACAAAAATGACCAACGTGAAACTTGACGGTGCAGAAACGTATGTGGTTGGAGACAGACATGTGCAACCTGTAGATGACGCAAGGCACCGGCTCCTTGCCACAACCATACTCTGCCGCAACACATGAGAACCATGAACAATCGACATCCAGCCCCTTGTAGAAATGACGGCTTCAGCCTCATAGAGGTCCTTATTGCCATGGCTATTTTAACCATCAGTATTTTTGGCCTGTATAGCCTGCAGGTCACTAATATTCAGCGAAACAACAAAGGGAACGCCATCACCAGTGCATCCACCTGGGGGACTGATCAGGTAGAGTACCTTTTGGCACTGGATTACGAACATCCAGACCTTGCTGATGGCAGCCACGGTCCTTTTAACCGGGAACTTTATGATATCAGCTGGGTGGTCTCGACAGACACCCCACTGGTTGGCAGTAAAAGTGTCACTATTTCGGTAAATTCTCTTATCCATGGTGGCAGGCACAGCTATCAGGTGTCCTGTATTAAGGGAAAGAATATATAATGGATACGCCAATGACACCGCTCCATCAGACAGAGAATCGAAATATCTGCAATTCTGAGGAGGGCTATGCACTCATCGTCTCTCTGATGTTCATGGTTCTTCTTACAATCCTCGGTCTCGGTGCAACCACCACCACCATCCACGAACTGCAGATTAGTGCTAACGACAGAGCCCGCAAGAGTGCTTTCTATGCAGCAGAAGCAGGACGATCATACGTTGAAGCAAGCAGTGAGCTTTACGATTCCACCAACATTATCTCTGAACCCGGAAACGGCATAACCTTTCCTGATCCAGCTGATGCCACAGCCTGGCTGTTTATTCCTGGTTCTCAGAGCGAACAGCTTCAGGGTGAAGTCGTATATGTTGATTCATCGGCAAGATACCTCCGGGGATCCGGCAATGAAGCTGGTGAATTGAAGGCCCATGTTTATAAAATGACCTGTAACGGCAGAGATATCAATGCGGATTCAAAAAAGAGTGTTGAGGCGGGATTTTACCGTGTTGGCCTGTAACCTTTCTTAAGGATAAAACCATGAATTACCTTTCCCGATTCACTTTTATTCTCCTTTTTATTACGGCAACAGTCATTCCTGCCCAAAGTGATGATACCTGTATTTTTTTTCCCACCAACAACGAAGTTCCCCCCAGTATAGTTCTTTATATTGACAACAGTGGAGACATGGAGGAGGCCCGTTGGATTACTGAGTTTGATAATACAACAGACTGGACTCCTGCAGACCATTCAGTGGAGGCTATTGATAACCCGGGCACCGGTACGGGATTTTTTAAAGAGCACGGCTATGGAATTTACTCACAGGGTAATGGCTCAGGAACCGACTACTATCTCGCACCTTTTGAAATTACCTCTGCAAACGTCATGGAGATGGACACCAGTAACATGATTCAAGGTCTACCAAGCGGAGATGATGTACTCTGGACTTTTAACGGTAAAACCATTGCCATGCCTGTGGAGAGCCTCAGTAACGCCCTGGCGGAATTTGGAGCCCCAAATGCTGACCCGGTTACTGCCATGCGTTATTCTACAAACTACCTCAACTACCTCTTTTTCAGCGGTGAATACACTGGGGATGGTTCAGATCTGATAGGAGAAAACCGCTTCTACTCTGCTAAAAAAGCACTGGCCAAAGTGATTCTTGAAACCGAAAACAAGGCTATGTTTTCCCTCTGGTACCACACCAATGACGACGGAGCCACCCAGAACAAACCCCTTGGGTTTGCCCTTTCTGAAAACTCCGATGGAACGTTCTCTTATGACCCGGATTTTCTCAACAGTCTCAATGGAATGCAGACCTATGACTTCTCACCCCTGGCTGAAGGACTTGCCGAAGTTGCCGGTTACTACAACAGTGCCAACTCGCACGGGGAAAATTATGACTGTGCCCAGAGTTTTATTATCATGATCTCATCCGGTATGTCATCTCAGGATGTGGGGGATGCAACAGGTTCCCTCACGGCAGCCCAATACGAACCTGATTCCCTTGAGGATTACGATGGGGATCATTCCGAAATAGGAGAGGGATGGATCCTTGAAGATAACAGCAAAAACAACATTGATGATGATGGCGACGGAGAGATAGATGAAGAAGACGAAAAAGTCTACTATGAAATTCCCATTGGCTACAATGGCTCATCATACCTCGACGATATAGCCTATTACATTTACAACAACGATGTGGGATATGCCGACGGGTATCAGAATATCATAACTTACACCATTGGATTCATGGGTGACCACATCAGCAATCTCTTTCTAATTAATACCTCAAATAATGGTAATGGTTTCACAAACCTCTATAACACCGCCGATGATAACTACGGCAAATACCACTACGACGCCTCCACGGAAGAAAAACTGGTCGATGCTCTCACTGCTGCTATTAACTCTATTTTAGAACGGACAACAGTCTTCGCAGCTCCGGTAGTACCTATAACCAGAACCACCAGTGGTGATCGAATATACATGTCTTTTTTCACCCCCCGTTCCGGTAATTTCTGGGAAGGTAATGTGGTTAAATTTGGTTTAGATGAATCAAATAATATTGTTGATCCCGATGGTAATGTTGTAACCGAGGAAAACGGTGCCTTAAAAGATGATGCCGTGCCTTTCTGGGCAACCATCGACTGGGCCAGGGACTCCAGCACCTCCAATCCTGCTCCCAATGGTATCCTGTATAGCGACCGTCCCATCTATACCTACCTGGGTACGGATACCAATCTCACTGCCCCTGTTAACAGGTTCACCGTCGACAACATAACAGATGAGTTGCTTGGCCTGCCAGTTGACTACACAGCAGAACAGGTTATTGATTATATCCGTGGCGCTGATATTCTTGACGAAGATGATGATGGAGTCCTTACCGAAAACAGGGCTGTCATCACCGGCGATGTCCTCCATAGTGAACCCGCGGTTTACGAATTCATCCATACCGAAGGAACCCTGACCCTCACAGGTACCAGTGGCAGCTTTACAACCAATGAACTTGTTGTTGGCAACAAAGGTGGCAGGGCATATGTAACTACAAGCGCTGGAACAACCCTCACCTATGAAAGGCTACTCAGTCCATTTACCAGAGGAGAAACCATCACCGGTGCGGAATCTGGTGCCACCGGCACCCTTGAATCACTCAGCGATCCCACAATGATCTTTTTTGGCTCCAATGACGGAATGCTTCATGCCGTCCAGGATACCAATGGTGCCGCCTCCTGGAGCTTTATCCCCCCCAACCAGCTCAGTCGTTTGAAAGATATTATTGAGGGTGATGAGCACGCTTACTTTGTGGACGGAAGCCCGAGAATATACCTGATGGATGATGATGGCGATGGTTTCATCGATGCTGATGGTGATGATGATAACGACGGTATACCAGATTCTGACGCTGATAAAGTAATTCTTGTCTGTGGTGAGCGAAAGGGGAGCAGCAGTTATTTTGCCCTTGATATCACTTCTCCCCATAACCCGGTATATCTCTGGCGAATCAGCCCTGTAAACGACACCACTTTTGCTGAACCAATCATCTATTCTAATCTTGGAGAGAGCTGGTCAGAGCCTCGTTTTGGAAAAGTAAAAAGAAATGACACAGATACCGAAGGGATTGATGCCATGATTATCGGTGGTGGATTCAGTGATGACAACAGCGCTGGAACAAGCCTCTATATCGTAGATATTCTCACTGCAGATATCTTAAGAGAATTTTCCCTTGGTCTCGACTATTCGTTTGCCAGTGCTGTAAATGCCCTTGATATCAACGACAATGGGTTAATCGATAAATTCTATATTGGTGATCTGGGTGGAAATATGTACAGAGTTGGGTATTTCACAGAGCCTGATCTGACCCCGCTCATCTTCCCCAACACTGATGAAAACATCAGTCGCTGGAAGGCAGAGCTTATTTTCACCGCCAATGACGACATCAGCATTACGGACAGAAAATTTTACTATCCGCCCAGTGTGACCCTGGAAATCGGCTATGATCTAATTTTTATGGGAACCGGTGACCGAGAAGACCCCTGTGACCCGACCACCAGCGATGGAGTCTTTGTTGTAAAAGACACCCATGAATCGCTGGGATACCTCACCATCGCCGACCTTGTAAATATCACCGATCCTGCAGATCCTGATTACAGTGTTCCTGATCTGAGTGGAGAAGATCTTGGCTGGTATTACCTGCTGGCTGATGGTGAAAAGGTTCTCGCCAAAGGTATCGTATTTTCAGAAGTTTATTATTTTACCACCTTCA
Organism: Desulfobulbaceae bacterium; assembly: GCA_026988015.1. Classification (GTDB taxonomy): domain Bacteria; phylum Desulfobacterota; class Desulfobulbia; order Desulfobulbales; family Desulfocapsaceae; genus Desulfocapsa. Next base: position 100,865 of record JALSMA010000034.1, on the reverse strand, counting down.
CTCCCAATGACGATCCCTGCCTCCCCGGAGGTATCGCAAAACTCTATGCAATGGATTACGACACCGGACTTGCCAATGAGGCCTTCTTTGACAACCTGGGAACTGATGGCCCCAGTGTAATCATTGGCGGCGGCATCCCATCACGTCCTGTTCTTGTCATCAATGACAATCCGGAGGATACAAAACTCTTTATTTCGGTTGGCTCCACCAATGACGATCCGAACAGTGATTCTCAAGGTGCAGGAATAATCAGTACTGACCCCGGAGAGAACACCACCTTCTCATACATCTGGTGGCGCGACTGGGTGGAGCCATAATACAGGGGAGAGCAAAGATTAGAGTGTCGTAAGACCCTCACGGATGGCGATCTTGGTTAAATCCGCAACGGAACTGGCACCAAGTTTTTCCTGGAGATTGCGGCGGCGACTCTCAATGGTTTTAACACTGACAAAGAGTTTCTCTGCAATCTCTCTGGTTGAAAATCCCTCAGCTATGAGCTGCAGAGCCTCCCTTTCCTTTAATGTCAGATTCTCTAAACCACCTTGCTGCTCTGATTCACCTAGATGCTGAATATACTCTTCAACCACAGTTCCAGTTACTGTGGGACTCAGATATATCTGGCCACGGTCCACTGTCCGTACCGCCTGAACCAACTCCTGATAAGCACATTCCTTGAGTAAAAAGCCACGTGCTCCCGCCTGGAGCATTCCATTGACAAAACGTTTATCAGTATACATAGATAGCCCGAGCACCCTACAGCCTGGAGCATCACGGCTCAACTGTGATGTGGCATCTATGCCGTTCATTTCAGGCATACTAACATCCATGACCATTATGATAGATTTCAGCTTACTGGCCAGTCGCAGCGCCTCTCGGCCGTTAGCTGCAAGTCCCACCACTGAAATATCTTCCTCTTTATTCAAGAGGGCGCAGATACCTTCCCGGATCATTTTGTGGTCATCGACCAGAACAACCTCAATCATGACATATATCCCCCTACCTATTAATCAAGTTCAATATCATAAAACGGAATTGCAAAAGTAATGGTGGTTCCTTTCCCCGGCTTAGAATCAATAACCAAGCTGCCACCAAAGTTGCTCAACCTCTCACGAATACTGAACAGCCCAAAAGCCTTTTTGCTGCTCCCGATGAGTTCAGCGCTGCGATCAACAGCCATGCCGATCCCTTGGTCACTGACCGTGATCAGGAGTTCATCGTCTCTTATTACTATTTCAATATCAACCTCATCGGTCCGGGCATGTTTTACCACATTCATCAACAGTTCCCTGACGATTTGAAAGGCCATCACTGCCAGAGTAGAGTTATCATCCTTTGGCACTTCACAGCACTGCAGGTGAACCGTTAATTCATGCTGCTCTTTATAGACATCAACCAACCATTCAAGGGCAGCACAAAGACCAATCTCATAGAGCATGGGAGGACTCAGCTCAAAGGTGAGTGTCCTTGCCTCCTGGATTAACTGGCCAAGCAACCCACTAAGCTCCACAGCCTCTTCTCGGTCAGTGGCAGATGTTGCTGTAGTCCCCAGAGCATCCAGACGCATCTTGGCAATGGTAAGTGTCTGCCCGATACGATCATGCAGTTCACTGGCGAAACGCCTCCTTTCAGTCTCTTCTGAAACCAGCAACTGTGAAGAGAGGCCCCGCAACCGCTGCTGATAGAAAAAAAGTTTCTCAATCAAGTGGTTAATTTCACTATGGAGAACACCTATTTCATCCCGACTCTCGTTTCGACCCAGCAGAGCAAGATTCTCACTGTCACGAATGGTAACAACATTACGAGTTAGAATGCTTACCGGCCTGACAATAATTCGGTTTAAAAAAACCATGAGCAGCGTGAAAATCGAGAAGACTCCAAGGATACTGCCCATAAACGCATAGCTCACGGTTTTCAGCCCCTGCTGACTGATCTCCCGACTGATTTCTGCGCGAAGTAACAGGGCAGGTTTTTCCCGAAGATCATTATAGATTGTGTACACTATGAGAGCATCGCTCTGTACCCTGAATTTCAATTTCTCGCTTCCCTGCAACAGTTCAATCTCCGCAGAAGTCAACTCTGAGCTGACTTGATCCATGGGAGTCATGGTCCACTTTACCTGGGTCTGCTCCTGCAAAACCTTGATATAATCTTCATTCAAAAGGCGCCCCATAATCAGGCGACCATGGCTCGGGCCAGTATGGTCGGTATGTAAAATCGGTCGTGAGGCAACAAGCATAGGGCCACAATCAGACATGAATAGTCCACTGATAATCCGATCGTCACTGGCAAGCAGATGGTGATAAAGAGGCCATGTCTTCTCAGGAAAATCCTTAATCTGGACAGTACCCTCACTTTCAAGATCAACGGCCTTTCCCCATACTACACTGCCTCTGGCGCCTACATAAAAAATCAGGTGGATCTCATTGTCGACAAAAGTGGAGGTTTGAAGATTGGAATCAATGTAATCCTTATTTCCATCAACAATAAACTCATAGCTGTCATCCCAGGAAGACCAGTCATGGGTGAACTTGTCGAGGTAGTGAATCTCTCTGCCAAGCGCATTGAGACATCGTTCGATATCTGTTTTCCCCTTGTTCCGTTCAAGGGCAACGTAACTGGGATAAACAAAAAAATTGATCACTAACAGCTGGGCCAGGATAAATCCCAAGGCCACAATGACAAGAGTGATTAACAGTTTTTTCTGAAGAGATAACGAATGCTGCTTGGAGGGAGAAGTAGACATAGGTGCTTCATAACTGAAATGAGGTGGGTTGGTGAAGGCTGTTCTTCCAGGAACTTTGTTCCTAAGTCGATATTTCATACATATACAACATACACAAGATATACGCCAATAAAACTCTGGCATAGTCCTGAAACCGTAAGTGTTCGAAAGTTCTACGGGTTGGTTTTTATGAATATCCTGATAAGTCCAGAAGGGAAGCTCACCATGAACATACAACAGGGGGGGACAAGTCAAAAAGACTCTTATGGGGCTGGCCTGGTTTCAACTGAGTGAACAAACACAGCTAAACCAGGCCGGTGAAATTACCTTTTCTTCCGAACTATCGTCTTTAACAGTGCTGCATCAGGTTCCACACATGGAAGTGCTTCACCAATATACTCCTCGATATCCATAAGATAAAAAGAACTCTCCTCATCGGCAAAGCTGATGGAGATGCCATCGGCACCAGCCCGTCCGGTGCGTCCGATCCTGTGAACATAATCCTCCGGCTCATAGGGAAGAGTGAAATTAACCACATGACTGATACCGTCTATATGGATCCCGCGCCCCGCCACATCTGTGGCGACCAGGACTTTAATCTTGCCGCTACGAAAGTTTTCAAGCCGCGCCGTTCTCTTCTGCTGCGGAACATCCCCTGTGAGCAATGTACAATTCACACCGTCCCGGCGAAGGCGATCATTAAGCCGTTTGGCGTCCCGTTTCATATTGGTAAAAATTAGAACCCGATCACAGGAATCACTTTTGATGATATTGTACAAAACCAGATATTTTTCATCTCTGGTGAGCGTATAAACAACCTGCTGAACCGTCTCCACGGCAACCTGCTCTGCCTCGGTCTCCACGGAAACCGGATTCACGCACCACTGTGATGCCAGACGGGTAACCTCCTCAGTGAGGGTGGCAGAAAACATCATGGTCTGACGTTTATCCTTGTTGGGTATTTTATGAATGATTGAACGAACGTCCGGGATAAAACCCATATCCAGCATTCTGTCAGCCTCATCAATCACCATGATCGCCGCTTCATTGAGCTGTACCACCCGTTTTCTGGAAAAATCCAGTAAACGCCCCGGAGTAGCCACCAGGATATCAACCGGCCTGTCACGAATATTTTTCTGCTGCCGTTCATAGTCGGTTCCACCATAAGCCTCTGCAACACGGAGTGGCAGATACTTTCCGATGGTTCTGGCATCCTTTGCTATTTGAATAACAAGTTCTCTGGTCGGGGCGATAATTAGCGCACGCGGAGTCCCGTTTTTTCGTTTACGCTGCTGTTCCCGGATCAGCCTGGCAAAGATCCCTATAAGAAAAACAGCACTTTTACCGGTTCCTGTACTGGCCTTTCCAATAAGATCTTTTCCGGCAATAACATCGGGCAGAGCCTTTTTCTGAATGGGTGTACAGTAGTTAAATTTAAGATCGGCAATGCCGTGCATGAGCCCGGCGGAAAGCCTGAAGTCATGGAAACGGGATTTTCCTTCCTGCGGATCCACTTGAAACTGTGCCACATTCCATTTTGCTTTTCTGCTTCCCTTTCGATTACTCTGCTCAGGCGCAGTCTCTTTTCGCTCCTCCCTCCTGTTATCCACCTTTTGCACTGCAGGTTTTGCCACAACCGCAGCGGGCTTGAGCGCTTCAGACTTCTGAGGCGGAACAGCATATGACATTGTTGCTATAACTCCACATTTCCGGGTAACACGAAGTCTTTTTCTTTTGTTTTGTCGCTGTCTTATTTGTCTTTTATTCATTTATTGAGAAACCTTGCGTAATATATCAATCCCATCAGGGGTGAATTCTTCTTTTTTAGAAAGTTCAAAAATATCTTTTATATTCATAAAACTACCGGCTTCCACCTCTTCCTTCTGAAGCTGAAAAGGACCGTTATGAATGCAGCTGAAAATCCTGCCCCAGACCCTGTTGTCAGCCTCTTCGAAATACTGGTCAAAAAGATGGCTGAAGGCGGCCGTTACCCCAAGCTCCTCAACGAGTTCCCTTGCAGCTGATTCCTCATAGGATTCTCCGGCAAGAACCACTCCTCCTGCTGCCACATCCCAGCATGAAGGATATAGATCCTTGGTAGCTGTCCGTTTCTGCAGGAAGAGTTCACCCTGCTCATTGAAGACCAGAATATAGGCGGCCCGATGAATCAGACCCTGCTGACGCATAATTCGTCTTGGCAGTATCTCTGTTTCTAGATTATTTCGATCCACTATCTGGATGATTTCTTCACCCGGATTATACATCTGGCTGAATCCCTGCTCGTTCACAATGGGGAGTGCTGATGGTCGGAGGCCCGGTGATCAGCATCTGAGCAATGGTCATTTTCACACGTGGATACAGGTGAATCTTCTCTCCCAAGAGCTCTCGCTCCACTGCAACCAGACGCTGCAAAAGAGGAGTTCGCTCCACATGGGGCGCCTGAGAATCGTGTACAAATTTCTTTTTCACAATCTTCTGACAACGGAAACAGCCTGGAAAACTGAGACTCTGACCATCGGGACGCTGCATGGATGCGGGGACTCCATGGGTTCTGCACACCATAAGGCGATGGCTGTACAGAGAACAACGCCCCTCATCAAGCAAGGGACACATCACCAGGGGTCGTTCCCCCCGGGACTCAGCTGCCTTGCACTCCACCACATATTCTTTCGAACGCTCCAGCAACTCTCGCTGCCGGGCCTCATCCAGTGCCCTGAATCCCTCCCAGAGATAGGCCCATTCACTGTAGGTGTGGTGCAGAAAATAAGAATCACAACAGTTATCAGGACAGCTGTCACAGCTGAAATTCAGTTCTCTGGCCACGCTATCATAGTCAGACTCCATGGCCTGATAAATCTCAGCTATCTCCTGACTCAACTCCTGGCTGAGACGCACTTCCTTCATCTCTTTTCCTCTTCAAAACATTGTGCCTGATAAATCTCGATATCCGGATGTTCCTCACGCCAGACCGTTTTGGCAAGCCCCGCCTTCTGGCACAGATGATCCAAAAACTGTTCAGGATCGGGCAACTGTTCCCACACTTGGGGCAGGAAGGTAGCGGAAGCCCCGTGGAGATAAAGGGTCACCCCATCAATCCCAGGGCGCAGTTTAGCAAGAAGATCATAGGCATCACAATACTCAAGGTGTTGCGGTGCACTCAATACAGAGATGTCTATTTCCACGTCACCAAATTCTTCCGCAGTCAGGGAAGGGAACCGTGGATCAGCAAAAGCCGCGTTTATTGCATTTTTTGCCACACCATCTGCCACAGTTCCTGCAGGGGTTAGATTGCCAATACAGCCACGCAGGATGCCACCCTTTTTCAAGGTGACAAAAACTCCACATTGCTCTTCAGGAAACAACCCTTGCTGTGCCGTTTCATCCACGGCAAGTCCAAGCCGCTCTGCTATCACCTGCCTTGCAAGCTGCAATAAAGCTCTTCCCTGTTTTTCGTTCAGCACTGAGTCCATTACCATCAGTATCACCACTCAATCCCAAGCATAAGACAGTTAATGCCACTGCCGATTCCCAACATGGCGGCCTTTTCTCCATGCCTGAAACAATCCTGCTCAATGGCCATAGCCAAGGTAACGGGTGCTGAAACTGAGCCAACATTCCCAAGTAACTCCAGGGTCTCAAAATTCTTTTTCTGATCCAGGCCCAGAGTCTCAAAGAGCAGCCTAGCATGAGCACTCCCCACCTGATGGCAAAAAAAACGATCAATATTGTCACTATTCCAGCCGGGAACCGATGAAAATTCCTGCCAGGTAAGATTAGCAGTCTCAACACCCCGAATCAGCAGCTCCTCAGAGTCGGTGTTCATCAGGGTGGTCTCCCCATTACTCCGGGCCCCCTGGCAGAGATCAGAATGTCTGGTGTTAGCCTTCCAGGCTCCCCTGATGAGACGGGGTTTATCCATGGTGGGCAGGAGACTGCACATGTAGAGAGCCACAGCCCCTGAACCAATGGTCAGTGAGGCAAAGGCCGGTTTAATCTTCTTTCTGGTGAGACTCTCATCTGAAAGAAGAGCTTGGATGGTCGACTCCACCAGTTCCTCTGCGGTCTCCCCTGCCACAACCAACCCATTGCGAACATGGCCGAGCTCGATCATATTGGCCAGCATAATCATACCGTCAAGGAATCCGAGACAGGCATTGGAAACATCAAACAGGAGACAATCTTCAGACAGGCCCAATTGATTATGGACAAAAGATGCCGTTGCCGGCTCCATCATATCCCGTGATACCGAGGTGAAAATCAGACACTCGATGGATTCAGGATCAATATCATCGTCATCAAGAGCAGCCTGACCAGCAAAAGCCGCAGCCTGACTGGGCATGGTGCCAGGTTCCCAAAGACGCCGCTCCCGTATCCCGCTCATCAGCTCAAGCCGTCCGGCAGGAAGTTTCAAACGCTCGTAGAGCGGCGCCAGGCGCCTTTCAATATCATCAGAACTCAACACACGGGGTGGTAAAACATAGGCAAACGTATGAAGACAAACCTTTGAGTAATGCATAATTTTTCTATATCTTTTTTTCAGGCCATAAATTCCTTGGCTCTGTGCTGTTCTCTTCAGACCGGCCCGGACGGTAAGAAAAAAGAAGAAGCCGGAACAATTTTCTGCAAAGCATGAATGTAGCAGGTATAGCCGAGGAAAACAAGATGGGATACCCGCTTATATCGACTTCACAGCAAGGGACACCTCCAGACGGCGCGCTAGCAACGACACGCTAAAACAGAGTAGCAGATACATCAATGAAACGGTGAGCCACACTTCAATGGTACGTTGAGTGGAGGATATTACCTGCAGCCCCTGAAAGGTGAGTTCCTGTATGGAAATAATGGAGACGATGGAAGAATACTTGATGGTATTAATAAACTCATTAGCCAAGGGCGGCAGTACCTGTCTTGCAGCCTGGGGCAGGATAATAAAACGCATCTGCTGCCACCAGGTCATGCCAAGAGAAGCCGATGCCTCCCACTGGCCTTTCTCAATGGCCTGAATACCAGCCCGGACAATCTCTGTAATGTAGGCTCCCTGAAAAAGGGCTACAGTAAAAACACCTGCAACAAAAGGAGTAAACAGTGCTGGCGCAGCGATAAAAAAAGCAGCCCACTGCTGCCCGGTTTCTGATCTGCTGCGTATAAAATCCTCAACCCCGAGGATAGGCATAATCTGGTCTGATACAAAAAAATAAAAAATGAAAACCAGTACCAGTGGTGGGATATTTCGGATCAATTCAACATAACTGCGCCCCAGGAGGCGAAAAAAAAGCCGCTTTCTCGTGCGCACAATGCCCATGACCAAACCAATCAAAGTAGCAAGGAGCAGGGACCAGAAACTGAGGCGAATAGTGGTGAAAAAACCCTCCATCAGAATATTGAAAACCCATTGCCCTTTGTCTGCATCCCACCGAAACAGGTAGTTGGGTATCACCCCCCAATCCCAGCGGTAAGAAAGTCCCACACTCACCCGATAGGTAATAAACCCCAGGAAAAGAAAAAGAGATGCTGTCACCACCGTGTCAAGCAGGGCACTCTTTTTTTTCACAAGATAAACGCCGGTCATTTCCTCAGCAACCCCTTCTACTCAACATCAACTGCCCACTCTCTAGTTCCGAACCAATAGTTATGGCGTTCTTCCAACCATCCCTCATGGCTGACAATGGTGATCCAGTTGTTGAAAAATGTGAGAGTATCAAAATCCCCTTTGCGCACTGCAAAACCAATGGGTTCCCTGGTGAAATTGGACGAAAGCGGAAGAAACATGGTATCCGGATACCTGATGGCTTCATAGTTGGGCCGCGGAGAGGAACCGACCACTGCATGGACATTGCCATTACGAAGTTCCTGATACGCCTGAGCCTCATCGTCAAAGAGCCGCAGTTTCGCCTGTGGCATATACTTTCTGGCGGCGGCGATCGCAGTTGTACCAAGTTTACAGGCAATCTCCACCTCAGGTTTGTTGAAATCTTCAAGGTTTGTAAATCCTGCTGCTTTCTCTCTGTGAGCCACAATTGCCATCCCTGAATAATCATATGGAATAGAAAAATTCACCTTGAGTGCCCGTTTGGGCTGTATCCCCATACCGCCAATAATCACATCAAATTTTCCGGTGAGCAGCGCTGGAATTATTCCTGCCCATTTGGTGGGTACAAATTCCACCTTCACCCCCATATCAGCGGCAAGCCTTCTTGCCACATCTATTTCAAAACCAACCAGCTCACCTTTTTTATCCTTCATGGCCCAGGGAAGAAAGGTATCCATTCCCACCCGCAATACCCCACGCTGCATAACCTGATCTATAGTGGATTCTGCAATTAACTGGTTCTGCAGTTTCCCGGCCATGGCCGGGAAGCCAGACAGCAATATTATCAGAGCAAATACCAGCATAACCGTTTTCTTCATATCGTCTCCTCATAAAAGTAATACCTGATATCCAGATAGTAATCAAAAAATGATAGTTCCGTAAAAATGGAGCAACGAAGCAGATGCAAGATTTTTACGAAACGATCAAGAACTATTTCATACAATTCATCATATTGCAGACCGTAGAAAAAAACAAACCCACCACCTATTCTATCTGCATCCGTTTCTCAAGATAGGACACTAGAAAAGAGAGGCTAACTGTGACCACAAGGTACATCAGGGCAACAGTAAACCAGAGCTCAAAGGTAAGAAAAGTCTCAGAGATAAGGGCCTGGGCCTCCATGGTGAGATCATAGACCGCTATGGTACTTACCAGCGCTGAATCCTTAATAAGTGAAATGGCCTGACTGGCGAGGGGGGGCAGGATCCGCCGTACTGCCTGGGGCAGTACGATAAAACGATAAGCCTGTTTAAAGCTGAGACCAAGACTGTGTGAGGCATCCCACTGTCCCTTATCCACTGCAATGATCCCGGAACGAAAGATCTCAGAAGCGTAGGCCCCTTCAAAGAGACTGAGCGAGAGTACCGCGGCCCAGAATCTGTCCAACCCCATGATTGGACCCATAACAAAATAGATAAAAAAAAGCTGGATCAGAAGAGGAGTATTGCGGCTCATTTCGAGATAGAATCTGGCAAGAATCCTTCCCGGCATAGAGTTTGAAAGCCGCAGAAGTGCTGTGAGCATTCCAATAGCAAAGGCCAGCAGCAGGCTCACTGCCGAAATTTTAAGCGTAACCCCCAAGCCCAGTAACAGTGGTCCTGCAGAGAACCCCTTTTCATCCCAGATATACAAATAACGTGGTATCTGATACCACTGCCAGTTATAACCAAGATCCTGCACTGAACTACTGAAAAACCAAAAAATCAGTACAAGGAGCAACAGGAACTGGCTGATATCAAAAAGAGGAGAACGGCTGATTTGAAGCCAGGTATTCCTCTTTTTTTTCGGTGCTAAAATGGGCATATAGGTGGCGATATCAAAGTTTGATGGACTTATAAAAGTCCATCCTGTTTTTGACTTTTTTATGAATCCATTAAGTTTTGATTACAAAGAGAATGCTCATAAGTATAATGGTTGCAGACAACAAACTACCACCATGGACAGTAGCCCTGAATATGTGACGGATTCGCGATTGTTTCCTTGGAAACATACTGAATTAATAACATAAAGTTTACCTTCTGGTATGTTTAAAACGATCATTCACCTCCCTTCGGGACGCCCACTCAAAGACTCAGGAATAACAGATGATCATCGACTTTCACACCCACGCCTTTCCAGACCGGATAGCCGAAAAAGCCATTCCAGCCCTGGCAAGTGCTGGACAGGTAAAAGCCTGCACCACCGGAACCACAGAATCCCTTTTAGCTTCAATGGACAGAGCCGGAATTTCCCGCAGCGTTATCTGTTCCATCGCCACACGCCCTGAACAGTTTGACGCCATCCTGAACTGGTCACAGGTAGTCAAAAACGATCGTCTCATCCCGCTTCCCTCCATTCACCCCGATGATCCGCGCTGTGTGGAACGAGTTTATACCATTCATAAAGGCGGATTTGCAGGAATTAAGATGCACCCCTATTACCAGAATTTCTTTTTGAACGAGAAACGGCTTGATCCTCTCTATGATGCTCTAAGTGACACCGGATTACTCCTTGTTGTTCACTGTGGTTTTGATATCGCCTATCCCCATATCCGCTGTGCAGACCCCGCCTCCGTCCTAGTTCTGCAAAACCGCTTTCCAAAACTGAACCTCATTGCCACCCATTTTGGAGGCTGGAAACTCTGGGATGAAGTGGAGGAACTCCTCATCGGGAAACAGATTTATATGGAAATCTCCTTTGCCCTCCAGTATCTTAACAAAAAACAGATGCTGCGCATGCTGAATAGTCATCCACCCGGACTCCTTCTCTTTGGCAGTGATTCCCCCTGGACAGACCAGAAAGAGTGCATCGCAGAATTACAATCATTGCCACTTCCGGATGAACTGCTCGCCGGTATTCTAGGTAACAATGCACAGAAACTATTATGACAGACATCCCCAGCATATCGAAAAGGCAGTGTGATTCCTGCGGAACAGACCTTCCCGACGGTATACTGTTCTATCACTGCCGCACAGAAATAGTTGCAGCAAAAGATAAAACCATCCCGGATCTGAAACATCCGGATAAGCTTATTGCCCAGGCCCTTTCTGAAATTGCAGGAAAAGACGAAAACGAACTCCTCAAAGACATTTATCAGGAGATCATCCTGCAACTCTGTCCAACCTGCCGAATGACCCTGTTAAAATATATCCGCAGTATGCTGAATCACAGCTGTAAACACTGCACTGACTGCAACCCTGCCCCAGCAACAGAGAAAAAAGGGAAACTGCTGAAGTTCCCCTCGCCAAAAAAACGATACATAACTACCTAGCCCCTGTTTTGTATGGATGCCCCTTGCGAGCCCAGTCATAAACACCATAGCGCAGGTTGTATATCCGCTTAAACCCGAGATCTGCAAGGATCCTTGCCGCAACTGTGGAGCGATTACCCGTTGCGCAGTAAACGAAGATATCCTCATGCTTTTTTGTCTCAAGCTCTCCAATCCTGGCCTGTAACTGTTGAATGGGTATCAGGTAACTCCCCTCAATATAGATCTGCTCATACTCTCCAGGTGTTCTCACATCCAGGATAAAAGGATGCAGGTTTTCCAGTATTTCAGCAGCCTCATCCGCTGTAACCTCTGTATAGTTTGGCCTGACAAGATCAACAACCTTGAGACTTCCTCCTCCTTCACCAAGACTGAACGAGTAGATTCCCGTTGCCTTCATTTTAAAAAATGGCGCGCTACCAGGATCTGGCTGCACCAGCTCTTTATATTTCAGCTCCACAATCTCAAGAGGCAATGAGGCAAATGATTCCGAATACCTGAACTTGATATAATCACCACGATACACTATCAGGTTGTTGTTTTCCGAGGCGGGATCAACATCAAGAACCCGATACCCGGTGATAATCTCGCCGGAGATATCCTCGGCGGCCGCACCCTGTGAGGCAAGCAGCCAGAAAAGAACAGCTGCAGTTGTTGTCAAAATAATACGTTTGTTTTTTAGAAACATAGTCTTGTCTTCTCTGACCAGCTGGAAAAATTTACACGGTTGGTATTACCTTGAAAGGCAAACCATCATAAGTTGGGATATTTTCCCAATAAGATATAGCCACTTCTGTAAAGTGCAATGCTAAAAGAAGATAGAAAGCTAAGAAAAACATACAGAAAAAAAACCGACAGAACACAAAAACGAGCAGGACGGTGGAGCAGATTATTCCGACTGCGGAACATTGAAGTCCCGCAACCGAAATAAATTCCGAAGATTATCAGCTGCGAATCATATCTGCTATCTGGAAGGCAACCTCAAGGCTCTGTTCCGCATTAAGGCGCGGATCACAGGTGGTAAGGTAGTTATTGGCCAGTTCAGCATCAACAATATTTCTGGCGCCACCCGTACACTCGGTCACATTCTCACCGGTCATCTCAAGATGTATCCCCCCAGGAATGGTGCCCTCTGCCCAGTGAGTCTCAAAAAAACAGGTTATTTCGGAGAGGATATCATTGAAATTCCGGGTTTTGTGGCCACTGTTTGCCGTGTAGGTATTGGCGTGCATGGGGTCACAGTTCCAGACAATATTATAGCCCTCTCTCTTAGCTTCCCGAAGCAGGGGTGGCAGTACTTTTTCGATATTTTTCATGCCCAGTCGGGTGATAAGAGTCAGGCGACCCGCCTCGTTCTCGGGATTTAAAACATCGATGAGTCTTTTCACATTATCAAGATCATAATCCGGGCCTATCTTTACTCCGATGGGATTATTAACACCACGCAGGAATTCCACATGGGCACCATCCACCTGACGGGTGCGCTCGCCTATCCAGAGCATATGGGCCGAACAGTCATACCAGCCGCCACCCGTAGAATCCTCACGGGTAAGAGCTGTTTCATAACCCAGCAGCAACGCCTCATGGGAAGTGAAAAACTGGGCCTGTTTCATCTGGGGACTGTCGGGGTCAATGCCGATGGTTTCCATAAACTGCAGGGCCTGGGTAATCTGCTTGCCAAGTCTCTCATAGCTCCGTCCCATGGGAGACTGTTTTACAAACTCCTGATTCCAGGCAGACACCCGCTGCAGGGCAGCAAAACCACCACGGGTAAAAGCACGCAGGAGGTTCAGGGTAGATGCTGCCATATTGTACCCCTGCATCATTCGATTGGGATCTGGTACCCGGGCGGCCTCAACGGGCTCAGGACTGTTTACCATATCACCACGATAGGACATCAACTCAACACCATCCACCATTTCGGTATCTGCTGACCGGGGTTTAGCAAACTGCCCCGCAATTCGACCCACTTTGATAACAGGCTTTCCGCCAGCATAGGTTAGAACCACGGCCATCTGCAACAGTACCCGCAGGGTTTCACGAATCTTAGGAGCAGTCACCTGAGAAAAATTTTCTGAACAATCACCCCCCTGAACCAGAAAAGCATCTCCGGTTACAGCCTTGGCAAGCATGGCCTTCAAATCACGAATTTCCCCTGCAAAAACAAGAGGCGGAAGACGGGAAAGGTCATCAATAACAGCATCATGTGCTGCCATATCGGGCCATTTAGGCTGCTGCAGAGCTGTGTGCTGCTGCCAACTGGTCTTTGTCCATTTACTTTTATCTATTCCCATTATCACTCTCTCTATTCTGGTAATTATCCTGTCGGGTCTAACTCGAACAGGTTTGTTTTTATAGTACCTGTTAAATACTGCGGCAGCAGACCTGAACATCAAAAGCATTCAGGATCCGCAGCTCGCCTTCTCTTTTTTTTCCTGTGGCGGGTGGTAGAAATTCAAAATGCGCCATCAGTTTTTCCGCCTCTTTACGAGTGGGAATTGCCTCCATGCCAGTGGCCAGAACCGCTCCGCTTGCCACGTTAAGCAACTCTGCATCACGGCCGTTGGTTACCACTGCAAAAGGAATCTGATATTGCTTCTCAAGAACTCTGGCCGCAGCAATAGCGGCCCGTTCCCGACTCACCAGAGAACCCGGCCCATAGCGAATAACAATAAATGTTCTGCCCAGCCCTTTCAGGATGACTGTTAGCTCTATGGTGGAACGAACAAACTGTGAGCTGAAGAGTGTTTCGATATAACAGCGCGGCCGAAGTTCCTCCTTTGCATATCCCAGCTCTTCCACCATCATTCTGGAAAGCTTCTGGCGATATCGCTCGTCATCTGTATCAGTCAACTCTTCACCGGTGACATAATCGATGAGGGTTCCATAAACCAGATGGTGAGTTGAAGCGTCATCCACAAGCTCTGCCTCCCTAAACAAAGATGCCCTTCCCTTATGGCACAAGGAAGGGCATCAATACTGCATCCTTCCGCTTATTACAACTCAAGCCATGATTCAGAGAATACGGTCTGACCGGAAAGTGCTTTGTAGGTCTTATAATGCTCAAGGGCAACATCCGAAAGACCGGACACTCCCGGATCATTTCCATCCATCATGGCATGAACCATATCTACATGCTCCTGACGCTCACCTTTGCAGATAGCCATAAGCTCAGCATCGTAGGAGTTGACAATTGCGGTGGAAATTCCATACTTCATGAGCATAATGAGGTAAGTACGATCAAGATACTTGCGAAGATTATCAGCAACACCATTGGAAACATTAGAGAGCCCAACTGTAGATCCGGCACCAGGCGCGATATCCGGCAGCATTTCCATGAACTCAAGACCGGAGGCAATCTGGTCAGCGCCTAGAGTGATAGGAGTTCCGATGGGATCAAAGAGAATCTTCTCATTGGGGATACCACCTTCATTGAGTGCCATCATCAGATCAACGGACATGGCCGCGCGCTCTGCTGAGTCACGTGGCATTCCATCTGCCCCCCAGAGCAGGGCAATCACATCACATTTCATTTCAGCAGCGACAGGAATCATCTGCTCCATACGCTCAGGCTGAGCTGAAATGGAATTCATGAGAGCCTGCTCTTTATTTTTCACAGCCTTGAAACCAGCTGCCATGGCATCCATGTTAGTTGTATCAAGGCAGAGGGGAGTATCAACAACAGCCTCAACGGTCTCCACAACCCAGGGAAGCAGCTCGGTACCGTCTTTTCGTGCAGGTCCGATATTCAGATCAAGGTATGACGCACCCGCATCAGTCTCTTCCTTGGCCATCTCCTGAACAGGCCCTGGAACACGATCCTTCATGGCACCGCCACTACGAGTCCCCATGATATTAATACTTTCTGCGATTGCTTTAACAGTCTGAGCCATTGTTTTCTCCTTAACTCTATAAATTATTGTTTTTTCAGTCGATCCTTATTGATGATAACAAGGAATTTAATTTAATCTTTTTTTTACCTACTGTCAATTAAGAGCATTCCTTCGCGCTCTTGTCACTTTCCGGCAGATGGGAACAGACTCATATCCGTGTGCGGAAGAAAGAGTGCCGCCATATAATGGTTCATGAAATCGAGATTTTCCGATAGCTCCATGTTGGTCATCAAGGTCCGTACAGCCACCCTCTCACGAAAACGACGATGATCGGTCAAGCTTATCTGGCAACCAAGCATGGAGGCATTACCAATGTAAAAAAAACGCTCCCGCTCGATATCCGGCAGCAGGCCGATGGATATGGCACGCTCAAGGTCAATATAAGCACCAAAGTTACCGGCAAGGATCACCCGGTCAAGATCTTCAAAGGTGAGTCCCACTGATTCCAACAACGTCTGATAGCCGGCATACATGGCACCCTTGGCTCGAATGAGATTATCAAGATCGACCTCAGTGATCACGATATCTTCACCTATCATAGAGTCACGATCCCAGGCCAGAACATATTCCCAGCGATCTTCACCCTCTCGAATCCTGGGATGATCCAGAGTCCGGTTAAATTTCCCCTGGGGATCAACGACACCTGCTTCGAGGAGCTCGGATACAATGGAGATCAGCCCGGAACCACAAATACCACGCGGCTTGGTCTGGCCAATGGTCACAATCATCGGATCATAGGTTTCCGGGTGAATCTGGAAATTCTCAATGGCTCCTTGGCTGGCTCGCATTCCAAACTTGATGCCACCACCCTCAAATGCGGGGCCTGCAGAGCACGCGGCACAGACCATCCAGTCCTGGTTGCCAACGACAATTTCACCATTGGTTCCGATATCGATAAAAAGAGAGATTTTCTCACTCTTCTGCATCTGGCAGGCGTGAACTCCGGCCACAATATCCCCCCCCACATAGGAGGAAATACAGGGGTAAAGAAACATCCTGACCGATGGATGCGCCATAATACCAAGTCCAGCTGCCTTGGTGAGCGGAAACTGGCTGACACTGGGGACATAGGGCGATTCCCGCAGGAATTTAGGATTAATGGCCAGCATCAAATGGGCCATGACCGTGTTACCGGCCGTCATTATATAACTGATATCACTGGGGCTGATAATAACCTTCCGGCACACCTCTTCAATGATATTATTGATGGTGTAAATCACCTTTTCCTGCAGACCTTTCAAGCCACCAGGCCTTTGGGAATATATCATTCTGGAAATAACATCTTCGCCATAGCCAATCTGGGCATTATAGCCAGAACCATCCGCGATAATCTCGCCGGTGTTAAGATCAATGAGCACTCCGCCACAGGTGGTGGTACCGATATCCACAGCTAGTCCATAGAGACGGTCAGTGGTATCACCAGATTCCACAGCTATGATCCGATCTGGCTCTGTCTGGCCTTTACCATGCAGTAGAATCACGGTCACATCCCAGTTAGCCTCCCGCAGAATCAGAGACAACTCATGGATCAGTTCCGGATGATCATAACTGGGCTCAAGACTATCCGGGTTTGCATTTTTCAGAGCACGCATCAAACGCTGCATGTCTGAAATATTATCTTCCAGGGTGGGGGGTGGAATTTTCAGAAAAACTTTGCCAACCGGAGGATTCACATCCCAGGTTCCAATCAGTGATTCAAGAGATCTTGCCGAAATGGATCTGGTAGTTTTGGGAGCACGCTTTAATGCTTTACCGTCAGCTTTAACCATATCAGGAATACGGACTGTGATATCAGAGACAACCTTTGCCTTACAGGCCAGACGCACACCTTTGTCATACTCATCCTGCTTCAGTGAGGCCGCACTGTCCGAATCCACATCTCCTTTCTCCAGAATGACCTTACATTTTCCACAGACTCCATCCCCACCACAGAATGCATGAATATATACTCCTGCTGTTGCTGCCGCTGTCAAAAGATTCTCACCATCTTCCACAGTGACATGGACGTCGTCGGGCAAAAAATGTATGTTATGTTCCATAGGGTTTCTCTCTGGTCAAAATTCAAGTGCTTTTAAGTCAGCTTAAAAATAACAGGAAGTGGCACCTTGTCAAGAAATATTACTTATGATTCACATAACCAAAATTGAACGTTTGCCTTGTGCTGCCGCTCTGGTAATTATTCCCTGAATCCGTGCCGGTTTCACAATCGTCTTTTTATAACATATTGAAATACAAAATAATAACTTGTAATAAGGTATCATTGAGTGATTCATTCATCTCTCTGCATGGCGACCAGACCATCGAATACTCACGCTATTTAAACTATGATAAGGAATTTATGAAACAGCAAAAATCAGGATATTTCTGGCTCAAGGCCTGCATCAGTGCAAATCCGACATTGGAGGATGCCATTATTGATTATCTGCTTGGAGTCATGGGCGCCAGTATTGAGCAGAGCGTGGACACTGGAGGAAATGACATCTGTCTTAATGTGTATCTCAAGGAACAAAGTCCCGATAGCGCCACCCGGCATGTACTGCAGGAAAAGATCCAGCGGCACCTCGTGGAGCTGGCAGCCATATTTCAGGTAGATGTACCACAAATTACCTGGGAACAGATTGAGGATCAGGACTGGTCAAGTAACTGGAAAATCCATTTCAAACCTTTCTCAATAATAGAAAACCTGGTTATCGCCCCCACCTGGGAAGAATATATGGCCACTGCTGATGAAAAGGTTATTGTCATGGATCCAGGAATGGCATTTGGCACCGGCCATCACGCAACCACCAGCCTCAGCCTCAACTTTCTCAGACAACGGATGTCCGGAAAAACCGGTCAGCGAGTCCTTGATGTGGGCACCGGAACAGGAATTCTAGCGATGGGGGCTGCCCTTTTCGGGTCAGCACGCGTTCTTGGGATTGACAATGATCCTGAAGCAGTACGTGCTGCCGGTAAAAATCTTCTTCTTAATAGACTGGAGAATGTGGTGGAAGTATCCCTGGAGCCCCTTCAGGGGATCCAGGAAGAATTTGATATCATTGTAGCAAATATTATCCATGACATACTCGCTGAAATGAGATCGAACTTTTGGGAGCTGCTGGCAGCAGGAGGGGAGCTTGTTGTTTCAGGTATCCTCCATGGAGAACAGGAGGAGAACGTCATCAGACTTTACACGGATTGCGGTTTTACACTGGCAGGGCAAGAGCGGCAAGACGAATGGATTGCCCTCTGTTTCACAAAACAGAGTTGTTAATCAACTCTCCATATCCTCAGGTGTTTCCATGGGACTGAGGCGATAATTTTCATCAAACATGATACCCATGCCCGTTGGCTCACACCTGGTAACAATCCCGGAAGCACTTACCCATACCCGGGTTCCCTTCCAGGCTTTAAGGGTTTCAAGAGAAAGCACAAACTTCAAGGTCTGCAGATCTTCAAGGGACAAAAGAAATTCCAGCCGGACTTTGCTCACTAGCGGCAAGGGGTGATCCGTTTCGATAAAGGCACCACCAGCACTGATATTGGCAGTTAAAAACTCCATCATCGGTGTTTTACCAGACAATGTTTCAGCAGTCACTTTTGTCTGTATTCGCATGAAAAAACGTTCATGCACCCTGCGCTCTTTTCCTGACATCGTTCCTCCTTAATTATTCACCATGACTCTATGGCAGCATTATGATTGCCATCCAGGCAGCATATTGAAGTAATGGCACAAACTTACAACCTGGTATGTCCCCAACAAACCAGGAATCATCATCTAAAACTCACTGATTTAGGTTCACATCAGCTTTTATCTTCATCAAAATACTACTTTTTTCACTGAAATCACCGCTGGCTAATATGGTTCCCAGAATATCTGAATCTCGCTCAACTAGACTGTTTACTCCACCAAACTCAACCCATTCAGAATGGGGCACCGAAATGGTGGTGGAGGCATCCACGAAGCGAAAATTCTCTGCATCACCATTTGCCAGCCAGCTGATACGCGGAGTCACCGTAACGACAACCTGATCTCCAACGACCACGGGAGATACCTCCATTCCGGTTTCAATGGTTCGTATCCCTTTAAAAAAAATCGGCATCCCATGACGCCTGAATAAAAAATGCCACTCCTCAGTCACCAGCACCTGCCGTGCCATGCGGATATAGCCGCTGCTCCCAGATGAGACCAGGATAAATGAACGTTTTTTTCCGGTTTGCTGAGCATCAGAATAACGAAAATGAGGCTCTTCAGTGGAAAGATAACGACCCCTCTTTCCATTTTTTCCAAAACTGGCAATCTCATCATTATCAGCAGCGTCGAGTGCAATCTGTACTTTCACTTGAGCTACAGGCCGATCAGAGGTAAGCAGCAGCACTCTTATCTCATCAATAACTTCAGGAGTGTCGTTCACCACTATCATGTTCCCAAAACTGTCTGCCACAGCACTGCCATCCGGAGATAAAAATACTTCAACAACAGGCAAAACCTCAGCCGCCAGGCGATTTTTGAGTTTGAACAGCTCGGTCTCAGCCAGACAGATCTCCGCAAAAACAGAAAGTAGTATCAAGAAACAAAGAAGTGTCAATATTCTTATAACCGTACCTCCCTTTCTAGAAAGAGTATCGTTTCCATTATTAGTTAGCAACTTTTTTCTTTTCTCACCCTGACAGTATTGCCACAAAGTTCCTTCAGTGAAAGGGCCTTGGGGTATTTTCATGATCTCAGTTTTTTTTCATTCCAATCTGCTGCAAAAGAGGCCAGTTTTCAACTTTTCGTCCATCTCCAGGCAACTGCTTCCCGGAAAAGAAAACGTGAAGGGAAAACAGCTGTATTATTCTTTTCCCAGCGATTTTTGCCGCCACTCTGATGGTGAGACCCCGGTATGCTGCTTGAATATCTTTGAAAAATAAGCTGCTGAACCATAGCCTGCCTGTTCGGCCACCGTTGCAACACGGTTTCCGGGATCCCGCAGCAGATCCATTGCCAGACGCAGCTTCCGCAGCTGTTTGTATTCTCTCCAGCTGATCCCAAGACGCTGCATCTCACGCTGCACTGATCTCCTGGACATGGCCAGCCTTTCAGCGACATCGTCTAGCCCTGCGGAGGATAACTCTACCTCAGTGGCAAAAGCAGAGTGTAACTTCTCCAGGAAAGCATCCTCCGTCACCGGTTCCCTGAGTTGCTGTTCCGGGCCCTCTGGCAGCCCACCGATGATCAACCGTTTTACCTGCTCCACCACACGCTCTCTATTGGCAATAAGCCCCTGAACACGAAGAAGCAGCTCCTGATTGTTAAATGGTTTCTCCATAAATGAATCAGCAGAAAGGCCAAGTCCTGTGAGGCGGCGCTCCTCATTGCCCTGAGCAGTGAGGATAATTACCGGGATATGAGATGTACGATTATCTTCCTTTAACTTTCTGGTGAAATCAAACCCGGACTCACCCGGCAGCATGAGGTCGGTGAGGACAAGATCCGGGATCTTCTCAAGTGCCAGCACCCACCCCTGTTCCGCCGTACTGGTACTGAGGCAGTTCCAATGAGATGGGAAAAGGCTTGGCAGCAGCTCCAGCAAGTCATGATCATCCTCCACCAGCAGAATGGTATATGGCTTCCCGGAATCCACAAATGCTTGCTGCCCTGTAAAATGTTCTATGCTGTTACTGCCTGGCTCAGACAGTCTCTCAGCCCCTCCTTCCCCAAGGGGAAGACTCAACACAAAGTGCGCTCCTGTTCTTTTGGTGCTGCTCTCCAACACCACCTTCCCACCGGCAGCTTCTGCGGCCTCACGAACAAACGCCAGACCTATGCCCCAGCCATCAGTGGAAACAGCAGATCCACCTCGCTTGAACCAGTCGAAGATAACCTCCTCCTGACCTTCTGGAACACCACAACCGTTATCATCAACAACGAGATGAAAAAATTTTTTGTCTGAAGAAACCTCCACCTGAATGATATCACCACGTTTGGTATATTTGCAGGCATTAGAGAGCAGATTGGATACCAGCATCAGGAAAGTTTTCCGCGGCAGGGGGAGCCACAACTCTTCAGACAGTCCACTGAAATGCAACTCTTTGCCTTCCATTTCCGCCTGCAGTATGTAAGGTGTAAGGATCTCAGAAAGCGCTGCCTGTACCTGAAACACTTCCACGTCCTGACGATTATGCACATCCCGGCGACTGAGGTCAAGGATGTCACCCAGCAGTCTGTCCAGACGCAGAGAACTCTGCATGGCCATGGGAACCTTTACCAGAGCATCAACGCCATACTTCTGTACTGATTCCAGAACCGAAATGATCACAGAAAGCGGCGTTCTGATTTCATGTGAAATCCCACGAAAGAGCCGTTCCCGGGTTTTCATCAAATGATCCAGCTGACTGTTCTTCTCTGCCAGATGGATACTTGAAGCTTTAAGTTCAGAGGTACGTTCAGCCACAAGCCCCTCCAGCACCTTTGCGCGCCTTCGGAGTCCTCGGCCATAGAGGAGAAAAGCAGAGAAGATTGCAGACAGGGCCAGAAACAGATAAAATAGATAGGCCTGTACAGTTCGCCATGGGGGCGCATGCACTGTAAAAGAGACCGGTGATGTCAGTGCCTGCCACTGCCCATGCCGATCCTCTGCTCGAACCTGAAAGATATACCGGCCGGGAGCCAACCCGGAGTAACTGGTCATACGCTGCTTTCCTTTCCCTTTCCAGCCACTATCCACGCCATGGAGAAAGGTCTCATAGCTGACAGCATCACGGGGACCAAAATGCAGTACACTGTAATTAAAACTAATACTGCTATCCTGCCAACCCAGCTCAAGCTGACTTTTCTCGGTTAACAGGAAATCCTGTTTTTCTGTTTCCCCATAAACATGGGCCTGCAACTGCAACGGCGGGGCTGGTTTTGGCTGTTCCGGCCCTGGAACTGACAGGGGTGAAAAAATGGTAAACCCTGCAAGGCCGCCAAAGGCGAGCCGACCATCAGTAAGTTTATGCCAGGCATTAAAATTAAATTCATTGTCCGGTAGTCCATCAGAACTGAAATAACTCTCAACCTCCAGGGTTGCTGAATTAATTCTTGCCAAGCCTCCCAGGGTACTCACCCACATATACTGCCCGGCACGGATAGCACAATAGGCGGCATTACTCGGCAATCCATTTTCCTCACGAATAATGATTGCCTCTTCGGTCTCTCTGTCAAGAATAGTAACCCCGCCTTCACTGGCCATCCAGATCCTGGCCTGTGCATCCTCACCCAGGCCGCGAACCCCTTCCCCGGCAAGGATCTGGCCGCTCCCCTGATCAAAGGATCCAGGATGCCAAACCTTCACAGGATCACCCGCCTTATCAAGAAGCAGCAGACCCTTACTGGTTCCCACCCAGATCCCTCCACTGCTGTCCTCGAAAAGAGCACGGATTCGCTGATGGGGCAGTGCAAGCGAAGTCCCCTGATCCGGCATATAGTTGCGAAGTGTTGCGCTTACCGGGTCAAACCGGTTCAACCCCTTACTGGCCCCTATCCAGAGATTACCCCGGCTGTCTTTCAGCAGGAGCCTCACATAAGGGTGTGTCAGCTCCTGTCCTTCTTCAAGAAGATCTGAAAAGGGGACAAGTTCACCGGTGTTGACATTGAACCGGACTAGGCCGCTATACCGCGCCGCTATCCAGAGATACTCTCCATCCATCAGAAGAGAACGAATATCATCCTTCCGCACGTTCTGCCACAGCGCTTTGGGATAAACATTTTGGGGCAGTGTATATTCATTTTTTTCAAGATCCAGTCGTGAAAGTCCTTTATTGGAGGCAACCCAAAGGGCACTGCTTCCCTCTGATGCAAATGACCAGATGAGATTTCCAGCAAGCCCCCCCGGCTCACCGGGAGTTGCTCGATAAGCTCGAAATGGAGGGTCAGGGTCAAACCAGATCAGCCCGCGATCAAAGGTTCCCACCCAGATCTTCCCATCACTGCCACGAATAATCTCCATGATGATATCACTTGCCAGGGAATATGGATCCCCCCGATGATTTCTGTAGAGATCCATTGTTTCAGTAACCGGATCAAACAGGGACAAGCCGCCATTCCAGGTACCAATCCAAAGTCTGCCATCAGCGCCATCTGCAATGGCCATCACATCATTTGACTCAAGATCACTGTTGCCGGTGTTGTAGTGTTTAAAAGAAACAGTATCCGTCCCGTGCTGCACTCGAACCAGACCGTTATTCTGCCCGCCAGCCCAGAGGTTCCCCTGCCTGTCCATCATCATCATATTAAAAGTATCATCACTGAGACCAGAATGACCGGACTGATACCAGGTCACACCACCATTCTCTCGCTGAAACCTTCCCAACCCTTTTCCCCTGGTAGAAAACCACACCTCATCATCTTTCAGAACAACTCCTGTTACGGTATTGTTTAGAGTCGATCCGTCAGGAAGTAGCAGCTCCACATTGTGAAGACTGGTTGCAATCTCGGCAGCATCAGAATGTCCGACTCCGAGACGATACAGCCCGGAGTCTGTCCCAAGCCACAGCTCTTCACCATTGGGATCTGCCACAATGACCATGATATCCGCAGAACCCAGATCCCGGATCTGGACAACCCGGTCTGTCTTCGGAATAATTGCATTAAGACCACCACCCATGGTACCCGCCCATATCCGTCCCTGGAAATCTTCTGCAAGTGCTGAAACATAATTGTCAGAAAGTGTTGCCCGATTACCATGCTGCTTTCGAAAAGAATGCATTTCATAGCCATCAAACCGGACCAGACCGTCTTCGGTTCCTATCCAGATAAAACCTGTGCTGTCCTGAAGCAGTGCCCGGGCAGTATTCTGCGGCAGGCCATCGGAAGAAGAGAGAGAACTGAAGGATACAGGAGGGGGAGCCGCGACAGAAAAAAAGGCACTCAGAGCAAGCAAAATTGTTACCATAAAACATACAATCACTATCCATTCCTCACAAAAATAGCGGTAACAGGAAGCTTTCCGCCTTACATCTTCATTTTTCGGTCACATCCATTTTCAACACGTTACCAAAAGCACATTTTGAGACTTTGAAACCAAAACTGGCACAAAAACACATTTTTTTGGCGCAAAGCAACATGGACTTAATTCGTTGGAACCTCTATACTCTTTTGAGTATCAAAATGTGCTTTCAGCAGATTCGATCACAATTCTTTTTCCAGAAAACAAACGGACTAGGTAATGTTATGTCTATCTTAGAACAAGATCAATCAAAACCTGAAAAGAGTCTGCAGCCACATTATCTCTTTGTTGATGATGACCTGTCCATACTTAATCTCTTTGAAAGTTTTTTTTCGGGTTCTGCAGCAGTCAGTCTGGCGAAGGATGGTGTCGAAGCACTCGACAAGGTAACTACCCAATCATTCGATGCCATCATTTCTGATGTGGACATGCCGATCCTAAACGGTATCGACCTTTTCAAGTCTCTCCATTCAGCTGATCCCTCCATTACCACACGGTTCTTGTTCTGTACCGGACACCCGTCCGCAGAACTGGAACACTTCTGTACACAATATCAGGTTCGCATTATATCCAAGCCGGTGAGCCTCAAAGTTCTCCAGGAAGAACTTACAATTCTCTGCAAAAAATAAAGCACCAAAGCACCCTCCTTTTTTATTCATACTCGAATCCATGTCCGCTCGATAGTGATGCAGTCTGGTTTTTTTTGAACACGTTAGTTATAGTATACCATATCAATGTGTTCACAGAAAACCATCACGCATTCAGGATTACCACAACACAGACAAATTACCACCACTCGGAGATTCGCCCTGCCATGCGCCGTTTTTTTATCCATCCGGACACAGAAATTCACGACGAGATCATCCTCTCAGAACAGGAGACTCATCATATATGCAACGTTCTACGGCTGCAGCCAGGCACGTTACTGCAATTGCTCGATGGGAATGGAAATATCCATGATGCTGAAATTATCTCCCTTGGCAGACAGGCCAGACTTCGCATTCTCTCCTCCATCCACGTTGAACGGGATACCACTCCACTACGGGTCTGTCAAAGTATTCTCAAAGCCCAGAAGATGGAACTGCTCATACAGAAATGCACAGAACTCGGTGTTACAGAGTTCACCCCTTTTCACAGTGAACGATGCCAGTTCAAAAAGACCGAATTCACCAAAATATCACAGAAATATCCACGCTGGCAGCGTATCATCGAGGAAGCGTGCAAACAGTGCAATAACCCCATCATGATGCGCCTAACCCCGCTGCTCTCCTTTGAAGAAATGCTTGACCAACAGAACTCTACTGTGCAAAAAATTCTTTTCTGGGAAGAAGAGGAGCCGGAAAACTCTCTGCATGCCACAACCCTTCAGAAAAATGGGGCCGGATTACAACTGGTCTTTGGTCCGGAGGGAGGATTTCCGGCAACTGAAGTGGCAAGGGCAAGAAAGAGACACTTTCTTACCCTGAGCCTCGGCCCCCGTATCTTAAAAGCTGAAACTGCCAATATTGCTGCAGTCTCCATTATTCAACACCTGCTGGAAAATATGTAGAAGCAACAGGCCTGACCTCTTTTTCCAGAACTACTTTTTTTCATTTTGCATAATGGCAAAAACAGGTATACCCTCTTACTGGCACCTTTCTGAACCCGTGAACGTTTAATGGTGAACTTTTACGAGCCCATCATACTTGATTGTGAGTTTTATATTTGCGTTTCTGTATCTTGTTAAGAAAACAATGACGAAGCCGACACGGATTCAGGATCTTTTTCATTTACCCATAAACAGAGGTCTGTGAAAAACTCAACAATTCACTGACCCGCAGGAAACAAGAGGTAGCAAATGTCCAAGTGGTATGTAGCCGTTGATGGTCAGTCCGTTGGCCCCATGTCAACCAGTCAGCTTTCCTCCGCTCTATCGTCCGGAAAATATCCCACATCCAGTATGGTATGGTGTAATGGCTTCGCAGACTGGAAACCGGCAACAGAAGTTGCAGAACTCAGTAGCCCGGCCCAGGCATCTGCACCACCGCCAGTTTCAACTTCACAGTCCCATGAAATTGATTTTGAGATTTTCGGCCATGAGATGCAGTTTGTGGAAATTGAACTTGACCCGCAGGAGAGCGTGGTTTCAGAAGCCGGAGCCATGATGTATATGTCAAACGGCATCATAATGGATACCATCTTTGGTGATGGCTCTCAGCAATCCCAATCCGGAGGATTTTTTGATAAGATGCTCGGTGCCGGAAAACGATTGATCAGTGGCGAAGGGCTCTTTATCACCATGTTCACCCATAATGGCCAAGGGAAAGCTAAGGTGGCCTTTGCATCTCCCTATCCCGGAAAAATAATCCCCCTTGATCTGAAAAAATACAGCAACAGGATCATCTGCCAGAAAGATGCCTTTCTCTGCGCCGCAAAAGGGGTTTCCATAGGCATCGCCTTCCAGAAAAAGATAGGTACTGCACTCTTTGGTGGTGAAGGTTTTATCATGCAACAACTCGACGGCGACGGACTCAGTTTTCTCCACGCCGGTGGAACGATAATCGAAAAAGAGCTGGCCGCCGGCGAAACTCTGCGAGTAGACACAGGATGTCTGGTGGCTCTTACCCAGACAGTCAACTATGATATAGAGTTTGTCGGAAACGTAAAATCTGCAATCTTTGGTGGGGAAAGCTTCTTCTTCGCTACCCTCCAGGGCCCCGGCCATGTCTGGTTACAATCTCTACCCTTCTCACGTCTAGCCGGCCGCATCTACCAAGCCGCACCCCAGACAGGTGGCCAGACAGTAGGAGAAGGTTCGGTTCTGGGCGGACTTGCCTCAATGTTTGAGCGTTAACAAGTCCCAGAATCCGTGAGTGTTCCGATGGTAAAGCATCCTGTTTCCGAAAAGACGTTGATTGTGGTGAACTAAATCAATGGGCTCAAAAGAAACAGGATGCGTTGATAGCAAATGCCAGAAGGGAAAAGCACTCTCTCCTCCTGGTTATTTTGCTATCCCGCCTGCTCCACAAGAAAGGTTCTGATTTCAGAGCTGAGACCAAGCCTGTCTCCAAGCTCATTGAGCCAGACCTGTTCTGCCTCTGTATCCACCTTTATGGTTGCTACTGCCAGCATAAACATGGTTTGAGCAGCTGCGGGATCATCAATACCTGCAGTCAGTTCAACCAGATCTTTGGGCCTGTGCAGCTCCTGTACCAGAAACATCTTCTCTTCACCATCGAGGTCAGCACCTTTGAGGCGATCAAGGATGGCCTTCTCTTCTGACTCATCGATCACCCCATCAGCATGTGCCGCACCTATCATGACCTGAATCATTCGCAGAGCAAGATCCTGTCCTGAAAGTCCTTGCGCCGCCGCCTCATTTGTTTTTGGAGGGGATGGCACTGGAGGCGGTGGAGGTGGGGTGGGATTTGCACCTGACGGTAATGGTGGCGGTGGAGTATTTACAGATGTCCCCGATGATGCCTTCCCCTTCTTGTCCTTTAATATTTCATAAGCTCCTACACCAAGACCAATTGCAGTCATTAATCCGGCCCCGGAGGTCAATGAATCAAGGAAGCCACCTCCTTTTTTACTTTTGGTCCCACCAGGCAGCGTCTGCTGTAAAATTTTTCCTAACAATTTTTCTGCATTAATCATTAAAACCCCTCTCATTTACACCTTAATCCGTAACGGATGAGCGAATGTAACTGTTCAACATAGTAACTCTTCACATCGTAAAAACAAAAAACAACTACAGCCTTCTTAAGTTGTTTACAAGTGATGTATTTTACAGTGTATTATACCACCCTACCCCTCGCACCATTTTATCATATTTATTACCCGCCATCAAATCCCCTCCAAAATCCGTCTGTAATATGAAAGTTTATCACTGCTGATCTTGTAAAAAGGTTAAAAATCGGCTGGCAAGCAGGGCCCGCGTAGGCCCTCCAAAAGACCGACCTCATACTTACTCCAAGAATATTTCCTGCGGGCGCGAGACGCGCATTATTTGTTTGATTTTGGAGTTCCAGAGTATTTTGTAATTAAACGGAAAAATGTACCCCACGGGCACTTCCTAAAAGGCGCACAACCAAGCAAATCAATCAACCAAAACGCAACAAAGTCAGGATCGAACAGAGGCGTAACCTCATTGTCCCATATAACCGTTATCAGGCTTCAGCCCTCCACCTCTGGCACTCTGCACTGCCAGCTGGTCGCAGCGCTCGTTCAAAGGATGTCCGGCGTGCCCCTTAATCCAGTTAAAGCTGATATCAAGGCCCTCTATAAGATCCAATAACCTCTCCCACAGATCCGCATTGACGGCGGGACTGCCATCAGCTTTCCGCCATCCCCTCTTTCGCCAGCCTGTTGCCCATCCCCTGCTGATACCATTCACCACATATTTGGAATCTGAGAAAAGGGCCACCGGCTCAGTGCTGGATGGCAGTGCCTCTATCCCTTTTATACAGGCCATAAGCTCCATTCTATTATTGGTGGTGCGCTGGTAGCCGCCGGATATCTCATGTGACTCTCCATTTATCAGGAGTACCACACCATATCCACCTGGGCCGGGATTATTAATAGCGCCACCATCAGTATAGATCTCTATGGCAGCAGATGAGGAAGGAGACAGCTTCTGATACTTCCGTGGTGTGATTGTGACTTTTTTCGTCTTTTTACTCCACTGCGGATCAGCCAGCCATGATTTTGCCTCAGCCAGACTGACAAAACCTTTGTAACGTGCCCCACCATAGCCCTTTACCTGCAATTCAGCCTCTGGCCAGGATGTATATATTCCCGGTTTTTTCCCGCAGGCCACTGCATAAAATTTCTTTTTCGCCATACTGTTCTTCCAAAAACAAAAAAAACCGTCAAAAGCCAAGCCTTTGACGGTTCATCAATTTTCCAGGAGATGCTTTTCAATTAATCATCCCGATCACAAAAAAACCTATAATAACAAACACAAAAAACACTCCGACTTTAACACAAACAGAATGATCCTCTTCCGTTTTCACATGCCCATGTCCACTCATTTTTTCTCCTCCCTAGATAAAAAAGTTCAAACCACAGGTATATATGAACAACTTTAAAGAGATTTGTCGATCTCTTTATCTGTTTTTGTGAGTTTATTTGAACCCGTGAGCATTTTGAACGATTTGATCTTTGCAGACTCTATCGAACCATCCAAAACAAGAACGTCATCACATGATCGGTGCTCACAGATTCAGGGGGTTATTTTTTAGCGATGTCCATCAGACTCGCCACCACCATGGTCATCGTCTCCGTCTTCTCCATCAGAATCATCATCTCCATCAGAATCATCATCTCCACCGGAGCCGCCATGGTCATCATCTCCACCGGAGCCGCCATGGTCATCATCACCACCGGAGCCACCATGGTCATCACCACCACTGGAGCCACCATGGTCATCATCGCCACCGGAGCCACCATGGTCATCATCGCCACCACCGTGATCGTCATCGCCACCACCTTCACCATCATGGGAACGCTCACCTCTCTCCCCCATATCATCTTCTCCAGCCATTCCCATACCGTGGTTTTCACCCCTGTCATGACTTAAGCCATAGCCGGATTCAGATGAATGATCACCTCTTCCCATATCATCCACAGAATCCAATGATCGCTCGGTGGCATCTGCCAGCTCATCGGGATCCACACCAACAATATCATCTTCATCGTCGTCCAGTTCATCCGACTTCATCCCATGATGCTGCTTACCATTTGTGTTCCCAAGACCAAGCAAGCCGGGTTTAGTCCCAAGTTCGTTAGCTATCGCCCCCCAGCCCATCCTGTCTTCCCGCATGGCCTCTATGGTCTCAACATCAACACCCGTCAACCCAGAAATCACATCAGCATATGCCTCTTCGGCCTTACTCAGTTTTTCCTGTGCATCTTCAATAACCTCTTCATCTGCTGTTGCAAGAGCATCCTCAAAATCCTGAGTTGCATCCTCAACGTCTTCTAAGGCATCTTCCACTTCTGCCGGCGTGTCTGCAGCCTGCTCTTCCACTTCTGCCATGGCAGCCATCGCCTCTTCAGGGCTTCCATAAGCCGGTCCATCACCAACTGCTGCATAGAGTGGCTGGGTCATCACAGTGCCACCAAAAACCAGAAAAAATGCATACATTTTTAAATATTTTTTTGACTTCATATCCGACGCTCCTTTAAAGTTGTTAAATTATCCGGTTGACTGAAAACCAGAACGCTCTGCTTCAGTGCAGATTTTTTCGTTTCCTTTACTATCATTTCTGCCTGACCAAACCAGCTGATATTAACATGCTTATCCTCAGGAAGAAGGCTGAGCAACTCCTCTCTCAGAAGCATTGCACGCTCCTTTGCAACGGCCTGTCCGGCCGCATCAAAGACAACAATATTCAGTGTTTTCCCTGGAGTCCGCATATACTGTTCGGCCAGCCAGGATATTTCGTGTTCCCGAAGAGCCTCATTGTCACTCAACAGGGCCTCCGGATGAATCACAACCTGCCTGTATCCGAGCTGTGCGGTACGAAAATCAAACCGTCCCATCTCATTAAGGTGACTCACAGCTCTGTAGCTCTTACGACCAGTCCGGTTCGCTGACAAATACTGCCGCCAGGCCTTACTCTCTTCAACAGCATCACCTTGCATCTTGTAGATAAGGCCAATGTTATAGAGCACACTCTGGTCTTGTGGATTCAAGGCAAGTATCTGGCGATAACTCGCAAGGGCTCCATCAAGATCACCATTTTCAAGCTGGTTATGACCAAGGTTGAGAAGAGCGGGCAGATAATTGGGGTATTTACTGACCATTCGTTGATATTGCTTCCGTTCAAGCTCAGAATCTCCCACTGCCTGAAATGCCACTGCCTGCCAGAGGCCATACTCAGGTTTCCCGGGATCAAGCATGGCCGCCCTTTTAAGATAGACCAGAGCCCTTTCCGGCTCACCACCCTCATAAAGGCCACGACCGATATAATAACTGGCCTCACTGGTCAAATCTGACACGACGGGCAACTCCATATCAGTCTCGTAAGACCCCGCATTCAGAGAACCAAGAAAAAATGCTGCCGCAACAGCAGCTGCCAGCATGCCGCATTTAGCAGGTTGGATATTTATGACAAAGGTGCCGTAATACATTTCCTTCAGCCGTTTCAGAAAACTCGGCTTTTCTTCAATAATCATGTCCATGACCCGATCATTTATATCGCCCGGAACTTCTCTTTCAGGAAGTTGGCTTAACAGCTCCTCTATCCTCCTGATATCATCCTTTTCATTCTTCATCTTCTATCAACCCCATGAATGATTTTACGCAGCTGTTTCAAGGCACGGGAGAGTCGCATTTTCACCGCACTCTCTCCCATATCGAAAATCTCCACTATCTCTTTAATGGATCGCTCCTGTTGATAACGAAGTATCACCATTTCACGATTTCTGTGAGATAACTGCCCCAGGGCATCCTCAAGGAACTTTATTTCCTCACTTCGCTCAAGGCCTTCTTCCTGCCTGGAAACAGAACCCGGCACTTTAAGCTCGTTGTCTACCAACTCTGTACATAACTCCTGGCTCCTGCACCTCTTACGATACCAGTCCCTGGCAAGATTAACCGCCAATGCGTACAGCCAGGAAAAAAAACGATCGTCGTAGCGATACTGGTCAAGGCGGCTGTAGGCTTTGACAAATACTTCCTGGGTCAAATCTGCGGCATCATCATCATTATGACTGTATCGGAACATCAAGTTGAAGATCTGGCGTTCATAACGACTGACAAGAAACCGGTATCGGTTCCTGCTGCCACCCAACACCTGTTTCACTATTTCATCATCAGCCGCTTCCATAACATTCCGGTACAGTAATCTATTGAATCCTGCTCCTTATCTATGTTGTTATACGATCACCCTTGAAAAGGGTCACATCTTTTATGTATTTCATTATTCCGGAATCATTCGATGATGATGTAAGGGCATTCCCGGACAACCTCCCGAACAGCAAACATCCCGACTCTCTGTTGCACAAAAAAGCGGAGTGAAGCAAGATCCGCCACACTCCGCAACCAATGAATATCACTTTTGAATAGATCACCCGGGATTTTCATCGAGTGAGAAAGAAACGTACCGATTCTCCTATGGCCACTTTTTTCCCCTTCGCCGTTACAGTATCATCCACATCAAACCAGCTGATATTAACCCGTCCCTCCAACTGGGGAAAGTTCTCCAACAGATACTCACGGATACTTTCAGCTCTAGCCTGTGCAAGAAGCTTATTGTTTTTCTGGTACACAAGCACCTGAAGGGTATACTCAGGCATATTGGAAACAATTTCTCCTATCAGATTCAAAGACTTATAGGAACTTTTGCTGAGTTTTCCATCAAATGCTTTAAACCATATTTTAGTCAGAGTCACCCTCCTCAAACCCAGCTTATGGTTTCTATAACTAAAATCCTCCAGACGGTTGAGATGATCTGTTGCCCGCAAAGCCATTGGACCAGCCGGATATTTCCTGAGGAAAATGCGCCAGGCCAGTTTTTCTTCTGGGCTTCGCTCAAGAATATGCATTATCAATGCTCTATTATACAAAGCACTCTGATTTCGAGGAGCCAGCTCCAGCACCTGTTTATAACTGGCTAAAGCATTTTCCACCTGCCCCTTTTTCAACAGATTATGGCCAAGATAGAGGTGCGCTGCGACATAGGATGGATTCAGCAGCAAAACTTTTTCGTATTGTGCTGCTTCCTTTTTTGCCATTTTTCTTTCACCATATGCAACACCTAGCCAGAACTGGTAATCGGCATTGTCCGGCCCCAGGCGAGCCGCTTTCTGCAGATACGGTAAGGCACTTTCAACCTTCTCCTGGGCCATAAAAAATCGCCCAAGATAAAAATTTGCCTCAGCCGAGCTCGGCTTTTCTTTCACAATTTCCTGGAATCGCTCTGCACCACCAGCATAGTTTTCGGTCATCAGATAACCGTATCCCTCAATATTACTCCCTATATCCATTCCGGCACAGCCTGATAAAAAGGACAGCGTCAGCCCGACCAGTAATGTTTTTCTAATCTTCATCAAAAAGAAACCTCCTCAAAATTTTCAACTTCATGTATACAATTTCACCAGTGTTACGCTACCATTCATTTGAAATCACACAGATTTTATACGCCTGAAAAATGATCCCGTCACATCGTTACAGAAAAAAACCCGTACTGGAAAACTTCACCAAATCTCTTTAACAAAGATCAACTGGTTCTGTTTCTCAAATATATAAAGCAACACAAAAAAGAATTAGTCAACGAAGATTTAAACAGAAAAAACAAGAAAACAAGAAGGAGGAAGAAAACACCCTCGGGCACCCTCTCAATACCACATGGTATGACTAGCTTTTTACCTGGTTCACACCAGTTGTCAGGACTTTTTTTATGGCCACAGCAATATCTGCCATAAGAACCGGCTTCATAACATATTCACCGATTCCAATAGCCTTTGCCTTCTGCTCATCCATACGATCACTGAACCCGGTACAGAGAATAATGGGCATATCCGGTCGTAGTTTCAACACTTCTGTGGCCAGTGTATCTCCAGCCATTCCGGGCATAGTCATGTCAGTGATGAGAACATCAAAATACTGGGGGCGTTGCTCAAAGGTACGGAGACATTCAACACTATCATAACAGGCTGTCACTTCATAACCCAGATGAAACAGTTTCTGCTGCTGCATCTCAACTATTGCCCGGTCATCGTCGACAAGTAGAATTCGTTCATCACCAGTGGGCAGACTACCAACTTCACTTGTTTCTGTTTTCTTCACCAGAACCGCAGCAGCAATTGGGAGATACAAAGTAAAGACTGTCCCACTTCCCAGCTTGCTGTGAACAACAATATCTCCTCCAAGACTCGATATAATACCGTGGGTAACAGCTAGGCCGAGACCTGTCCCCTCACCCTGATGCTTCGTGGTAAAATAAGGCTCAAATATTCTGCTCACCACATTTTCATCCATTCCTTCACCAGTGTCACTGATAGCCACCTGAAGATAGGACCCCGGTTTGAGGTGGGCAATACTCCTGGACGAGCCAGCTCCCAATTCCACCGACTTAACCTCAATGCCCAATACGCCGCCTGAATCTCGCATGGCATGGTAGGCGTTGGTGCAGAGGTTCATTATGACCTGATGAATCTCTGTCGGATCAGCAATAATAGGCAAGCAATCAGGGTCTATGTTCTGATGAATTTCAATGGTTGTTGGAAGAGTGGAGCGTAAAAGCTTAAAGGCCTCCTCCACAACCGCCTGAAGACGAATGGGCTTTGGGTCTTTATCACTTTTTCTACTGAAGGTGAGAATCTGCTTCACCAGTTCTTTGGCCCGCTCCGCCCCGTGAAGAACTTCTGCAATATACTTTCTGGTCTTTTCAGGATCAGAACTATCCATGGCCGCCAGCTCTGCATAACCATAAATAGCAGTGAGAATATTGTTAAAATCGTGAGCAATGCCACCAGCCAGGGTGCCAATCGCCTCCATTTTCTGGGCCTGGCGGAGCTTGGCAGTGAGAACTGCCTTCTCATCAGCCACCTGTTTTTTTTCAGTTATATCCTCTGTAATACCCAGTAAAAACTCAGAATTTCCCTGTTCATCCAGGATGGGTATTTTGATAGTATGGACTGTCCTGATCCCATTATTCCGGTCACGAAGCGTTTCCTCTGGAATCTCTATCAGAACCTTATTGTTTAACACCTCTCGGTCTTTGGCGGTGAAGAAATCAGCCTCTTCCTTACTGAAAATTTCATAGTCTGTCTTACCCACAAACCTATCTTTAGTAAAGCCAAAGAGATCTTCTGCATCCCTGTTAATACTGGCATAGCGGAGCTCAGCAGCATTTTTTACAAAAATCATATTGGGGATATTATCAACAATGGACGTGAGAAATTTTTCACTTTCCTGCAGTTGTTTTTCGGCCTTCTTCCGCTCAGTCACCTCAAGCATAAGGTGCTCCGTACGTTTGGCTACCTGCTTATTCAGTTTTCGGTTAAAAACAAACTGAATCACCACCACTGCCGCTGCTACAAAGACAATAGCTGACAGGATCCAGACCAACCCCATGATTTTCCTGTTACTCAAACCCCGATTGGGATCATAAAGAAACCCGTCCAGGGAATATCCCGAATCGAGCATACCCAATTTCACAAAAGTTTCAGCAATATGCTGCCAACGACCCGGATTCATATGACCAATATCAACCAGTTTCGGCAGTAACAGCTCCTTCATGGTCTCCGCTTCAAAGAATAGAGCCTCCCTTGAAAGACGGCTGCTGTATTCAGCCAGAATCAGATCAACTATTTCCTCAGGGTGAGCCATTGCATATCTCCAGCCCTTCAGACTTGCAGCAAGAAATGCCTCAACCCGCTCCGAATGCTCCTCTATCTCTTCCTCAGAAGTGAAGAGACAGTCACCATAAAAATCAACCCCGTAGGCCTGTGGACGAATAGAAAAAAAAGGTATACTCAGGGTCTGCAAGATAAAGGGTCGATCTGTCAGGTATCCCTCCATGGCCACAACCTTTCCGGAAATCAGGTCGCCAATATCCCAACTGTGCTCTATAATGTTGAGATTTTCTATCTGAATGCCCTCATCATAGAGCATTGCCCTTGACTCAACCGCACCATAGTGACTGAGCATAACCGGCTTGCCGATGAGATCATGTATTCCTGTAACCCCCGAATCTTTCAACACTATAAGCGCCTCCGGGGAATGTTGAAAAATAGCAGCTAACACAACAACAGGATACCCCTTTTGTCGTTTCAGAAGAAGACCAGGCATCTCAATACCATATTCAGCCCGACCGGAGACAACTTCTTCTGTGACATCCATACCGGGATGGGCCTCTTTCAGGGTTACATCCAAGCCTACATCACGATAATAACCTTTTTCAATTGCGGCATAATAACCGGCAAATTGAAACTGGTGCATCCATTTCAGCTGGAGACTCACCTTCTCAAAGGGTGCTGCCGCCATTGAAGGCACAGGAAAAAAGATCCCTGAAAAAAACAACACGATAGCAATAAAAACCCTGCAATCCCCATCGTTGCCGTGCATTCTTTGTTGTTTTATCACTATCAGCTTTTCCGTTCGAGTAGGTCTTTACCAGATGATGGTGCTTCTTCTATCACTTACAGTATCACATTCAGGGAATGGAAAGAAACTGTAACTCAGTATCAAGGTCCTTTACACGACCCTCCCATAAAGGACACTGTTTACGGATACACTCCCTGTTTTTCAGATACTGGGAACAGTGAATCTCCCCCCCTGCGGTCATGGGTACCGAGAGTATCGATTCGGATAATCTGGCAGTTTCAGTAAGGGCCAGCCACGTCTCTCGCTGGCAGCAGCGCCCTCCACGATATCCTGAAATAAGCTTCAATATTTTAGCACTGAAGGACTGAGCCAGCTGCCGCGGAGACGGAGTGAGGGGGGTTGCGGCCAGGATAATGGCAACCGCAATCCCGGCTCCTACCGCTGCACCGCACGCGCCCCAGAAGCCACATACACCACCGGGAATATCTCCGCCGCGCCGGATACCGGTAACAATGGTTTCTGCCTTAATGTCTCCGCCGGAATTCCTGTAGCAGGCCAGGATGATGCCTGGTATCATGGCGTGGTGCTCAGGCCCATGCATGGGGATGGCCGGGTGGCTACGGATCAATTCCAGCAAGCGAATAAGATCCTGCTCTCCAGTAGCACTGCAGATCGCTCTGATCACCTCAGTTCCACTTTGCTTATGACAGCTGTCACAGACAAAATGGCTGTTGGCACAACATCCATTGACAGAAAACGAACGACCGCAATAGCTGCAGGCCATCTCTTTCGGGTCAATAAAATAATGTAAATCAGCCCCGCAAACCATACAGCCTGCATCCTTTCGCCCCTTTTCCACTCCGGAGATATCGCTGCCATCACAACAATCTAGTTCAACAGAATCACAGCAACTCTCTGTGAGCCCATTAATCTCTGTCTGGAGAGTACAACAGGAATTTTTCATCTCCACATTACTGACAGCCCCCTGGTCATCAAGGACAAAAACAGAGTCCCCTAACCCAGCCAGTTCATGAACAGGGAGTGTCATCCGCCGTCCCTTTATCAGCAAAATCCCGGATTCAGTATGGATCGCTCCATGGGGACCCCTGTAAATCACATCGTTGAAGGTGACTGATTCCGCTACCTCAACGGCTGGGCGGACGGCCTCATAAGTGAGTGAATAAAAGTCCATTCCCTCGACCTGACGGTAAGGAAAACGCTTTATAAAGTGAATTGCAGTGAATCCGGTCGCCTCCATCATGGCAACCAGCTCTTCCTGCTGCATGGCCCCGCCAAGACACTCTCCACGATATCGCACATTATTTTTCAATCGAGCAGGAATGGCGATATCAGTTACTATATCTGAAACCACCAACCTGCCACCGGGCTTTAAAATCCTATAGATTTCCTGATATGTCATCCGCTTATCAGGACTGAGATTGATTACACAGTTTGAGATAACCACATCTGCAACTCCTTCATTCAAGGGAATTGCCTCAAGAAAGCCCTTTCTAAATTCCACATTGGCATAACCTAGGTGTTCTGCAACCTCTGCCTTTGACTTGTTGGCAAGAGCGAGCATTTCATCTGTCATATCAATGCCGTAAACAAACCCGCTCTTCCCCACAGAATCCGATGCCATAAAACACTCAATACCGGAACCGGAACCCAGGTCAACTAGGGTCTCACCTTCCTGGGGAGCACCATCCGTCACCGGACTGCCACAGCCGTATGAATGTTTCCGGGTTTTCTCCGGGAGAAAGTCAGCCTCTGCCTGGGCCGGTGCCAGTGGATTGATAATATCCTCTTTGGCCAAAACTGCCGCCTCACCATAAAACTCTCTCACAGAACTGTGCCCGGAGTCTGACGCCAGTGAGATAAGACAGTTACAGTGAGTCAAAGCAACGTCTGTTCCCGCGTCATCCATCTCCAGACAATCATGCCGTACATCTCCCATTCGCAGTAAAACAAGTCCCTTACCCTGATAACAATAGGTGGCCACCTGCTCTTCAATCAGTTGCAGAGCAATACGATTGTACAGTGCAAGGTAAGGATCATAGCCCACCCATTCTCCCCCAGACAAGAAACTGTGATCGATATCGCCACCACCCACCAGATATTTCAAAGAATTGTTTTGATAGCGGCAGGAGTCCTTGAGGCTCGATTTACGAACAGCATTGAGAACCGGACTCGTTTTCCACACTTCAGACAGACCCTGTTCCAGGTGCCCGCAGGAACATTCTTCCATACCAACCAGTGCAGGTGATGGGTAGATCACACCATCCGGACCGATAGCCAGAGATTCCCAGGCAGTATTGGAAAGATCATACCTGGTACCAGGTGTTGAAAAGACCTGACTCCGCAAACTCTCAATATTATCAATGGTCAAACCCAGTTCAGTGGCTCGTTTCCAGGCCGCCAGAAGGTAGGGAAAAATCTCCCCGGGAGTAACAAACTGATCCTGACTGCCGTTTCCCCGGACAAAATGGTAGAGCAGGTGAATGGAAGATGCCCCAACTTCATCCGCAACATCTACGATATGTGACAAATCCCTGATATTCTCACGGCTTATGGCCACTGAAAGGGTGAAAGGAACTGCTACGGCACGCATGGAAACAAGGTTTTCCATCAGTTTCCGGTAACTTCCCCTGCCACGCAGCCTGTCATGACTCTCTTCAACACCATCAAGACTTACCTGAAGATGAAGCCTGTCAAAGGTTGCAATCAGATCAAGAGACCGCTTAAGCAGTGTACCGTTAGTGAGTACAGCGACATGCACATCACGATTTTCCTGAAGAAGACTCTCAACGATGGACAAAAAATCAGGGTAAAGGAAAGGTTCGCCACCAGTGAAGGAAAAGAGGCGACAGCCAAGGGCCAGTGCCTCCGCCACACTCCTGTTTAACAACTTGTGGCTAAGATGCTGCCTCTTTGCAGGCGATGCCGCAAAGAGGCAGTGCCGACAGCTGAGATTACAGGTGTCGGTAATATGAAACCAACACTCTTTCAGGTGATTGAGCCCAAGTGTCGCAGCTCTCCCTGCATAAGGCTGTTCCGATTCCACGCTAAAAGCACCACGCAACAATTCCCCTTCATAGCTTCCGGCGGCATGGACTTCACCAGACCTGATTACCTGATCAGCCCCTTCTGAAACAACTATCCAGTCCGGAATTTCAGGCTGTATATACAAAGCACCTTCAGGGAGTTCAAAGCGCTCCCACCCGTCAACACCACTGTGATCATTTTTTTTCATCTACTGTTGCCACTCACGCATCCTGATCAGGAACCGGGGGAGGCTCCTGATCAATTACCAGTTGATCATCCAGCAGACGTTCTTCATAAACAATCAGCATCAGAAAAGTTGCAAGGGGCTGAGCAAAAAGCAGCGCCAGAGGAATGGAACCACCAATGGAAAGAATAAGGAGATAAAGAACCATAAATACCAGTTGATCATCCACTGGTTTACGAACAGCCATGGCCCAGGACTCTTTAATGGCCTCAATCAGCCCCATATCCCTGTCTGTCATAAGAGGAATCATGTAGATCGTCGAAAATACAATAAATGCAGCAACAAGCAAACCGGGTACTACCAGCAGCATAAGTCCGAGAAACGTCAAAAGTACCACCAGCAACCCATAAACAAACAGGGGCAAAAAGAGGCGCATCTCAGAAAACAGATCTCCAACCCTGGGTTCGCGTCCCTCGCGAATGGCCCTCAGCAGAGACTGAACATACCCTGCGGTGGTTACCGGTGCCAGAATTCCCAGACTGATGGTAATGACAAGCATCTGAACCAGAGTGAGCAAAATAACCGGCACCACAAACTGCAGGGTGGTCTCCCAGGCAATTTTAAGGTGTTCTTTAAAATCCATGAATTTCTCCTTGTCATTTGATTGATTGTTGTCCTTTAATAAAGGACATTTTACGACTCTTCGTCTGGAATAACAAGCCCGTAAAGAAAATAGTGATATCAACACCGGGAACAAAAGGAGACTATAAAAAGCGCTGCAGAAAGACAACTGAAGAGACCGGAGAACTATTAGGAAAAACGAAAAAAAAAAGAGAATTCAACTACTGGGCCGGCTGTTGCCTGCCCAAAGCAGACAACAGCCAGTGGACAAATACACCCCTGATGTTCCAGGGGAGTATCTGATATTACTTCAAGACAATACCAGCATCTTTTGCGGCATCCTCAGCATGGGAGATAAAGATATCAGCAAAGGCATCTTCTTCACCAAGACCACGTTCAACTGTTACCACCTCAAAACCATTC
The DNA here is from genome assembly GCA_026988015.1 of Desulfobulbaceae bacterium. GTDB lineage: Bacteria > Desulfobacterota > Desulfobulbia > Desulfobulbales > Desulfocapsaceae > Desulfocapsa. The sequence continues at coordinate 60,152 of JALSMA010000034.1, read as the reverse complement.
TTTTCAAGAACAGACTTCCAAGAATCAGCATCAGGCCCGGCCATATCATTCATGGAATGATCCCCAGCCACCACCATGCAGGGTTTTAAGACCACTTTTTTTACACCATAGAGCTTCAGATTGTCCATAACATCAGCTATCGCTGGAAAACCTTCAACATTTCCAATTGTTGTCACAACATCAGGATAGAGTTCCCTCATCCGGGCAGCAAACTCAAGGTAGGCGCCTGCTGAAGGAAAATATTCATTGCCGTGCCCCATATAAACCAGAGCAGCCTTCTCTTTCCTGGCAATTTCTGCATCCCCGGATAACGCCTTGGCTACAGTCATAATATCTTCAGCGTAAGGATGATTCATGCCGTATGTTCCAAGAGCAGGGCGACCAAGTACTACTTTGTGGAAGGGTTTATACTTGGGTTTTTTCATTGTACCCATCCGCATCAGGCTGTCAACATAAGTAGCAAGATCAAGGAACTCTTCACCCATGGCAATATGAGTCGGCTGAACAACGATGGTATCATAGCCCTCATTCTGTAAATCAGCAATGGTGGCTAGCGGTGTTTTTACATGAAGAACTTCCGCTGGAATTTCAGGATGGGCCTTGATATAGGCTGGATCTTCCGCTCGATGCTGCCATTTTTTACGAATAATGTTTGAAGTGAAAGCTATCCGCACAGGAGTATTCGGATACTTTTTTATCATCTTGGTCCGGATATTGAGCAACCCCTCAAGGGCCGGCTCCACCGTTGTTCCAAACATGGCCAGTACCACGGCATTCTTGTGTTCTACCTTCCAGGCATCACTGGCAAAACTTGTAGTTGCGGCACAAAGAAACAGCAGTGCTATCGTAAAAAAAATTGTTACCCTCATAATAGGAACCTCCTCTTCACGATCCGGGAAAACAAAAAAATCCCGGACCAATTGAATAATTGACCCGAGATGTCCCGTCTTTATCCCAGATATATCTACAATCTCACTCCTTTGCCTAGGACATGAAATCTTTTTCAGGCAGGTCTTCTGACTTCCGGATCACCCTCTTTTCGCGCCTTCCCATCACTCAATAATGACAGTGGCTTTCAGCGAAATTCGTCCCCGGTTACAGCGGCGGGCCCATCCCGGATTTACACCGGATTCCCTCTTCATCTGCTTTCGCAGAACCTGAAAATACTGCATAGGAGTCTACTATGAGATCATTTCAGTGTCAAGAAAGTTCACCGAAACCATACATTCAGTGTTTGACAACATTGCCGACACCATATAGAGTGTATCGACATCTTTACTGGTACCGTTCACTGAAATGGGAAACAGATCAAAAACAATATCATAACTACCACTTCTAACAACATGAAACCTTCAACCCTGCATCTGTTTCGTAAACTGCACCGCTGGACCGGATTGACACTGGCTGCACTGGTGATCTTTTACTGTCTCACCGGTATCCTGTTAAACCACAGGAAAAGCTTTGACTACTTCATAGACAAGGAAATTACAACCTCCAGTGTCAAGAAATCGGACACCGCAATCATGCGTCAGTTCATTGATTTTTACAAAGAGCAGATAGGCCGCAGTGATGATCCCACTGTAATCCGGATACGGGGCGGTCAGACCATAGAATTTCTCTACGGGTCACACGGAAAGACAACTTTTATCATTGACCCTAAGAAGGGGGAAATGAAGAAAATTGACAAAAGCCCGCAACAGCCCTGGAACAGACTCAACAGTATCCACAAGGTATTCAAAACCAGTACCACCTGGTTGGTCATTGCCGATTTTACCTGTATTGCCATCTTACTGCTGACTCTGACCGGGTTGATTATCTTCCGCTATCGTCCTCTGGACTGGATACTTACAGGCGGAGGAGTGGCTCTTCTGATTGTGGGAATACTTCTGTCCTGACCCCGTCAATACATAGCCTCAAGAACTTCAGCCAGACTGGAAACTGCCACAATTTCCAGGCCCTTCACCAGCTTTTGCGGAGCATTGGCCTTGGGTATCACTGCCTTGCGAAAGCCATGCTTTGCAGCCTCTTTCAGCCTGGCCTCTCCATTGGCAACTGGTCTGATCTCACCGCTAAGACCGATTTCCCCAAAAAAAAGAGCCTCATGGGGAATCACCCTGTCCTGTAGACTTGACACTATGCCCACCATTGCGGCAAGGTCGGAACTGGTCTCAGTGACCCGAATCCCCCCCACCACATTTACATAAACTTCATCACTTGCTGTGGCCAGACCGCCATGTTTGGCAAGAACAGCCAGCAACATGGCAATTCTGTTCTGATCCATACCCACCGCGAGGCGCCTCGGGTTCCCCGACTGGCTTTCCGTGACCAGCGCCTGTATCTCAACCAGCAGTGGCCGGGTCCCTTCCCACACCACTGTCACTGCACTGCCTGATGCTGGCGTGTCAGATCGTGACAAAAACATTGCAGAGGGATTTTTGACCTCTTTCAACCCCCTGTCGGTCATGGCAAAAAACCCAAGCTCTCCCACACTGCCAAAACGGTTCTTGTCAGCCCGTAAAATACGATATCTCGCATCATCGGTGGATGAAAGCACAACTTGTGCATCCACAATATGACTCAGCGTCATGGGACCTGCCAGAGACTGATCTTTGGTGACATGACCAACCATGAAAACAGAGGTATTGGTCTCCTTAGCATACCGGGTAAGAATTGCAGCAGACTCACGCACCTGAGAAATGGAACCCGGTGCAGAATCAGAAGCCTTCGAGTGTACCACCTGTATGGAATCAATCACCACCAGTCGTGGCTGCTCCCTGTCCATCACGGCACAAATCTCTTCAACCGATGTCTCGGCAAGCATCCTTATATTATCAGCAGGCAGGTCAAGACGATCTGCACGATCCGCAATCTGTTGTGGAGATTCCTCACCGGAAACATAGAGTACCGTGATACCTGAGACTGCACTCTTTGCCAGTGCCTGAAGAAGCAGGGTCGATTTGCCGGCTCCCGGTGCCCCGCCAATAAGCACCACTGATCCGCAGACTATTCCCAGCCCCAGTACCCGATCAAATTCGTCAATCCCCGTTGATAGCCTTTCAGAACGACTTCTGTCAACCTCAGCTAACAGCTGAACAGCAGACTGCCTGCCGCTATACCCGGCAGACCGACGACTGACAGAAGGTTTTCCCAGCCGAACTTCCTTGACGGTATTCCACTCTTTACAGACACTGCACTGCCCCAGCCAGCGGCTGAAATCTGCTCCACAATCGGTGCATACAAAAGCTGTTTCCTGTTTTTTTACCATCCCCTTCCATGCTCCTTCAGCGAGATATTATTTCTTCATCATAGTAGCACAAAGCTGTCTCGGGAAAAAGAACAGATCCCCCCTTTACTCACAGCATTAAAAGCCCTATTATATTCACCATGAAAAATACAACGCCCACCACACAATGGATACCACTCTCCTATTCTTTTGCCTTCTTACTGCGCTCCAGAAATCTGCTGGCATGGAGTGCTATCCTGGTACTTGTCACAGCTGCATTTACCTGGGCTGGATACTTCCTCACCGTTGATCTCGTTGACAGTCTCACCGGCAGCTTCTTTCTGATACAACCGGAAGCCATCGGTATCTGGGGCTGGACAAAGTATCTGGGCTGGGAGGTCATGCACTGGGGTTTTCTGATTATAAGCAGGGTGGTGGCTTTTTATGTTGCCTTTCTCATAGCCTACAGCCTCTCGGCACCGGGCTATGTTTTTCTAAGTACCGCAACGGAAAAAAGGCATGCTGGAGAAAATTTCGAACCAGATGCGGCACTGAACATCAAAGGACTGCTCATTGATCTCTGGGAAGGGATTAAGATAGGAATTTTTGGTATAGCAGTAACGATTGCGGCATTGATTGCCAACTTTATCCCAGGAGTGGGACAGATTATTGTGCTCCTACTTTACACCTACTACTCAGCTTTGATGTTTGTTGACTATCCAAGTTCCCGCAGACGCTGGAGCCTTGGACAAAAAATTTCCTGGCTGAAGGCCAACAACAAACAATCACTGCGACTGGGAATCCTACCGGCTCTGCTCAGCCTGATCCCTTTGCTGAACATTTTTTTTATTGCCATGATCTTTCCGCTAATGACCGTGCACAGTACACTCAACTTTGTGGCCATCGAAAAAGGCAAAAAGAATGAGCTCAGCAAGCAGCCTGTACAGGAGGAATAACCTTCACAGAAGACGATTTAGGTCTTTTCACTATCTTCACCACTTTATTTCCCTTGGGGATCAAGGTGTAGCAGGAAAGTGGTTCAGAACGATTTTTCATCTTCAGCTCCTGCCTGGTACCACGAGGCAACTTCTTAGGAAGGTGAATGCCGGTGCGCTCACCAATGACAATTTCCCGCCCCGACGCATGACTCTCAAGACGTGCTGCAGTGTTCACAGTGTCACCGATAACTGTATAGTCCTTTCTGTTTTCAGACCCGACGCTGGCTAAAATGGCACTGCCTGTGTTGATACCAATACCGATTGTAAACGTGGGCTGGCCCCGTGCTGCCCGCTTTCTCATAAGAACAGCTGTTGCCTTCTGCATCTCAAGGGCCGCTCGCACCGCAGATCTGGCACCACTTTTCTCGTTGGACATATGGCCAAATACGGCCATAATCTGATCTCCCACAAACTTATCAAGCATACCGTTATGCTTGAAAAGGATATCAATCATCACGGAAAAATACTCATTGAGCATGGCAACAACCTTTTCAGGCTCCATGTGTTCCGAAATTGCAGTGAAAGAGCGGATATCAGCAAACATGATGGTTACATTTTTTCTTTCATTCTTGAGGAGCTGCCCATCTCTTGAAACCATCAACTTCTCAACGAGATCCCTTCCGACATAGCGACACAGCTGATTACGAAGTCGATTTTCCCTTTCAAGATGTTCGTATGACTCGGACAGGTCGCTTGCAAACTCCTGCAACTGAAAACTCCTACTCTGAATATCACGATTGGCCTTGTTAAGCCGCTCAACAACAACATTAAAATTTGTTGCAATATCCTTTAACTCTCCTTCAACATTAATATCAAGAGGTTGGGGGAGTTCCCCGAATTTTGTTGCTATTGCAGTCTTCTGAGCCAATGCCTGCATCTGATCTGAAGAGTTTCTCAACAGAGTGAACCCCACAAGTATGCAAAAAAGCACCAATGCTGAGCAGAGAGTAACAAGGGTACTGGAAATATTATCTCTCTGGATAAAAAAGTAGGCGGCTGAAAGAAAGGGAATAATCCCCATCAAAGCAAGACTTATCCTTATTTTTCGGTAGAAGCTGATATTCTGTTGATTCTGTAATAATTTCATTTCTGCAGCATCATGCATGGTTTTGATATCCTAACGATTTATGCAACCATTGTTGCGTATCAATAGATAGTCAGATCCTTCCAGAATGACAAGTAAAAAAACACCAAATAACCACTACGTAATAAAAGCATACCGCATAGAGATCTAAAAAGACAATACAGACGGAAAAAAATCCTGGAAGACGTGACAACATCGAGAACATCATCAACTGTTTCATCAGAAACTTAGATGCAAAACTCTGTCTGCCCTGCCACTGGAGTGGATTTTCCTCACAGAAATGATCCCGCCCCATCGAACACCCACGGATTCAGGTGTATCTGAGGAAACATTAATGACTATCACTGGGACGACTTTTGATTAAATGTGATGGCATCGTAATAAAACAAACAATACGCGCCTCGCATCTGAAGTTTTTTACTTAACCATCTATCAATTGACCGTTTTACGAGGCCATCAAATGTGGCCATGATATAAAAGAGTACAAAAGTGTCAGGTTTGACTTTCCTGAAACGATATTTCAAGAAGACTATGCACTGCAAAGAACCTAAAAACGAGGCCCGGGCTTATAGAAAGAGGCCCTGGAATGCTCTTTCCGTCCTTCCAAGATATTTTTCAACTGGGTAAGTTCGGACCTTGCCTGACGCAGCTCTTCCTTCACTGCATTCTGCTCAGATGCTGCAGTCTCCCGCAAAATCAGCTCAAGAGCCTCCACTGCTTTCTGACTCTTATAAAGATCCCTTGCCAAGGCGGGTAGATACATATGACAATCCTGAGTATTCTACTTTTCTTCTATTGGTGCCGGAACCAGATCCGGAGTCCAGAAAACGACCTCACGCTCTTCAATCTCTTCCCAGAATCCGGGGCCATCCCATTCCTTGGTCTGGTCGTAATAACCGCTGTTCATAATTTTGAGGATCACCTTATCAGTTCCCTCAAGCTGTTTTTCATCAAACTTCCGTACTCCCTGAACCGGGGTGCTACCCAGATAAATCCACTGGCCCTGGCAGGAGTTACTACCACCTACCACCTGATACAAAACATGAGCACCTTTAGGTACAGAGTTGATCTTAAATTTAACCGTTTTCTGGCCTGAGCACCCTGGCAGGGAAACAAGAACTATCAAGAGTACCGCCAGCCACGCACAACGAAAAAAAACCTGACAGTATTTATTGTTGTTCATCGGTATCCTCTATTTCTTTTTTTTGAGTTCAATGGTTACAGACTGAGGCTCGGCAATGGCAGCATCCTTTGTTTTATGACGAAGTTTCACCCAGAAAGAGGCTATTTCCTCTACATATCCGACCTTACGCAACTCCACCGTAGCGTGCCTTGTGTCTTCATCATCGCTCTCCCAGGTCACCAGCAGCGGGGTCATTCCAAGGTGGGTATCATCTTTTAAATTAATGACCTCGGCGCCGGGGGGAATGGATTCAACCTTTACCACTCCGTACATTCTCTGGCTACAAGCAGTCAAAAAACCGAGCGCTGCCAGGACACATAACTTCATTAAAAAACTTTGGAGATGAACTCTACTCGCCATTTTTACCTTTCACGTATTTAGGATTATCTCTGCCTCGGGAACTAATGGACAGATTTTTTTTTACTCCTCCTTTCTTACCTTTTCCCACAGTAAAGGGTCAAGGTAAATCCATTTTTCCATCAATATGTTACCCAAAAAACCTCGCCATTCAACGTAATAGCAAGAAACATAACATTCAACCGCAACCGCTCCCTGTTCCCATGCACTGTGCTGTTCCGCAACTCTTTTTCGTCCTTTTTTTCAGCGATGCTCTCCCCTTTCCTGTGTAGACCGCATCAAGACCAGCCTCGATAAATCCAGACATGGTGACTGGATCAATACCGGCCCTGTGAAACACCTCCTTTGGTGATATTCCCATATCGCTCACCAGAACGGCTCGGCAATCATGAAAAATTCTTGTCATCGCCTCCCAGCGCCCGATCCCCCCTCCGGGAGGTGGTGCCGGGCGTTCCTCAACCAGATCATACCCCTTCTCCGTTCTGGTATATATCAGGAATTTCCTGGTCTCGCCCAGATGCTGGTTAACAAGCATTCCTTCAAGACTGGCCACAGCCACATAGGGCCGTACCTTTACAGAAGATGCCGGCATGGTGGCACAAGCGTTCAGGCATCCTGCCATCTCCGTAGACTTATCCCTGCCCAGAAGGCCCACAGCATCCGCCCGACAACGTTTACAGTGCCTCATCTGGGGAAGATGCTTTTCGCAGCTGTTGCGCAGTGTGTTCATCAGAGGTTTATCGGGCTCGGAAAGATCAGCAAATGGGGTCTCAGCATTGGGAAGCATGGCCATGCAATTGAAAAGATCCACCCCCATAGCTGCCATGACAGCCGCTGTATCTTCTGCGTGATGATCGTTCACTCCAGGAATGGTTATGAAGTTGATCTTCACCGTTACCCCCCTGGCCTTAAGTTTCTCTATGGCCTTGAATTGCCGCGCCAGAAGAAGTTCTGCAGCCTGAACACCCTGATAAATAACCTTGCCGTCTCTTACAAAAGAGTAGATATTCTTTGTAATCTCTGGATCTATACCGTTTACCGTGACAGTGACATGGGAAACCCCGATATCTGCCACCTCATCCACATAGGGAGCAAGACCAAGACCATTGCTTGATAAACAAAGGATAATATCCGGATATTTCTGCCGCAACAACTGCATGGTGGTCAGAGTTTCATTGGCATTTGCAAAGGGATCTCCCGGTCCTGCAATTCCCGCCACAGTGATACGTGGTTCTGCCACCAGAACCTTGTCTATGTATCTCAGCGCCTGCTCCGGACTGAGAATTGTGGAGGTCACTCCAGGCCTTGACTCATTGACACAGTCATACTTGCGATTACAGTAGTTACACTTGATATTGCACTTCGGAGCGACGGGGAGATGAACCCGCCCGAATTTCCCCTTTACCTTAACATTAAAACAGGGGTGGCGTGACAGGTCAGGGGATGCATTATTTATTGTATTCATAACAGACTCCATTGAATTTCTCTTTTCTCATGTTTGTGCTCTAATATCCGGCAGACAGCCATCTGTCTAAAGTCCCTATTTTATTTTGTTTTTACATATATGAATAGCCAACCGGTGACTGCTCCTGTTTTCTCGCAATACATGCATTCACCACCAGATCAAAAAGATTCTGTGCCCCTCTATATCCCAGATGGAGAATACGCTGTCCCCCCATGCGATCATGAATGGGAAATCCCACTCTTATGAGGGGGATGGAAAGTTTTTTGGCTAGAGGGTACCCCTTGGAGTTCCCAACAATCAGATCCGGATCCATCTTCTCAGCGAGCTCACTGATGTCATAAAAATCCATGTTTTCAAATACATGTGGTGGCTCTGGCAAAAGAGATGCACTTACCGCAGAAATCCGTTCTTTAAGCTTGCCACTCTTTCCTCCCGAGGCACAGAGCATGGGCATGACCCCGATCTCTGCAAGCAATGCGCAAAGCCCTACCACCAGGTCCTCTTCTCCATACACGATGGCCTTTTTCCCATAGAGATACTTATGACCATCCACATAGGAATCCACCAGCCGTCCCCGTTCTGCCAAATACTTCTCCGGTACCTGAGTTCCACTGATTCGTTGCAAATGATCAAAAAAGAGATCTGTCGCACTGATACCCATGGGCATATCCAGACAAAAATTCTCCACCCCGAAACGATCTTTCAAAACTCGTCCCCCGCTCTCAGAACCCATGGTGTGTCCAAACTCCACTGTGGCCTGTGCATTCCCCATGTTAGAGATAGAATCCAGCGGTGTTCCACCAGACTGGATTTTCTCATATACATCTGCTGCTCTGCCATCCAAGGTATCTGATATATCAGGAAGAACTGTTGCAGAAATCTGAAAGTCACTGAGTATTTCTTTGAGATAGCGAATATCTGCTGGGGAGACAAACCCAGGCAGCAGGTTCACCTCAGCATTCCGGCTTCCTTTCCTGCTGGCAAGTGTTTTTACTACAGAGGTCACGGCATCATGAAACCCCTCCATGTGTGAGCCACTGTAGCTCGGGGTGGCCACCTGCACCATGAGCGGTTTTTCTCCCTCCACCTCCTGATCATATTCCTTGAGAAACATGGCCACATCATCACCAATGGTCTCGGTGAGACAGGTGGTGGCGATACCGATAAGGGCCGGATGGTACTTCTCAGTCACATTCAAAAGTCCCATTTTAAGATTAGGTCCACCTCCATAAACCGCGTGTTTTTCACTCAGTGACGAGGAGGCAATATCTATTGGTTCATTAAAGTGACTGATGATATAACGGCGCATATAAGTGGCACAGCCTTGGGAACCGTGAAGATACGGCACAGCCCCCTCAATCCCCTTAAATGCCAAGGTGGCCCCCAGCGGAGTACAGAGTTTGCAGGCATTGGTGGTTGCAACATAGTTTCGAGGATTTTTTGACATGGTTTTCCCTGTTGATAGCTTAGCTTACATAATATTAATTATTGACTGCCAGAAGCTGCGGTTCTGCAGCATCAAGGCGTTCTCTCTGGGGAGTAAAACGCCACACCGGACTCATCACTGATGAGTGAACCTCACGGGCAAAATTGAGCATTCCTGTAAACCCGGCCAGGGCTTCTTTACGTTCATGGTTATGATCACAAAACCCCACCCCGAGTTTGTAGGCAATGGGACGTTCTTTTACCCCACCGACAAAGATATCAACCCGTTTTTCTTCCAGAAAGCTGGTCAACTCCAGGGGATTAGTATCATCCACGATGATGGTCCCGGGATCTGTGATTTCCGCTAGTTCCCGGTACTCATCTTCTGTCCCTGTTTGAGAACCCACCATCACCACTTCCATCCCCAGGAGGCGAAAAGCCTTAACCAGTGAAAAAGCCTTGAACGTTCCGCCCACGTAGATGGCTGCCTTTTTTCCGGAAAGTTCTTCCTTGTAAAAAGCAAGTTCTGGAAGAAGTTCCTGTAGCTCCCCTTTTACGATATCCTTTGCCCGTTCGAGAATTTCAGGAGCATCCTCGAAAAACTCAGCCACGTCATAGAGGGCCTGGGCCATATCCTCCACCCCGAAATAGGAAACTCTGATTGATGGAATTGTATAATCTCTTTCCATCATCCGGGCCAGATCCATGGTGGAGCCGGAACACTGCACGACATTCAGAGCCGCGCCGTGGGCACGACTGATGTCAGCCACCCGGCCATCACCTGTGATATTGGCCACAACCTCAACTCCCATACGCTCAAAATACTCACGGATCATCCAGATTTCTCCAGCCAGGTTAAAGTCACCCAAAATGTTAATGGAATGGGGGGTGATAGCTTCTGTATCCCCGGTACCGATTAACCTTGCCATGGCATTGCAGGCCGCTGTGTACCCTGCCCGCTTATTTCCTTTGAATCCCTCAGACTGAACCGGAATAACGGGTATACCGCTCTTTTTCTCCACCTCTCGGCATACAGCCTCAACATCATCTCCAATGATACCCACAATACAGGTGGCATAAACAAAGGCCGCCTTTGGGCCGTGGCGCTCTATGAGTTCAAGAAGAGCTGCAGTGAGCTTTTTTTCACCCCCGAAAACCACATCAAGCTCCTGGAGATCAGTTGAGAATGAGAGGCGATGCAGCTCAGGTCCTGAGGATAGTGCTCCCCGAATATCCCAGGTGTAGACGGCACAACCGATAGGGCCATGTACCAGATGCAGAGCATCCGCAATGGGATAGAGTACCACCCTGGAGCCACAGAACACGCAGGCTCGCTGGCTCACAGCACCTGCGAGAGAATCTTTGTTGCATACTAGGGTGAAGGGCTGCTCCCCGGTGCGGTGGATCTGGTCTTTTCGTTCATCCAATGGTTCCATAATTATCCTTCTCTTTTGCAGTTTGTGCCCGGTCATGGAGTAAAACCATAAACAGACAGCTATTGTGGGGTTGTAAAAGCAACCCCTGTGCCAGAACAGTAAAACTGCCACTAATGACGTTTCTTCAGGTAAATAGATGGATGAATGCTACATCCAGTGGCACTCGGTGCTGCCCGGAAATTGTCACAAAACAGACAAAATGGAAGACTTCCTTCCCTTTTGTCTGTTCTCTTCTTCACCTCCTGTCACAGACCTTTCACTCCCTTCCGCAGGCAGCTGCCACTCTCCCTACAAAAAAGAAGTGGATCATCCACCCATGTCACATAACTACACATAACTGTCAGATTCTTAGTTGTAAAGTTTACATTTAGGTAGCCTTCGTAACATTTCCCCATATCCAGTCCGCGAAGTGGAAAATAACCAAGACCGTTAAAACGGGAAGTTACAGTAATCGCTGGACTGTCCGGCAGTACTGGCACAACCTGTGCAATCTGAAGAACAGAAACCAAAAAACAGCTTCGTCACTGGAAAAAACGAAGTGTTTTTCAACAACACCAGAGAAAGGAGAGAAAATGAAAACGAAATTACTGACAGCCACCCTCGGCTGTGCCCTATCCATAGGATCCATATTTGGAGCTCAGGCCTTGGCAGCCGACACCATCAAAGTAGGTGTACTGCACTCCCTGTCAGGAACAATGGCCATCAGTGAGACCACATTAAAGGACACCATGCTGATGCTCATAGAGGAACAAAACAAGAAGGGCGGCCTTCTTGGCAAGCAACTTGAAGCGGTGGTCATTGATCCAGCCTCAGACTGGCCTCTCTTTGCTGAAAAGGCCCGCGAGCTCATCGAAAAGGAGAAGGTAGCCTCTGTCTTTGGCTGCTGGACCTCAGTCTCCCGCAAATCAGTGCTTCCAGTCTTTGAGGAACTGAACAGCCTGCTTTTTTATCCGGTTCAGTATGAAGGTGAAGAATCGTCAAAGAATGTCTTTTACACAGGAGCAGCTCCCAATCAACAGGCCATCCCGGCAGTCAATTATCTGATGAATGACATGCAGGTAAAACGATGGGTCCTTGCGGGCACCGACTATGTTTATCCACGAACCACCAACAAGATCCTTGAGGCCTACCTTAAATCAAAAGGAGTAGCCGATGCGGACATCATGATCAACTACACCCCTTTTGGTCATTCCGACTGGCAGTCCATCGTTTCAGACATCAAAAAATTCGGTTCTGAAGGAAAAAAGACCGCTGTTGTCTCCACCATTAACGGCGATGCAAATGTTCCCTTTTATAAAGAGCTTGGCAACCAAGGGATCACCGCCGACACCATTCCTGTGATTGCCTTCTCCGTTGGCGAAGAGGAGCTCTCAGGAATTGACACCCGTCCACTGGTTGGTCACCTGGCCGCTTGGAACTACTTTATGAGTGTGGACAATGAGGTGAATGATTCCTTCATCGAGAACTGGCAGACATTTATCAAGAGCGAAACAAGGGTCACCAATGATCCCATGGAAGCACACTACATCGGATTCAGCATGTGGGTGAAAGCAGTTGAAAAAGCAGGCACCACAGATTCTGACGCAGTACAACAGGCCATTATCGGCGTTACTGTTCCCAACCTCTCCGGTGGCTATTCCGCCATGATGCCCAACCATCATATAACCAAGCCCGTCCTCATTGGTGAGATCCAGGAAGATGGCCAGTTTGAGGTGGTTTGGCAGACCTCAGGAATGGTTGTGGGTGATGCCTGGTCTGACTATCTTGAAGGGTCAAAGGATCTTATCTCAGACTGGCGCAGCCCGCTTTCTTGCGGAAATTTCAATGTAAAAACAGGTGAATGCAGCGGTAGCAAATAAACATACTCCCTCAAATCCCAGCTGCTGCCTGCCACCATCAGGCAGCAGCTAAATACCACAAATCTTTTGGCGAAACTGAGACCCCCATGCACCACTCAATCAGGACCTACTGCAAACTCCCTGTTCTTCTACTAATACTGTTCCTCCTGCCGCACCCCTCTTTTGCCGCGGTAAACAACGAACAGTTCACAGAAGGAATCACCATTCTCATTAAAGGGAATTTCAAGGAAAAGCGGCTTGCCATCCAACAGATCGCAACAAGTGATGATTCCCGCGCCAAAGTGCTGCTGCAGGCCCTTCTTGCCGGTAATCTCTACAGAGTCAAAAAGGACAACAGGCTGGTATATGCTGACATTGACGGTGGCAAGGCCCGGATCGAAACAGTACTCACTGCTGAAGATTTGGGACTGATTAAAAAACGAAAACTCAAAAAAATTACCATCAACAACTCCCTGCGAGGATATCTGAAAACAAGCCTTGCCCGTATTGATCTCAGAGATCCCGACTCCACAATCCGCCTTCAGGCAGTAAGCCTTCTCATTGTTAGCCTGACTCCGGAAGACAGCATACTGCTCTCAGAGCTGCTGCTGACTGAGACTGACAGCAAGGTGAGAGAAGAACTGGCCACCGCCAGGGATATCGCCACACTTCGCAGTAAAGACCGGCAAACTATACTCACCGCTCTCGGCAATCTTCGTGGTAACCTTGATCCTGCAGTACGCAATGAGGTCTCCACCCTTTTGGCACAGGATAATCTCGATGAATCCCTGCGCAAAGAAGCCCTTGCGGTGCAGAGATCCATTCAATCAAAAGTCTCCTTCTTCGGTCTTGTGGAAAAACTCTTCTTTGGCCTCAGCCTTGGATCTGTACTGGTACTTGCCGCCATCGGTCTTGCCATAACCTTTGGGGTGATAGGGGTCATCAATATGGCTCATGGTGAACTGATTATGCTTGGGGCCTATACCACCTATGTTATCCAGCAGCTTATGCCAGGCTACATCGGTCTTGCTCTGTTTCTCTCCATTCCGGCCGCATTTCTGGTCTCTGGCATCACCGGCATTATCATAGAACGCTCAGTTATCAGGTTTTTATATGGACGGCCCCTGGAAACCCTGCTGGCAACATTTGGAATCAGCCTTATTCTGCAGCAGACAGTACGCTCTATTTTTTCCCCGCTAAACCGCAGTGTGGCTACTCCTGCCTGGATGAGCGGCTCAATCCAAATCAACCCCATCCTCTCACTCACCACCAACCGTATTACCATCCTGATTTTCTCCCTGTTGGTCTTTGCAGGGCTTTACCTGCTGCTGCGTAAAAGCTCTCTTGGCCTGCAGGTTCGTGCCGTATCTCAGAACCGTGCCATGGCACGGGCAATGGGGGTCCAAGCTGCAAAGGTGGATGCACTGACTTTCGGACTGGGGTCCGGTATTGCAGGTATTGCCGGAGTCGCTCTTGCCCAGCTGACCAATGTGGGCCCCAACCTCGGTCAGGCCTACATTATTGATTCCTTCATGGTTGTGGTGTTCGGTGGCGTGGGTAACCTCTGGGGTACCCTCATCGGTGGTCTGACCCTCGGTGTTGCCAACAAGTTCATCGAACCATGGGCTGGTGCTGTACTGGCCAAGATCATCATCCTTATCTTTATTATTCTCTTTATCCAGAAACGCCCCCAGGGATTATTCCCGCAGAAGGGCCGCGCTGCGGAGTAAAAAACCATGATACTTCTAAAACTACTCAACAAGGATCGCGGCAGCAGCTTTACCCTTGCTCTGCTGGCACTGGTCACCATCGTTGTTCCTGCCTGCAACCTGCTCCTGCCAGAGAGCAGTCTGTTCCACATTCAAACCTATACCATGACTCTGCTGGGAAAATACCTCTGCTACGCGCTGCTGGCTGTTGCCGTAGATCTGGTCTGGGGGTATATGGGAATATTAAGCCTTGGACATGGTGCATTCTTTGCCCTTGGCGGCTATGCCATGGGCATGTACCTGATGCGTCAGATTGGCAACCGGGGGGTATATGGCAACCCCGTTCTTCCCGACTTTATGGTCTTTCTTAACTGGGAACAACTTCCCTGGTTCTGGCACGGATTTCAGTGGTTCTGGTTTGCCATGCTCATGGTGTTGCTGATTCCAGGACTCCTTGCCCTGGCCTTCGGATGGCTGGCCTTTCGCTCCCGGGTCACCGGGGTCTATCTCTCCATCATGACCCAGGCACTCACCTATGCGCTGCTGCTTGCCTTTTTCAGAAATGAGATGGGCTTTGGCGGCAACAACGGACTCACCGATTTCAAGGATATTCTCGGATTTTCACTGCAATCCGATACCACCAGAGCCATGCTTTTTATCGCATCTGCCCTGGCCCTTGGCTTTGGTTATCTGAGCTGTCTTTACATCAGCAGATCACGCCTCGGCCGAGTTTGTACAGCCATCCGTGACCAGGAGGACAGAACCCGCTTCATCGGCTACAGGGTTGAAAATGTAAAACTCTGGATATTCGCATTTTCCGCAATGCTGACAGGGGTAGCCGGGGCCCTCTACGTCCCCCAGGTGGGGATCATCAACCCCAATGAATTTTCGCCTCTGGGTTCCATTGAGATTGTGATCTGGGTGGCTGTTGGTGGTAGAGCCACACTTTACGGCGCAGTTGCCGGGGCCCTGATGGTAAACTACTCCAAAAGTTATCTCACCGCTGCCATGCCAGATGCCTGGCTCTTTGCACTGGGTGCCCTCTTTGTGCTGGTAACTCTGCTGCTACCCCACGGAGTCACCGGACTTCTACGCAGAAAGGATGCAACTACATGAACTCACTTGATAAAATGCGTAACTTCATGCGCCGGGATCAGCTCTTTGAATTTCTCATCCCCGACACCCCCCCCGATCTTGATCTCAGCCACGGGGTAATTCTCTACCTTGAAGGAATCAATAAGAGTTTCGACGGATTCAAGGCCATCAATGACCTGAATCTCTACATAGGTGACGGCGAACTGCGCTGCATCATAGGCCCCAACGGAGCAGGCAAGACCACCATGATGGATATCATCACCGGAAAGACGACGCCGGACAGCGGATCCGCATGGTTTGGCCAACAGATCAATCTCCTCAAGATGGATGAACCGGAAATAGCAGCGGCAGGTATCGGTCGTAAATTCCAAAAACCAACCATTTTTGCGATGCACCGGGTCATGGACAACCTGGAACTTGCCATGGCAGGAGACAAAGGCGTCTGGAACATCTTGCGAGCCCGCCTTTCCAGTGAGGAAGAGGGGCGTATCCATGAAGTTCTTTCTGTCATAGGTCTTCAGGAAGAGGCTGAACAACTTGCAGGTTCCCTGTCCCATGGTCAAAAGCAGTGGCTTGAGATCGGCATGCTCCTGATGCAGAACCCCAAACTGCTCCTTGTTGATGAACCGGCAGCTGGAATGACCCATCAGGAGATGGAACGAACTGCCGACCTGCTCACTTCACTGGCCGGAACCCACAGTGTCATTGTGGTGGAACATGATATGGATTTTGTCCGCTCAATTGCCAGTAAGGTCACAGTACTGCATCAGGGTACAGTACTTGCCGAAGGCAGCATGGACGAAATCCAAAACGACCAGCGGGTCATAGAGGTCTATCTTGGAGAATAACTATGCTGCACATTGAAGGATTAAACCTCTATTACGGAGAAAGCCACACCCTCTGGGACATAGAACTCACCGTGCCCAAAGGACAGTGTACCTGCCTCATGGGTCGTAATGGCGTTGGGAAAACCACTCTTCTAAACGGCATAATGGGCCTGCTCCCCATCCACTCCGGAGATATGGCTCTCAAGGGTAACAGTATAATTCGGCTTGCCGCAGAAAAACGGGCAGCAATTGGAATCGGTTATGTCCCTCAGGGACGGCAGATCTTTCCTCTGCTTACGGTACAAGAGAACCTGGAAATAGGGCTCTCCACCGGAAGGGTCAAAAAGAAAAAGATCCCTGATCTGGTCTTTGAACTCTTTCCGGTATTGCATGAGATGCTGGCCCGGCGCGGCGGTGATCTCTCTGGTGGACAACAGCAGCAGCTGGCCATTGGACGTGCCTTGGTGCTTGATCCCAGCCTGCTCATTCTTGATGAGCCCACGGAGGGGATACAGCCCAATATCGTCCAGGAAATAGGAAACATCATTAACCGTCTCAAAACAGAGCTCAATATGACCGTTCTCCTGGTGGAGCAGAAACTCCCCTTTGCAAGGAGTGTTGCTGACAGATTCGCCATCCTTGATCGGGGCCGCAGTGTTGCCACGGGCGCCATGAACGACCTCAACGAGTCCCTGATCCGTCAATATCTCACGGTGTAACTGGTCAGGAAAATGAACGTAGCAACTGAACAACACCTGCCACAGAGTGGCGGCTGGACCGGTCATCTCGAGCTTGGCTATGAGAACAACGACCATGAAACCATCCTTGTTCGTAACCGCCATCAGGGGCCGTTAGTGGTGCAACGTCCCCTCTACCCCGAAGGAAACGAGGTCTGCCATACCTGTATTCTGCACCCGCCTGGTGGAGTGGTTGGCGGTGACATACTGGAGATTGATGTGGAACTTGGAGACAGTAGTTCTGTCTGCATAACCACCCCCGGAGCCACAAAGTTTTATCGATCTCAGGGGCAGCTTGCTGTCCAGAAACAATTGCTGAGAGTGGCAGACAAAGCCTGCCTTGAATGGCTCCCTCAAGATGCCATCGTTTTTCCTGGGGCCAGAGCCTCTCTCTCCACCCGTATTGACCTGGCGCCAAATGCCACGTTTATGGGATGGGAGATCCTCTGTCTCGGCCTTCCTGTAAACCGGGAACCGTTCAACAGTGGAGTTTTTCACAGCCGCCTCAGCCTGTATCGGGACAAAAAAATAGTTTTTCTTGACCAGCTGCGGATCAAAACCAGACAAGATCTGATGCGAAGTACTGGGTTAAGAAATTACCCGGTAACATCCACCTTTATCCTGACCAGCGGTACTGTTGAACACCTTGAACTGATCCGCACTATCCCTGCGGAGGAAAAACATTCACTCACAGCAGCTACCCTGCTCCACCATGACCTGCTTGTAATCCGCTACCTGGGCCATTCTACCTTTGCAGCCCAGGACTTTTTTGCATATATCTGGCAGATATTACGCCCTGAAATTATTTCCAGACCAGCTTGTGCGCCCCGGATCTGGGCCACATAAGTCAACACAGCAATACCGGAGGACAACGACATGGAACTCACCCCCAGAGAGAAAGACAAACTCATACTCTTCACAGCAGGTCTGCTTGCAGAGCGAAGAAAAAAACGTGGCCTGAAACTGAACTATCCTGAAGCCGTAGCCTATATCAGTGCGGCAATCCTGGAAGGGGCACGGGATGGACGGTCCGTCGCTGAACTCATGGATTATGGCCGCAGCCTCCTTGGCACAGATGACGTCATGGATGGCATTGCTGACATGGTGGATAATGTCCAGGTGGAAGCGACATTCCCGGATGGAACAAAACTTGTCACCGTCCACAACCCTATTGTGAAGAGGAAACCATGAAACCCGGAGAAATAATTACAACAGAAGGTGTCATCGAGATCAATCGGGGTCGAAGCACCAGAAAAATAACAGTTTCTAACAGTGGCGACAGGCCGATTCAGGTTGGATCGCACTACCACTTCTTTGAGACCAATCCCGCCCTGCTCTTTGAACGCGACCAGAGCCGCGGCTTTCGTCTCAATATCGCGGCAGGAACCGCTATCCGCTTTGAACCCGGTCAGTGCCGTGAGGTGGAGCTTGTAGCCTACGGCGGAGAAAGAACAGTATACGGGTTCAACGGTGCTATCATGGGAAAACTTGAGGAGGATACGGCATGACGGATATAGATCGCAGGGCCTACGCTGAGATGTTCGGTCCTACAATCGGTGACCGAGTTCGTCTCGCCGATACTGAGTTATGGATAGAGGTTGAGGAAGACCGCTGCATCTATGGCGATGAAGTAAAATTCGGCGGTGGCAAAGTGATACGGGACGGCATGGGCCAGAGCCAGCGGACAGGAGCAGATGTGGCCGATCTGGTGATCACCAATGCGCTTATCCTTGATCACTGGGGAATCATCAAGGCAGACATAGGAGTCAAAAACGGCCGTATCAGTGGCATAGGCAAGGCGGGAAACCCTGACGTGCAGCCCGGTGTTGATATCATCATCGGGCCTGGCACAGAAGCTATTGCCGGAGAAGGCTCTATTGTCACAGCAGGCGGAATTGACTCTCACATCCATTTCATCTGTCCCCAGCAGATAGAAGAAGCCCTGAACAGTGGTATCACCACAATGCTTGGCGGCGGAACAGGGCCCGCCACCGGAACCAACGCAACCACCTGCACTCCTGGCACCTGGAACATTCACCGTATGCTCGAGGCCGCAGATTCACTCCCTATGAACCTGGGATTTCTAGGTAAAGGTAATGCCAGCCTTCCAGATTCACTCATGGAGCAACTCCAGGCAGGGGCAATGGGACTGAAGCTCCATGAGGACTGGGGAACAACACCTGCCTCCATCGATAACTGCCTCACAGTTGCCGAAAAGATGGACGTACAGGTGGCCATCCACACCGACACCTTAAATGAATCTGGATTTGTGGAACAGACCATTGCCGCCTTTAAAGACCGTTGCATCCACACTTATCACACCGAAGGGGCAGGAGGTGGCCATGCCCCGGATATCATTCGAGCCTGTGGTCTCAGCAATGTTCTGCCATCATCCACCAATCCCACACGGCCCTACACCATAAACACCGTGGATGAACACCTGGACATGCTCATGGTCTGCCACCACCTTGACCCGAAGATTGCCGAAGATGTAGCCTTTGCAGAATCCCGTATCCGCAGGGAAACCATAGCTGCCGAAGACATCCTCCATGACCTCGGGGCATTCTCAATGATTGCTTCAGATTCCCAGGCCATGGGCCGTGTGGGAGAAGTAATCATCCGCACCTGGCAAACGGCCCACAAGATGAAGGTGCAGCGTGGCAGCCTCAATGGTGACCCTGGCCGCCATGACAATATCCGTGCCAGACGCTATATAGCCAAGTACACAATTAATCCGGCTATAGCTCATGGTATCAGCCATGAGGTGGGTTCCATTGAAACCGGTAAGCTTGCCGATCTGGTTCTGTGGAAACCTGCCCTGTTCGGGGTTAAACCGAGCCTGATCATAAAAGGTGGAATGATAGCCGCTGCCCCCATGGGAGATCCCAATGCCTCTATCCCCTCACCACAGCCTGTCCATTACCGACCAATGTTTGCCTCCCTTGGCCTTGCACAAAATGCTACCTCCATGACTTTTCTCTCGACGGCTGCAGCTGATAACGGTATCGCAGAACGACTCAAACTCAGGAGCTTGATGGGGGTGGTAAAAGGATGCCGGAGTGTAAGAAAAAAAGACATGATACTTAACGACTACCAGCCTGAAATTGAGGTTGACTCGCAAACTTACCAAGTTCGTGCAGACGGAGAACTGCTGCACTGTGAACCCGCAGTCACCCTGCCCATGGCCCAACGCTACTTTCTTTTCTGAGAAAAAACATGATTACACTCACCATAAAAACAGAACCCCCAAGACCAGTTCACAGCACCCTCACCCTGCCCTGGAATAAACGAACCAGAAGCCGCCAGAGAGTAATTCTTGATAACGGCGAGGAGGCCAGGATCTTTCTGGAACGGGGCACCATCCTCAGGGGAGGAGATGTTCTTGTTAGTGAGGATGGTATCGGGGTGCAAATAGTGGCCGCTAGAGAAAAACTCTCAAGGGTTGTAAGTGATGACTCCCTGCAACTGTCGCGCCTCTGCTACCACCTTGGCAACCGCCATGTGGATCTTCAGATCGAGCCAAATACACTGGCCTACCCCCATGATCATGTGCTGGATGAGATGATCCAGGCACTGGGTTTTGACACCCACATCCATGAAAGCCCCTTTGAGCCGGAAAACGGTGCCTATGATGATACCAGCCGCAGTCACCACCATGAATAGTCACTCTCTGCTGCATCTTCTCCATCTGGTAAGCCCCAACCTGCCCACCGGTGCCTTCAGTTACTCACAGGGCCTCGAATGGGCTGTGGAAGCCGGATGGGTGCATGATAAATCAAGCCTTGAACAATGGCTCTCAGATCTGATTTCCAACTCCATGGTTCATATTGATGTTCCCATCTTTAGGCGGATGTTTGAAGTCATTGAATGCGGTGAAATATCCGACCTGGAACAGTGGTCCGACCTGCTCTTTGCCTGCCGTGAAAGCTCTGAGATGCAGGCGGAAGAGCAGACCAGAGGCCGGGCACTGTACAGTCTGCTGGAAAGCCTCAATCTACTGGATTCTAATTTCCCGGCACATATTCTGAAAAAGAGCCAGCTTGCAGGATATGTTTACATGGCCATAAAGTGGCATATCAGTATGCGAGAGGCTGCCCTTGGTTATGTCTGGTCCTGGCTGGACAATCAACTCCTCACCGGAGTCAAGATTATCCCCCTGGGCCAGAGCCAGGGGCAGCAGCTGTTACTACAGCTCAGCTCTTCGGTGGCCAGAAATGTGGACAAGGGATTAGCGTGCAGTGATGCCGAAATCGGTGCTGCAAGCCCGGCCTTCACTCTCGCCTGCTGCCTTCACGAAACACAGTATACCAGACTTTACAGATCATAGGATCACTGCAACCATGACCATCACACCTTACGAGGAAAAACCAATGACACATTCAAAAAACAACTCCATCCTCCGCCTCGGTATCGGCGGTCCAGTGGGTTCCGGAAAAACAGCACTCATCCAGGCCCTGTGCCACAAAATGCGTGATATCTATGAAGTATGCGTTGTTACCAACGATATCTATACCAGAGAGGACGCAAAATTTCTCACCAGCAATGAGGCCCTGCCGGCTGAACGCATCACCGGAGTCGAAACCGGTGGCTGTCCTCACACCGCCATTCGCGAAGATGCTTCCATGAATCTTGCTGCCGTGGCCGATTTCATAAAAACATTCCCGAATCTAGATTTGATCATCATTGAAAGTGGTGGCGACAATCTCAGCGCCACCTTCAGCCCGGAACTGGCAGATCTCGCCATCTATGTCATTGACGTGGCCGCAGGAGACAAGATTCCACGCAAAGGCGGTCCGGGAATCACCCGCTCTGACCTGCTGGTGATCAATAAAACAGATCTTGCCCCCCTGGTGGGTGCTTCATTGTCGGTCATGGATCGAGACACTAAAAAGATGCGTGGTACACGCCCCTATGTTTTTACCAACATGAAAACTGGACAGGGTGTAGGTGACATCCTGGAATTCATCGTCCGTGAAGGTATGCTGGCTCCAAAGCCTGCTTGATTATGATTCAGATACTTTCATTTTCAATATGTTATTTGAAAAACATATCCCTGAATACGTCATGTATTCCGGATATTTTTCTTTTCCAAAAGAAACATATCGTGATACAACAAGACTGAAGCAGCAGGATGATCCCATACACTCTGAATCAGGTTTTAAATGATACGACTCATCCTCAACGGAAAAAAGGCAGAACAGGAAGAAATCCGCACTGCAGTATACACACTGCGCAGTCAGTCAGCTGATATCCAGGTACGGGTCACCTGGGAGCAGGGTGACGGAGAGAGGCTGGTTCGTGAGGCAAGTCGGGATGGGGTTAAACGCATTGTTTCCGGTGGCGGCGATGGTACCCTTAATGAGGTTATCAATGGCCTTGCTGGAATAGACAAAGATAAGAGGCCCGAGCTTGCCATTCTGCCCCTTGGTACTGCCAATGATTTTGCCACATCCTGCACCATTCCTCAGACACCATTTGAGGCCCTTACCCTTGCGCTGTCCGGAACGAGCAACGCTGTTGATATTGTACAGGCCAACAAGAGGTTTTTTGTCAATGTCGCCTCCGGTGGCTTCGGTTCTCAGGTCACAGCAGAAACACCTCCTCAGCTCAAAAACTTTCTTGGCGGCGGGGCCTACGCCTTGACTGCTGTTATAAAATCACTCAACTTCACCCCCAACCATGGCCGGCTTCGAGCAGAAGGTATTGACATGGAAGGAGAAGCTGTGGTGGCAGCGGTTTGCAATGGCAGGCAGGCGGGTGGTGGACAGATTCTGGCACCCGATGCTTGTATCAATGATGGTCTCCTGGATATCGTGGTTATCCTGCTCTTTCCCATTACCGATGTTGCACAGGTTATTCAGGAGATGCGGGAACCGCAAGTTCTAGGAAAATATGTAAAACGTTTTCGCTCCAGCTGGGTTGAAACATGGACCGATGCAAACAACTCCATTAACCTCGACGGAGAACCAATCAGAGAGAAACACATCTGCTTCAAGGTGCTTCCAAAGGAAATTAAGCTGGTCCTTCCCAAAAACTGTCCCCTGTATAAGAATAGAAAAAAGGATCACAACAGATAACTGAAGAAACCATCAGGAAGCTGTAACATTAAGGCAACTGTTTAAAAAAATCATCCGCCAGCATAGACAAGGCAAGACCATCCATCACTTCCTTCCTGGAATCAAGTACCTTACCATCCCGAATCAGCACAGTACGCGGATAGCCATGACCACCAAAATCATTAACCAGCGAATCGTGCTCATCTGAGATAAAGACCAGCTTTTCATCTTGGACACAGCACTGATACACCACCACACCTCCAGCCGCCATCTTCTTCACAAATTCCGGAAAATTAGGTTGTTGCCGCTCGGTACAATCGGGACACCATGCTGTAACTATATTCACCACAAAGGCCCCTTTCTCTTCCATTCGCTCCCGCACCTCAGCGGGGCTCAGTTCCTGTATCATCTTCTATTCCTATTTTCTTCGTATTTCCCAGCAGTGATGAATTTTGGAGTTTCTGGAAAAATCCAGAGGAATAGTATCCCTGCTGATGTTGCGTACTGCGTAATATTTTTCAATGGACTCATCCAGCTTAAATCGTCTGAAATTTGTGGAAAAGATAAGCAGCCCCCCCTCTGCCAGACGAGCCACCGCCTTTTCAATAAGCAGACGATGATCCCGCTGTACATCAAATACCCGCCTCTCCTTCCTGGTATTTGAAAAAGTCGGAGGATCAACAAAGATCAGATCATACTCATGCCTGTCTTCTGCCAGCCACTCCAGACAATCCCGCTGCACAGTTTCATGGGCCAAGCCGCCAAAACCATTCAGAGCTAGATTCATGCGGGTCCAGTTCAGATAGTTGCCAGAGAGATCCACGGTGGTGGTTGATTCAGCACCGCCAACAGCGGCATGGACCGTCGCGGTTCCAGTATAGGCAAAGAGGTTCAGAAAACGCTTGCCTGCCGCTTCACGGGCAATGCGCAGTCGAACGTTCCTATGATCTGGAAATATCCCGGTATCGAGATAATCTGTGAAATTAACCAGCAGAAAACAGTCACCCTCCCGCACCACATGCATCTTCTTACGGCTGCCCTGTTTCTGGTACTGGGCCTTTCCCTTCTGTCTCTGTCTCCTTTTCAGGAAAACTCGATCCCTACGCACCCCGAACAGGTGACGAATCTGGTGAAGAGTCTGTTGAAAACGGCGTTGAGCCAGTTTTTCATCAACCGTATCAGGAGCGGCATACTCCTGAACATGAATCCACTTTTCATACAAATCCACTGAAACATTGTAATCTGGGAGGTCTCTGTCGTAGACACGAAAACATTTCAGCCCCTCACGTCTTGCCCACTTAAGAAACTTTTTGGAATTTTTGCGTAGCCTGTTTCCAAACTCTATTCCTTCATCAGGTCCCGGCTCAGCCGCAAGATGCCACTCAAAAGTATCCTCTTCAAGGGGAGGGGCAACACCACGAAACAGGCGGCAGTTGATGGATCCATTGTAGAGGCGATGGGTCCGATCCCACCTGATCCCCATCCGGTCACCAAAATCAGGATTGGAAGTAAATATCCCGAGCTGCCAGCCGCTCAGTTCTTTTTTACAGATACGCCCCAGAGCACGATGTAACTGTTCCGCCTCATCAGATTCTGAAATCCGCTCGCCGTAAGGGGGGTTCACGATCATGATCCCCTGCGCGGCAGGACGACGGAGCTGGGCTAACTGCCCCTGTTTAATAACAATCTTATCCTCATAGCAGGCATGTTCTATATTGTTTCTGGCCACAGCCACGGCACGCGGATCCGCATCATATCCCAGAAGTATTGGCCACTCCCGTTCAAGTCCGGCCTCCTCCCTTTCCACAGCTTCATCCACCAACCTTGACCAGAGCTCTTTGTCATGTTGTTTCCAACCACTAAACCCAAAGTAGCTCCTGGAAAGCCCTGGGGCGGCATCCCCATAGATCAGGGCTGCTTCTATGAGCAGAGTACCAGAACCACACATGGGATCCAGGAGCATAATATCAGGACCTGTTTCCGGGCTCCAGCCAGCCAAAGAGACAATGGCTGCTGCCAGGCTCTCTTTCAGAGGAGCAAGACTGCCGCCCTCTCTCCGATATCCACGCCGATGGAGACTTTCACCACTGAGGTCAAGGGAGAGCGTGGCATGATCCTTATGAATATAAATACGAATTCTGATACCGGGACGTACCACAGAAACGGAGGGACGTATCCCCAGTTTTTCGCGAAACTGATCCACCAGTGCATCCTTCACCCGAAGGGCAGCGAAACCGCTGTGACTGATCGCTGAGTGGGACAGACTGCAATCCACAGCAAAGGTAGAACCCGTATCCAGATGCTCTGCCCAGTTCACCTGCAGAGCCCCATCGTAGAGAGCGTCTTCGTTTGGAGCTGGGTAATCTCTCAGCTTTAAAAAAACCCTTGATGCATATCGAGACCAGAGACAGGTACGGTAGGCCGACTCCAGGCTCGCCTTCCAGGTAACAAGCCCCCTGGCCTGATCAACATCCGTCCCACCAAATCCACGAACCTCCTGGCCGACCAGTTCTTCGAGACCAGCGGCACAGCTTGCTGTAAGAGTGTACATACTATTGTTATTTTCCATAGCAACAAAGGTAATGTTGTTTACTAAAATACACAATAGGAGATACCGTTGATCCGGTAAAGGCAAAACTTATCCTACTGGCTTCTTCCCCATCAACTGCAATTTATTGTTCACAACCCTGCGAACATCATCAAGGCATCACCTGCCCTTTGGATTGTTGTGACTACAATCACACCTGCCCTTTCCTGACAACACAATGATCCACTCGAGTATGGTGGATCGCCCATGCTGGAGCAGATCATCTTCCAGATCATCCACTGAGTAATGATGACAATAACAGATTATTTTTCTCATAATTTACCTTTTGTCTTGACTTCAGCATACCACACATTACCATATCGCCATATAACGATTCAACTATCCACACCAAAAAGGTTTGCAATGAAAGAATTTATTCGGGTGATGAAAGCACTGTCTGATCCTAACCGGGTCCGCATTCTCAAACTGCTGCAACATCAACAGGAGCTCTGTGTCTGTGAGCTTCACCCCCTGATCGGGCTTGCCCAGTCAACAGTATCCAAACATATGAAACTCCTCGAAGAGGCTGACCTTGTGCATTACTACAAACAGGGGTCATGGATCATCTACCAACTCAGTGATGGAGAAGAATCAGTATACGCCAAAACAATGCTTGCCAATCTCACGGACTGGCTGTCGGACGATCCAGTTCTTGAGAAGATGCTTGAAACCGTTCCCAAGGTTATCAGGGAACCGAACTGCAGTCAATACACGAGACTACCATTATGAAACCTCTTCCAAACCTTTCAGCAAACAACAGCTGCTGCTCCGGAGCTCCACAAACTAAAAACAGAAAGATAACTCCTGGCCAGGTTGCTATTGCCCTGCTGGGGCTAATTCTCTGGTACCTGATTTACCGACAACTCCTACCCTTTTCCCAATTTGTTTCCTACAACCTTTTCGGCCTTTCCAAAGGAAGCCACCTTGGCGATGCCGTTCAGTTTTTTATCTATGACGCCCCAAAGGTTATGATGTTGCTCACCCTCATAGTCTTTGTCATCGGCATGATTCGTTCATTTTTCACCCAGGAACGCACTCGCAAGTATCTTGCAGGAAAACGGGAATCAGCTGGTAATGTCATGGCTGCCTTTCTCGGAATTGTTACCCCTTTCTGTTCCTGCTCCGCAGTCCCGCTTTTCCTGGGTTTTGTTCAGGCAGGTGTCCCCTTGGGAGTTACATTTTCGTTTCTCATTGCAGCGCCAATGGTAAATGAAATAGCGCTGATTCTTCTCTATGGATTACTGGGATGGAAAGTTGCTGCAATCTATCTCACAAGCGGGTTGTTGATTGCCATTATTTCAGGATGGATCATTGGCCGGCTCGGCCTCGAACACTGGATCGAAGAGTGGGTACAGGAAATGCGTACCGCAGAGGCACTGGTATTTGAAGAAAAACCCAGCTGGTCTGACAGGATAATACGAGGAAAAGACGCAGTTCGGGAAGTTATAGGAAAAGTCTGGCTCTATGTCTTGGTCGGTATTGCAGTAGGTGCTGTCATACACGGTTACATACCTGAAGATTTCATGGCAAAGGTTATGGGGAAGGATTCCTGGTGGTCAGTACCGGCAGCAGTTCTTGTGGGAATCCCAATGTATTCGAATGCCGCAGGTATCGTTCCTGTAGTTGAAGCTCTACTTGGTAAAGGTGCAGCCCTGGGAACAGTTCTCGCCTTCATGATGAGTGTGATTGCCCTGTCTCTACCGGAAATAGTAATCCTGCGCAAGGTTCTTAAGCCCAAGCTGATCGCAGTTTTCATAGCTGTGGTCGGTAGTGGTATTCTCTTTACCGGATACCTTTTCAATATGCTTCTCTGACAGGCATTCATCACCAAGAATGGAGAAGAACACAGCCCATCAATCCATTCTTGGTCCGTGACGGATTTATACCGTGAACTAACTGCTTTTATAGTTTTTCATCATCATTTTGAGGCTGGTTATGGTTCTGTTGAAGGAACGAACCAGCTTCCCGATCTCATCTTTTCGTTCCATACCATCAATCTTGATGTCCAGATCTCCCATACTCACCTCTTCAATCTGACTGGTGAGGTGGTTAATGGGTTTTACGATCAAATTTGACAGAAGTATGGCAAAAAGAATCGCAAGTAGAAGCGTCACAAGTGAAAGAATTGCCATGCTGGTTTGAATCAGCTTGAGATCTCGGTAAGCCTCATCGACCTCAATCTCAGCAACAAGTATCCAGGGGTATTTTTTGTGCTTGAGGTACAAATTGATAACTTCCACTCCTGCTGAATTTTCCCTTACAGCAGTATAAAAGCCATCACTCTTTGCCTCACTGACTCCAGTTACATCTAGCATTACCTTGCTTTCAGTTACTTCATAGACAATAGGATCCCCATCAGCCGTTGTAAGGAATATACGACCGGTTTCACCAAGTTTCAAATCTTTTGAAAGCAGTTCCTGTTCATAAGGAATTTGAAGTTCAAAACCGATTACGGCCCGAGTCACTCCCGTGGCATCCTTCACCGGAAAAAACAACATCTGATGGTTATGATCAGACTCAACCCAACTTGAGAAGTCAGATACCGTCGTCACTCCTTCTTCAAAAGCCTTGGAAACCCACTTGTTTTTTGAGGTATCTTCCATCAAATGAGAAGAAGGCGAGCCCTTCAATTCATCTCCGTGGTTTGGACTGACTGATATCTGGCGAGACTTGTTAATTAAAAATATATGGTGATACTGTCCCCAGTGCGTTTTCTGAAAACTGTACAGAAGATTCTCAACCAGAGATTCAAGTTTCCTGTATTCCTCCAACTCACTGGGAGAAAGTGAATTTACATTGGGAAAAGATATATATTTTTGAAATATATCAGTATCCGATAAAGCTTTTGCTGAAGATTCTGTCGTATTTATATAATTTTCAAGTATTGACTCTCTCGACCTTGCAATATCAAGCAAGAAGCGTTGAATAGAATTTGCGAACACTTCAGTGGTTTTTACATAATTTATCATTCCCATGGTTGATAAGGGAACAAGAGACATTAGTAATAATGCTATGGTTAACTTTACTTTAATCGAGAGCATTTATCCTCCACTTGCATAATAACCGCCCACAAACAATGGCACATTGTGGCACAAGGTCATCTGGTAACAGGTATAACGATTAGGACATCACTACTTTTGTTTCTGATTTATTGAGAAATAAAAAGAAAGTTTTTCGATGTAGAATAGAACATTCGGTACACAAAAAACTAGAAAACCACACCTGCCAAATCAAACGATTAGCCAATTACATAATCACACATAACTAACTTGCCCTGTTTTTGTCAACACTTTTTGGGGATTGACCCAAGCCATCTGAACTCGTCATTGGAGACCACTCAGTAATCCCCCCACTATGATTCATCAGCCTTTCCGGATTCCTTGTAATTCCTTTAGCCCAAATCAGGACATCATCTCGATTTGCTTGGGCTCTCCACGTTTTTTCAACATATAATAGAGTACGGGAACCGCCATACGACTCACCAGCAGCGATGCTATTTCACCAAACATCAGTGAAATCGCCAGCCCCTGGAATATGGGGTCGGCAAGGATCACCGATGCCCCGACCATCACCGCAAGTGCTGTAAGAAGCATGGGACGAAAACGTACTGCACCAGCCTCAACCACAGCTTCAGCAAGAGGGAGGCCATGACTTATGCGGAGCTCGATGAAATCCACGAGAATAATGGAGTTTCGAACCACAATACCGGCACCCGCCATAAATCCAATCATGGAAGTTGCAGTAAAAAATGCCCCAAACCCCCAGTGAGCAGGAAGTACCCCAATAAGTGAAAACGGAATAGCTGCCATCACCACAAGAGGAGTAAAGTAGTCCTTAAACCAGCCCACCATAAGCATATAAATAAGGATCATCACCACACAGAAAGCCAGGCCAAGATCGCGAAATACTTCCAGAGTAATATGCCATTCACCGTCCCATTTCATGGATGGTTCTGCATTGGTAAAGGGCTGATTCAAATTATAAATCTCCACATTTTCACTAGATCCACCAAAATCTGCAGGGTCGAGTTCTGCCAGCTTTTTGTTCATATCAAAAATGGCATACACCGGACTCTCCACCGCTCCCGCCACATCGCCCGTTACATAGATCACGGGTTTGAGGTTCTTGCGGTAAATTGGCTGCTCCACCGGGACCTCATCCACCTTAACCAGTTCACGAAGAGGAACCAGGGGGGCAGCTGGATTCATGACCGACCGCATCCCGATACTGAGTAGTGCATCTATGGAAACCCGCATTGAACGAGGCATTTCAAGGATAATGCTCACCCCTTCCTTATCTTCCGGCTGGTGAAAAATATCGATGGACATGCCCTGCATTCCAATCTTCACTGTACGAGTAATTTCTCCAGCTGAGATATGATTCAAAGCTGCTTTTTCCTTGTCAACGGTAAGCACCAGACGACTGCGATCAGCCTCCCGGTACCAGTCCACATCTACCACTCCTTCCGTTGATTCAAAAATATTCTTTACCGCACCGGCCAGCTTGACCCGATCTGCATCACTGGGACCATAAATTTCAGCCACAAGGGTCTGCAGGACCGGGGGTCCCGGGGGAACCTCTGCCACCGCGACAGCAGCACCATATTTTTTAGCAATAACTGCAATTGCCGGGCGAACCCGAACTGCAATATCATGACTCTTCAGGCTTCTCTCTTCCTTTGGCAGGAGGTTTACCTGGATGTCGGCCACCGTCGGACCTTGGCGCATGAAGTAATGCCGGACAAGTCCGTTAAAATTATAGGGCGAGGCAATGCCAGCATAAACCTGATAATTCACCACTGCCGGATCATTCTTAATAACCTCGGCCATCTCCAAGGACACCCGAGTTGTCTGCTCTAGGGTTGAGCCCTCAGGCATATCAAGGATAACCTGAAATTCACTCTTGTTGTCAAAAGGCAGCATCTTCACCTTTACCAACCCAAAGTAAACCATGGAGCAGGCTCCGAGAAGCATGGCTATGATAGTCACAAAAAAGACAAAACGAGCGAACCCACTTGCAAGTAGCGGATCCATTATCCGATGATAAAGACGAGTAAAGAAATCATCTGGAGCATGATCCTCATCAAAGCCCTCACCCCCAACTGCACATTCTGACGGACTGCACTTTTTTCGTAATAACCGAACTGATGCCCAAGGGGTAACCGTGAAGGCAATGATCACTGAAAAAATCATGGCAGCCGATGCCCCGATAGGTATGGGGCGCATATAAGGGCCCATGAGTCCACCCACAAAGGCCATGGGAAGAATAGCCGCAATAACTGCCCAGGTAGCCAAAATGGTAGGATTCCCAACCTCAATCACCGCCTCTGTGGCAATGGTGACCATAGATTTATCTTGATTTCCGGGCAGACGTATGTGACGGACAATATTTTCAACCACCACAATGGCATCATCCACTAGGATTCCAATGGAGAAAATCAGGGCAAAAAGAGTGATCCGATTCAGAGTATAACCGTAGAGATAGAATACCATTAAGGTCAGAGCCAAAGTCGATGGAATAGCAAGCATTACCACTGTGGATTCGCGCCATCCCAGGAAAAACAAAATCAGAATGGCGACTCCAAAAACGGCTATCCCCATATGAAGCAGGAGCTCATTAGATTTTTCTGCTGCTGTCTCGCCATAGTTTCTGGTCACAGCAACGGATATATCATCCGGAATAAGTGTACCCTTCAGTGCCTCCACTTTTTCCAAGACTTCATCCACCACGCTCACTGCATTTGACCCTGGTCGTTTAGCTATGGAGAGTGTTACTGCCGCTTCTTCAGTATGTCCCGTCGCAGTGCCGAACAGAACATAGTTATCCGGTTCCGCAGGGCCGTCAATGATAGTTGCCACTTCATCAAGGTACACAGGGCTGCCACCATAGACACCCACCACAATACGTCCAATCTCGTCACTGTTTTTGAGGAATGTTCCTGTCTGAAGCAGAATTTCCTGATTCATCACCTTAACTTTGCCACTGTAACTCTGGCGATTTGCCTGCTTCAGTGCCGGTATCAGCTCAGCAACGGTGAGATTTCGAGAGCTAAGGAGAAGGGGATCAAACTGGATACGAACCTCTCTTCGGGTTCCACCAATAAGAGTAGTTTCTGCCACATTGTGAATACTTTTTACGGCATCATCCACCTCTGCAGCCAGCCGCCGCAGGGTGAAATGATCGTACTTTTTAGAATGAAAGGTGAGCGCCAGAATA
Source organism: Desulfobulbaceae bacterium (assembly GCA_026988015.1). Taxonomy (GTDB): domain Bacteria; phylum Desulfobacterota; class Desulfobulbia; order Desulfobulbales; family Desulfocapsaceae; genus Desulfocapsa. The sequence continues at coordinate 27,916 of JALSMA010000034.1, read as the reverse complement.
GAGACATCATCAATTATATGTGGTTTTACAATAGGCGGAGAGACCCCATGGGGAATGCGATCAAAATTTGTGGCAAGTTTCTGGTTCAGCCGGACAATAGAAGTCTCAAGATCTTCACCAACATAAAATCGAACCACCAGCATACTCTGGCCTGCCATGGAGGTGGAATAAATATACTCAACACCGGGAAGCTCATAAAGAAGCTTCTCCATGGGAATGGAAACACGTTTCTCAACTTCCTCTGGTGTAGCCCCGGGCATGGAAACCATGACATCAATCATTGGAACCTTGATCTGTGGTTCTTCCTCACGCGGCAACATAACAATTGCCATAACCCCAAGAAGCATTGAAGCTATAATCCCAACAGCTGTGAGCTTGGAATCAACAAAGGCCGCTGCCATCCTTCCGGCAAAACCCGGATGTTCGAAATTATCTGTTTTCATTGAACTGTGATATCCAATGGTTGCCCATCCTGCAACACATCACTTTTTGAAACAACAACCAGATCTCCCGGATCAAGGCCGGAAACAATTTCAACCTCATCCCCATAATCCGCACCGGTACGAACAAGACGCATCCTGGCTGCCCCCCCTTCTTTATCAACCACAAAGACCATCTCCATCTGTCCCCTCCGTACAAGAGCAGAACGGCTTACCATCAGCGTGGTTTCCTCCGATCCTTCAATACTGATTCGGGCAAACTGACCAACCCGGAGATCTGTTCCAGGAGCAATGTCTATCTTCACAGGAGCAGTTCTGGACATGGGGTCTGCAGCTGGTGCGACCTCTGCAACCTCTCCAATCAGAATTATTTTTGCAGAAGGCACTTCTATGGACAAAGCGTCACCCACAACAACACTGAGCAGAAGTGTCTCGGGAACCTGAGCCAGAACCTGAAGATTCTCCCCGTTTTCGATCTGAAGAAGAACCATACCCGGAGATGCCATGTCACCGATATTGGCTATTTTCCGGGTAACCGTTCCAGAGAAAGGTGCGGTAATGATAGTATAATCCAGCATGGTCTGCGCTTCTTTGTAAGCGGCCTCGGCAATGCGAGTCACATCCGTTAGAGTCTTGACCGTCTCCTGGGTGGAAGCTCCCTGCTTCAAAAGCTTCTTCTCACGAGCAAGATTTCGACGGGCTTGAGAGAGTTGGGCCTCGGCCTGTAAAACCTTAGCTGAGATCTCCCCGGCACTGATCTTGACCAGCATATCACCCGCATTGACCTTTGATCCAAGTACAACAGGAAGCTCAATAACCTGTCCAGAAATCCTGGCTGAAATCGATGCACGCTCCACAGCCTCTAAGGTTCCCACAACCTCTATCCGGGAACGAGCGACCTCCTCCCGCACCTCTTCAACAGCCACGGTGACAGTGGGTAAAGCCTGGGTTCCCTCCCCTGGGTGCTCCTCCTGCCCATTACATCCGGGAAAAGTTGCAACTCCACCAAGAAGTACTACTGTTGCTGTTATCATCTTCCAGTTCATCACTCACCCACCTTCTCTTTTGTCATACCATCGAATTGCGGTAATCCCATTGCCCTTCTTAAATCAGCCTTTGCCACCCTGATATTGACCCGAGCCACACTCTGCCTCACAAGGGCATCAGTAAGACGCATCTCAACATCTATCAAATCGGAGGAAAGAATCACTCCCTCTTTGAAACGAGTCCGACTGAGGCGGGCACTTTCTTCTGCCTGCTCCACCATTTTTTCTGTTACCTGCAGACGCTCCACAGCCTGACGGTAACTGAGGTCAGCCTGTTTTACCTCCAAATCCATCCCCAGTTCCAATTTATTTCGCTGGGCACGAATAGTCGCCAGGGCAGCCATTGCCTTTGCCACAGCAGCACTGGTACTGTTCCCCTCATAGAGGCGATAGTTCACTTTCACCCCTGCCATCCATGAATCACCGCTGCCATCCACGACATAGCCCTGGTCATACTGGTATGAGGCAAAACCATCCACTGTAGGAAAATTACCGCCACGTGCAGCCTCAAGATCTGCAGCGGCCGCCTCTTCAGCATGGGCCAGACTTTTTAACTCAGGACGGCTGGAGTAAGTTCTTTCACCGGGGATCTCTTCTTCGCAGTCTGTTGTTGAATCAATCACAACCTCACCATCCTTCAGCCCCAGCAAATTCAAGAATATTTTCCGAGAGAGCTCTAGGTGATGTGCTGCTAGAATGAGATTCTCGCTGGCTCGAGACTGCTGCACCTCAAGATAAAGGAGATCAGCCTTCAGGAGATCTCCGGCATTAAAACGAGCCTGAGCCACCGCCAATGAAGCATCAATGGCAGCGCTGGATGCCTTCCTTGCCTCCAGCATCTCCTGGGCCTGGACAATGGCCTGGAAGGCACGTACGACCTCAAAGGCGAGACGGGAGTTAAGCCCCTCACGTTCCATCTGAGACTGTGCAAATAGCGCCTCGGCCGCTTCAACAGCAGCCTGATCCCTGCCGCCATTGTAAAAACGATATTGTACCCCAGCCCGTAAATTAAGATCATCTGTCCGACCGGGATTGTTAAAATCCATGGACTGTTCAAATGCTCCCAAGTTAAGTATATTCCCAAACGAATACATGGGATTATTGGTTTGACCATATTGTGCAGACAGATCAACTTGAGGGTAATACCCCACCCTGGCCTGGGCCACGGCAGCTTCAGCCATCTTTATACGTTGCAGAGCAACACGGCTGTCAGGGCTATGAGCAAGTGAAAATTCAACACTGCTCCTCGCCGTCCAGACCTCCGGTACTCCGGAAATATCTCCAGAAGCCCATCCCCCCACAGGAGCCATACATAACCCCAGTAACAAGATCATTTTCCCCAGCTTACTCATAAGCAATACTCTTTGGTTTTTATGATGCCACAAGTATCCCTGCACATCTCCAGGAATATATTGAGAGTTCTCACCCCCAACCGAACAACTGAAAATACATGCATCCCTGTCGACGACTGAGGAACAGTTGAACAGCGGTGACTATTTAACGAAAACCTTTAACTTAATACAGTTCACAAATTCACACAAGGTATGAAGTAATAAATTTTCTCCTGTAAAGTCATATGATACTGGATACTCGAACAAAAATGAAGTGAAAAGAGAGGGGTTCTACAGGATCTGCTCCAGAAATTTCCTGGTTCGTTCATTTTCAGGATGATCAAAAAACTGGTCCGGGGGAGCAATTTCTATTATCTTTCCCTCATCCATAAAGACCACCTTGTCACCCACCTCACGGGCAAATCCCATCTCATGGGTAACCACAACCATAGTCATTCCTTCACGGGCCAGGGTGACCATAACCTCCAGCACCTCACCAATCATTTCAGGGTCCAGCGCTGACGTCGGTTCGTCAAAAAGCATTATTTTAGGAGTCATCGCAAGGGCACGGGCAATGGCCACACGCTGCTGCTGCCCTCCTGATAACTGGACTGGAAAACTTGCAGCTTTATCTGCCATTCCCACTTTTTCCAGTAATTCCATTGCCCGCTTTTCTGCCTCTTTCACCGGTTCTTTTTTGAGCTTGATGGGGGCCAGAGTTAAGTTTTCAAGTACAGTCTTATGACGGAAAAGATTGAAACTCTGAAATACCATACCCACCTCCTCCCGAATACGATTAATATCATTTTTCGGGTCGCTGATCTCCTGGCCATCAATCACAATGGAACCGGAACTGATCTCTTCAAGTTGGTTTATGGTACGAAGAAGTGTAGATTTCCCCGATCCAGAGGGACCAAGAACCACAACCTTCTGTCCCGGTTCAACGGTGAGGGAAACATCATCAAGGGCCCGAAAGGAGCCAAAATACTTAACTACATTAGTGATTGTTATTATAGGGTTAACGGCGTTCATAGTGACTCAGTCGGTTTTCCACATTGCTGAGGATTTTAGAAAGTACAAGGGTAATAAGAAGATAGATCAGGGCAATCATGGTGTAGGTCTCAAAGTACAGAAACGACTCGGAGGCAAACTCACGACCACGGCGTAAAATATCCGACACAGCAAGAATGGAGACCAGAGAAGTATCCTTCAACAGAGCTATAAACTCATTCCCAACAGGTGGTAGAATGGTGCGCCATGCCTGTGGCAGTATTACGTAACGCATGGTCTGTGATCGATTAAAGCCAAGGGAGAGCGAAGCCTCTGTCTGACCGTCATCAATGGAGTTGATACCTGCCCTGAAGACCTCACCCATATAGGCTCCATAACAAAAACCCATGGCAATGATAGCAGCAACCATGTCCGGTACCCGAATGAGATTACCAAGGGCAAAATAGATATAAAAGAGCTGAACCAGAAGCGGGATACCACGAACGACTTCAATATAGGTTGATGCGGCAAGGTTGAACCACCTGTTTTTTGATATGCGCCCCAAACCTGCAATAAGGCCAAGGATAAGGGCCAGACCGATGGAAGCGAAAGTCACCTTGAAAGTTACCACAATTCCATCAGGTAAAAATTTTATAATATCAACATAAGGGTCCGGTTTGGCGACGAGAAGGTAAACAATGATGGCAATGGTTCCAAAAAATGAAATTCGCCATGCAGTAAACAACCCCTCATCATTCGGATCAGGTATGGCTGCACCATCTCCAACTTCAATAACTACTTTTTTTTCTCTCATTATTTTTCGTGAAAAGTTAAAATAACAGATGGTTAGGATGGTAAGTACAGACCCTGAAATACTTCAGTTGTGAGGCGCAAATTCTTTGTTTAATTTCGGCACACAAAAACGCATCGAAAGTAAACAAAAAAATACATCAGCCAAGGCTACCTGATTCAAGATACTGAAAAAATAAAAATCCGGTCTGTTCCGGCAATAGCCGGAACAGACCGGACTCAAGAAACAACACCACCTTCCATGCGTCAGGTAGAGGATACGTAATCAGGCTCTTCCTGAACGAGCCGGAATTACTGGCCTATCCACTTCTGCTGCAGTTCCTTTACGTAAGGGGTCTTGCTCACAGCCTCAATACCCTTATTCACCAACTCAAGAATTTCCGTGTTCCCTTTCTTGATGGCAATCCCGTAGTACTCAACTTCACCGGTTTCAATGGTGGTGGCAATTTTGAGACTGTCTTTATACTGAGCCATGGCATAGTTTGCAGCAACAGGATCATCACAGACAACAGCTGCAATGCGACCAACCTTGAGGTCTTCCATGGCAAGACCAACCTCGTCATAAGATTTTGGAATAACACCATCAGCACCCTTAATGGCAAAGTATCCTGTGGTTCCAATTTGCCCGCCAACCTTCTGACCTTTGAGATCAGCAAGGGATTTCACAGTAGAGTCTTTGGGAACAATCAGCGCCTGACGTACCTTGAAGTAAGGAGTGGAAAAATCCATACTTTTTTTCCGTTTTTCAGTGATGGATACGGAAGAACAGACTGCATCATACTTCCCGGTTGCAAGTCCTGCAAAAATACCATCCCAGGCAACATTCTTAAAAATCGGTGTGAACCCGGCTGCCTTGGCCGCTGCAGTCATATAGTCGATGGAATAACCGACGATCTGTTTATCTGAATTCAGAAATTCCATAGGGGGCCAGGTGGCATCTACTGCAAAAACGATGGTCTTCTGTGCCATGGCAGAGGTGCTGACACAGATCAGCATGGCCAGAGTCAATACGAATTTTTTAAACATTTCTTTCTCCCTGTTAATTTGATTAAGATCAGGACAAAGAAGCCCTGTCAATGTAACTTATTTTTGGAAAACCGTTAACATGCATGGTGGATAGTGACAAGGAAAAAAGCGCTGCTGCCACCTAAAAATCTACCGTAAAACCGCCTCTGCCGTCTCTTTTTATCAATTAAATACAGCCTATTGCTGGCCTCCCTCATCCACATTAACAAGGAGAGCAGATTTGCATTCCATTTTTCTCAGTAACACACAGTGGCAATATTTATAATATTGCCAGATAATAATGAAATTCGATACCATGAACCCTGTTCCAGGGCAAGGTTATTCTCGATAACTAGTGAGAGAAGCGAAAAATTCTTGACGTCTATTCTTTTACGACTAGAATGTAACGTAATGGAGACACGAACTATTTTTTCTATTCCCTATACTGAGTTTTTCCCCTATGAGGCCAGATATGAATCCCATGCTAAGATCAGCATTTATCACCGCTGCACTCCTCTCTTCTCTTACTCTGCTCAGTTCTGGCTGCAGTAAAAAAACCGTTGTTCCACCTGACGGAACCCCTGCTCAAGGGTCAACCATCTCCGGTGGTACCAATATAAACTACCCAGCAGCCGATGATGATGGATTTTCAAGTACAGGACTAGCCGATGAAGAGCCCATTATCAGCAGCAATCCTGGTGACAATGGCGGCCTTTCCATTAACAGTGATGCTGACCAGCAATCAGAAGAGTACCGTGCCACCTATGGCCGTTCCGCCATGGTATTCAGCCCCATCTATTATGATTTTGACCAAGCCGGTATCACAGCCGCCATGGCTCCAATCCTCGCCTCAAATGCAGATTATATGAAAGAAAATCCCAGTGTGGTAATAATCATTGAAGGGAACAGTGACGAACGCGGCACCAATGAGTACAATCTGGCACTTGCAGAACGACGCGCCATAAACGCCAAAGAGTACATGGTAAACTTGGGAGTCAACCCTGCCCGCATCCGTACAGTCAGTTATGGTGAAGAACGTCCGCTTTTCACCGGTCAAACCGAATCAGACTGGGCCCAAAATAGACGGGCCGATTTTATTGTTGAATAGATCCTCGTACAGGTTATAAAAAAAAGGGTCGTGAAAATATCTTCACAGCCCTTTTTTCTTTTGCGCCACCAGAATAAGCAGACTCTTTTACACCTTGCTGGCCCTTCACTCCCCGTACTGACGGCCAATAACAGTCAACATGGTTTCTGTCACTCCCTCAATACTTAACACCCCGGTGTCTATAACATGGGCACCCTCCGCCTTGGCAAGTGGTGCCACGTTGCGATTTTTATCATCATGATCACGTTTGATAATCATCGCCAGTAACTCCGCCTCATCCACTGCCTTCCCATTAGCACGCAATTGATCGGCTCGCCTTTTCATTCGCACTTCCGGGTCAGCATCCAGGTAAAATTTCCAGGCAGCATTCGGAAAGACCACAGTTCCGGTATCTCTTCCCTCGGCAACAATGCAACCAGCCCTTCCTATCTGCTGCTGCATCAAAGTCAACTTCTCCCGCACGGCTGGTACAGCCGATGCCCCAGATGCCACCATGGCCATCTCCGGGCTGCGAATAAGATCACTTACATTACGGCCATCAAGGATAACCCCAACATCATCACATCCTTCTGCCGGCGGCAGAAGTTCCAGCGAAGTGTCAGCCAGACAGCTGCGCACAGCAAAATCATCAGAAAGATCAATACCATTCTCCTTCAACTTCAACCCGACGGCCCGGTACATTGCCCCGGTATCAAGGTAGGTAAACGAAAGACTGGCTGCAACCTTACGGCTGATTGTGGACTTTCCCACCCCCGAGGGACCATCAATTGTAACTATCTTCTGCTTAGGAGACATAACCCAGCTCCAAAAGACAATCACCAAGTGTTGAAACAAAGCGACTATTTTCCTCTGTGGTTCCCACAGTTACACGTATCACATTGGTATAGCCATAGGCCTTCATGGACCTGATAATAACCCCCTTATGAAGCATGGCTTCATAGAGAGCAGCAGCATCCCCTTTAACATCAATAAGAAAAAAATTGGTCTGCGAAGCATAAGCACCACACCCGAGTTTTTCAACCTCCTGCTGCAACCATTCCATACCCTTCCTGGTTTTCTGCAGGGTCTGCTCATAAAACTCAGTGTCGTTCAGAGCGGCTATTGCAGCTACCTGGGCAAGCTGGTTCACATTGAAAGGCTGTCGTACCCGGTGCAGATAACCTGCAATCTCAGCACTCATCAGACCATATCCAACCCGGATACCCGCCAACCCATATGCCTTTGAAAAAGTACGCAGAGCCACAACCCCACAACGTCTCTTTGAATTTTGAATAAGGGAATACACATCCACCTGTACCTCAGCATCCATAAAATCACGATAAGCCTCATCAAGTACCACAATAACCTCTTCCGGCACTTCGCTGAGAAAGGTGTAAAGATCACCCGGTGAAATTGCAGTGGCTGTAGGATTATTGGGGTTATCAAGAAAGATGAGGCGGGTTTTATCGGTGACTGCCCCGAGAATAGCCTCAAGATCATGGTGCATCCCTTTGAGGGGAAATATCCTGTTCAGCCCTCCCCGTACCTGAACCACTTTCTGGTACATAAGGAAGGACGGGTGGCTTGTTATCACCTCATCTCCCTTTTCCACATAAGCCTTTACCAGAAACTCAATGATATCATCAGAGCCATTTCCAACAACCACCTCTTCCGGTGAAAATCCCATTTTTTCAGCAATGATCTGCACCAGATAATAATTTGACCCATCAGGATACCTGTGCAAATTGTTCAGAGCTCCACTGATAGCCTGCACAGCCTTTGGAGATGCCCCCCAGGCATTTTCATTGGATGCAAGTTTTATGGAGTTCCTGACCCCATATTCCCGCTCCAGTTCTTCGATGGGTTTTCCAGGGGGGTAAGGAACAATGGATCTAATATAATCTGGAACCTGTGCCTTCACTATGTTTTCCTCCGTTACAAGGGAACCTTCCCTCTTATCAAATATCGGGACATCTGTTACCCAACTCTGTGGCAAGTTCCAGATTGTATGCAGCTTTCAACAACACTTCCTCCTGAAAATGAGGTCCCTGCAATTGAATACCGATGGGAAGCCCATCATTACTGAAGCCACCGGGAACCGATAATCCAGGGATACCAGCCAGGTTCGCAGAAATAGTCAAAACATCAGAGAGATACATGGCAAGTGGATCACCAGCATGTGCTCCACGCTTCCAAGCAGGGGTGGGGGTCACCGGAGAAATAATCAAATCACAGGACTCATAAGCATTTCGGAAATCATTGAGGATCAGAGTTCGTACCTGGGAGGCTTTTTTATAATAAGCATCATAATATCCAGAGGACAGGGCATAGGTACCAATGAGGATGCGCCTCTTAACCTCATCTCCAAAACCATTGGAGCGCGTTTCCCGGTACATATCAATGAGCGATTCCGCATTCTGATCCCGATAGCCATAGACAACACCATCATAACGGGCAAGGTTGGAACTGGCCTCAGCTGAAGCGATCAGATAATATACCGCTACACAATACTCGGTATGGGGCAGGGAAACTTCCACGATCTCCGCACCTGCGTCCCTCAATGACTGTATGGCGCTCTCAACCACGGTGGCAACTTCATTGTTCAGACCTTCACCAAAATACTCACTGGGAATTCCCACCCGCACCCCTTTCATTCCCTCACTCAGTGCCTTAGTAAAATCAGGGATATCCTGTTTTACCGAAGTAGAATCCCGCTTGTCATATCCGGATATCCCATTCATCATCATGGCCGAATCTGTTACATCACGGGTAAGTGGTCCTATCTGATCCAACGATGAGGCAAAGGCCACCAGACCATAACGGGATACTCTACCATAGGTTGGTTTCAGCCCCACAACACCACAGAGCGATGCGGGCTGCCTGATGGAACCACCCGTATCTGACCCCAGGGAAGCAAGACACTCCATGGCAGCCACAGAAGTAGCCGATCCCCCAGATGATCCCCCGGCAACAAAACCAGGTTTCCATGGATTTTCAGGGATAGTAAAGGCACAGTTTTCCGAGGTTGATCCCATCGCAAACTCATCCATGGCAACCTTACCTACAATAACAGCACCTTGACCCTTCAGTTTCTCCACCACAGTGGCATCATAAGGAGGAACAAAGTTTTCCAGAATTTTTGAACCACAGGTTGTGGTCACGCCCCGGGTACAGAGAAGGTCCTTCAGGGAAAAGGGAATTCCGCAGAGTGGAGCAGGTGTTCCCTGAGCAATCTCTTTGTCTGCAGCGTCAGCCTGCTGCAGAGCCTTTTTTTCAGTAACAGAAATAAAGGAGTGAACAGTATCATCAACACTTCTTATTCGTTCCAGACAACTACTGGTCAATTCACGGGAAGACAGTTCTTTGTTGTCAAGCGCCGTTCTTGCCTGGCTAATTGTTAATTCGTAGGGATTCATTACTAACGCCTCAAAATAAAAAAAGAACCATAAAAAGGTTCAGGAAATCTATTATATTTCAGCCACTGAGAGAAAACTGCCGCGACAGATTACCTTTCAGTATCTGTAAACCTGTAATACCGTGAGTCACTCCATGGAACTAAATAATTCTGGGAACCACAAATGCTTCTCCATTCTCATTTGGACCATTGGCAAGGGCTTCTTTCACGGAAAGGGATTCCTGCACTTCATCTTCTCGAAAGGCATTGTTTATGGAAAACGCATGAGTGGTAGGAGTAACTCCGGTGGTTTCAAGCTCATCGAGTTTATCCACATAAGAGAGTATGGTATCAAGCTGGCCGGTCATTCTTTCCAGCTCCTTCTCACTCATGTTCAACCTGGCAAGGCTCGCGACATGTTCTACTTCTTTACGTGATATCTTCATTGTTTTTAAGTTTTTTTATTAAATATTCACTCCAAGGATACATACCTATTAGTTTTCCCGGTCTATGGTGAAATTGTCCAGATACTCCCTTGAAAAAACATCTGTTGTGGAGGTAAAGTCCACAATAGCCTCGCTAAATGCCTCAACACATTCCTTATCAAAGTGTTTTCCGGCACAGTTGTTAAGCTCTCCCACAGCCTCTTTCATATCCATATTGCGACGATAATTTCTCCTGGAGGTCATGGCATCATAGCTGTCTACCACGATCAGTATCTTCGTCAAAAGATCAAGCTCATCACCACCAAGTCCGTCCGGATACCCTTTACCATCCATCCGCTCATGGTGATGACGAATTATGAAATGTTCCCGTTCCATAAACCCCAGAGGCTTGATGATATTCGCTCCGACAACAGGGTGTTTTCTGATCAGAGCCCACTCTTCATCTGTCAGCTTTCCCGGTTTTTGGATACAGGTGAGGTCTATTACCAGTTTACCAATATCATGAAACTGAGCAGCTCGTCTTAACACAACAATATCGTTCTCAGGAAGACTCATGGCAAGGCCCAGGAGTACAGCATACTCTGTGACACGCATGGTGTGCCCTGCTGTGTAAAAATCTTTTTCCTCCATGGCATTCTGGAGGCTGGACATCAACTGAACTGTTGCATTCTCAAGGCTGTTACTATACATGAGTAACAGTTTATTGGTCTTCTCAAGTTCAGAAGTCTTAGCTCGAACGTCCTTTTCAAGCTCCCGCTTGTATTGTTCTTCCCGACGGATAAACATCCGCTTTTCAACGGCCCTCCGAATTTTCACATTAAAAATGTCAAGATCTTCAATGGGTTTTGTTAAAAAGTCATAGGCGCCGTGATTGATGGCTTTTACAGCATAATCCATGGAACCTGCACCTGTTAGAAAGATAACCGGAATATCATAATTCAGGTTATTTAAAGCCTCTATGGTTTCAAATCCATCCATTATCGGCATATTGATGTCAAGTAGGATAACATCGTAACTGTTGTCTATGTTTTCAACGACATACATCCCATCTGTTACGGAAACAACCTCATAACCGAACATCTCGAGTATTTTCGACACAGTGACACGAACTATGTTGTCGTCATCTGCAACCAGAATTTTTGCCCGTGTTGTCTCCAAAATACCTTTTCCTCAACTACTCACTGCCCAAAGCAGAGGTAGTTAACTAACATCAATTAAACTCATGAATCCGTGACGGCTTTGTAAGGAGTTTTTTTAATAAAATACTGAAATACAACTACAAAATTCACAATAAGATATTTTTGAAAAAATCTAAATAACTGGACTTTACAGCTCAGTGGAGCAACATTGTAAATAGATCAGGTTTTGATAAGAAGAATTTTACAGTTTCCAATATCTTTTTGCAACATTCCGTGCCTGATCAATAGCAGGATGCACTGATTTTTCCATGATAAGCGTTTTTAAGAGTTTTTCATCAAAATTGGCAGGGTAACCAGTATCAAGTTTTTCTCCAAGGAGCTCAGATAAAACGGCCATGGCCCCTTCACGCTGCCCGGTTAAGTCATAACCACCCTCCAGAGTTACCAGGATCTTTCCCCCACAAACCTCATCAGCCAAACCAACCATCTGTCTCGTCAAACAGGCAAAACCACCTGCAGTTACCTCCATAGCACCAAGCGGGTCACCTTTGTAGATATCAAAACCGCATGAAATCAATATAAGATCAGGATCATATTCCCTGCCGACTGGAATTATAATTTCATTGAATATAGTGGCATAATCCAGATCACCCTGATACCCTGGAAGAGGAATATTTACCGTATATCCCTCCCCTTCACCCTTTCCTGTTTCATGTAAATCTCCGGTTCCCGGATAATAGGGGAACTGATGTGTTGATACATATAGCACCTTGTTGGTATTATAGAAGGACCGCTGGGTACCGTTACCATGGTGAAGATCCCAATCCACGATCATGACCCGATCCATTCCACAATGGGATATGGCATAATCTGCAGCCACCGCAACATTGTTAAAGAGACAAAAGCCCATAGACCTGTCTTTTTCCGCATGGTGACCAGGAGGGCGGACCAGAGCAAAGCCGTTATCTATTTCTCCGTCAACAAGCAGATCAACCCCTTTAATCATCGCACCAACAGCCAGAATTGCAGCTACGTACGAGTCAGGTGAGGTTTTTGTATCAGGATCCAAGGCATCAAAAATCTTACCTGCTGTCTCCGCCACCCTGTTTATTAGTTTTTTACTGTGGGTCAGTGAAAGTATTTTGTGCGTTGCAGGGGAAAATTCTGGATATAAAAACAGGTTTTTGACGTTCTTCCGGTCAAGTACCTCATTGATAACCTTTAGCCGCCGTGGAGATTCCGGGTGATCAAACCCGGGATCATGATCTAGAAAAAGGGGGTCTTTGAATATTGCCGTTTTACGCATCTGCCTCTCTCTCTTTTCTCTTTCCAATAATTGTTCGTTTTTCGGTTATCACAAAATCCAGGAGTTCATCATGTTTATGAAGCGGTGCCTCTTTTACAAGCTGCATATCATGAGCCAACCCCACCCGCAGAGCCTGTGGTGCTTTTTGGGAGACAAACCTGTCATAATACCCACCACCGTAGCCCATTCTGCCACCGCGTTCATCAAAAACAGATCCCGGCAAAAATATAATATCAATCTCATCTGGTGATACCACAGCTGTGGTTCGAAGTGATTCAATGGGTTCCGGGATCGAACAATAGCCGGAAATCAGTTCTTTGCTAGGATTAGAGATAGCAACCGGCAACAGATCCCTCTCTTTAACTAGAGTTACCGGTACCACAAGGGTTTTTCCTCGGTTTAAAATATACTCCATCAGCTTTCTTGTACCTAGCTCAGAACGAAAGTCTACATAAATTAAAATGGTATCAGCAGACTTAAATTGTCGAAGTTTTTCAACAGTTGTTGTGACCTTAAAACTGTTTATTTCCTGTACGGAAATGCTTAGTGCATCACGCTTCAAGAGGATATTTTTACGGAGTTTTTGTTGGTCCATAAGGCAATTTTATAGGAAGTGGGCCATAAAGTCTAATCAGAATATATAAAGAAGAATTTTTTTTGAAATAAATATGAAGGGAGACGGGTTATATTTTTTACCCATTACTTGATGAAGTCATAAAAATGTTGAAAGCAGGATGGACTCTAGAAAGAGTCATATCCGAGGCACAGATTCAAGGTAAAAAAAATCGCAGTTTCTACCAGAAGAAACTGCGATTCCAAATCGCTTACTATCCTATGCCAATCGACAGGGATACATATTTTTTCTTTATCACATGGGTACAATCAACTTATTGGTGTCCTCATTCCAGGTCACAACCAGGTACCATACCATCATGATAAAAGCTATTAACAACAGACTACCCCCATATCCCATAACATCAGGAAGGTACATATAGGAACCCAGTTTTCCAGCTTTTTCAAGATTGATTTCATCAGGTCCAAAATTCTGGAACCATTTGGTCATCAAAGAGTTGGCAATGGCAAAGAAAGGCACAACCATAATAAGTTTTACCTGTCCCTCACCAACACGCCACAGGGTACCGGTACCACAACCACCAGCCAACATGGCACCAAGACCGAAAATGAAACCACCTACAATAGAACCCCAGCCAAATGTTCCACGAACATAGTTTGCAGGATGAAGAACAGGATCTCCACCGTGGGCAATGGGTACGCTATACTTCAACACAGCACCACCAATGGCAAGGAGCAGGATTGACAGTGCAACAGATTTTGCAAGGGTACAGTCTCCGGTCATGTGTGGCTCGCGAAAACCCTGTACCATACACCAGCGACCACGCTGCATGGTATAGCCAAGTCCGCAGGCAATCATTATTATACCACCCAGTGATGCTATATAATCACTGTCTTCATTTCCAGCATAAGTGTAAGCACCCCAGACAACAGCCGCTATTGCAACTGCTGCCAAAATATTCTGCACTATTTCAGGAATATTTATGGTCCCGGAACCACCATCTCCCCAGGATATATGTTCCATTTCCAGATAGAGCAGTTTCAATCCCAGAAGAACCCCAGCCACCAAGCCTATCCACATGGTGAAGCCACTGGCGGAAAGATTTCCGATTGCACTGTACATTCCACCTACATTACAACCACCGGCAAATGTGGCACCAATTCCCATCAAAATTCCTGCAATAACAGCCTTAAGCATTTCACGATAAGGTGGAATACGAAAAGCAAAATCTTTTCCAAGACAGGCTGATATAAAGGCGCCGGCAATAAATCCTATACCAATAACTGAACCTGAGCTGATAAAAGCACTTTTAGGAGCCTCATCATAAAGACCAAGAAGTCCATCTTCAGCACCAATAATGATATTCAACCCATAAACGATCCAGTCGCCCCAGTTTCGAATGGCACCCACAGCTCCCCAAGGACGCCACCAGGCCATTATCAGGATGGACAGAAACGCTACAATAACTCCTGTTAACATAGGATTCCATTCAGATTTACAACACGTCTTGTAAAGTGATTTGATCTTATTTCCCATCACACTTTCTTCACTCATAATTCTCCTCCCTCCGTATGATCTCATATTTAATAACGGTTTGTTATCCCCGTCAGACTTTTCTTTACCCTTGCCCACATCTTTTGTCAAGTATCATAAAGTATTGTGGCCATTTTCTAAGCCACAAATAACAAGAACTTTTCTCGCTAAAACAGTAGATTAGATATCAATTGTTTGCTTGAATAGTCATTCACTTTGCTCTTGACATAACCTCACACCTAAAGTATAGATTTGTTGAGATCTTTTTAGTGTATTTCAACACACACTGGCAGAACTTATTCAGACTAAACAAACAATTATGTTTATAAGTCTACCGAACACTATTTCTTGGAGGAAAATACTATGAGTGACTTGAAAGTTGCCGAAGACGGAATCGCTGTAAACGCCACCCTTGATGCAAAAGGACTAAGTTGTCCCATGCCTCTTCTTCGTACCAAAAAGGAAATCGGAAAACTTGCCTCCGGCGAGATTCTTCAGATTGATGGTACAGATCCCGGTTCAAGAAATGACCTTCCAGGTTGGTGCAGTCGTGCTGGACATGAGTATCTTGGAGAAAAAGAGCAGTCAGGTTATATCAGCTTTTTTGTTAAAAAGGGCTAATCTCGTTTTTTGCTAATACTAACGATTAATAAGTAATTTCCTGGAGGATAGTATGTCCAAAAGTCTTGGAATATTTGTGACCAACCCTAACCAGTTTAAACACATAATGGGGATAACCAAAGCTGCTAAAGCTAAAGGATCCAATGTTAAAGTGTTTTTTACCTGGGATTCCACCCATAATGCAAAAAAAGAACCTGAGTTTGCAGAGCTTTGTAAAATTGCCGATGTTTCTATTTGTGTCGACAGTTATAAGAACATGGGATACGACATAGACGATATTCCTGAGGGTCTGGATGCCAGTAAGATGGCGACCCAGGCTCAGCATGGAATAATCATTGAAGATTACGATTGTTACTTAAGTTTATAGGGGGTTCCCATGGAATATAATAAAGTATGTCTTATGTATCGTAATAAAGAGTGTGTGGTGGACGGTATCCGCTCAGCTCTTGGGCTTGCAGTTGAGAATATGTACGCCTATGGTTGTGTAATGGACGAAGTTGAAATGGACAAATTCAATGAACTTCAGGCTGAATCTCTTGAGATGCTCCGTGATATGGAAGGTGATGTTTTTGCTACAAAAGCAGCAAACTGTGAAATAAATGACTTGGAGCCTATCACCATTGAAGAGCTTGGTGAGAAGCTTCGCGACATGACCCACATTATCCCTTACGGCATTATCTAAACTGTTCAGGAGTGAAATTATGAAAATTCTCAATGTTTATCGTTCAGAGCCGGATGATACCACCAAGAAACTTGTTGAAATTGTCACCAGAGACAGAGAAGCAGACAGCTTCGACCTTTACGTGGATTCCCCCGATTATGATGCACTGGTTGACAAGATTTTTGCAGCAGATCAGACCATCAGCTGGTGGTAGCGTCGCATGTAATTACTTGTTTGTAAAAACCCCCTATTGTACTTTTTTTGAATCATAGGGGGTTTTTAATGGATTCCGCCATTAACAGATCATGAATAACAGGGCGAAACTTTTTTATTTTCCTATTATCATCACCATAATAAACCCTGTTACTGAGTAACACAACCACGCAATCTTTTTCCGGATCCATCCAGAAGGAAGTACCTGTAAACCCTAAATGTCCCACACTCCTTTGGGAAAAATATTCTCCACTACTCGAATTTTTATCTGAAACCGTATCAAAACCCATGGTCCAGTCTGATCGTTCTACCCTAGTTAGTACATCTTTCAGCAGATGTGCTGAATAGGAAGGATGCACCGATCTTCCCTGCCATTGATCAAGAAGGTTTTCACAGAAAGAGAGTACACCTTTCAAGCTTCCAAATAATCCGGCATGTCCTGTTTCCCCACCCACTGCCCTGCTGTTATCATCATGCACTATCCCAGAAAGCGTTTCCCTGCCCTGTAAACCCATTTTCGTGGCGACATACATCTTATTATCTTTTTTTTCATATATACCCGGGAAAAAAAGTTCATTTTGGAGCGATAACGGTCCATAAATAGTATTTTCAACCAACTCACCCATCTTCATTCCAGTTTGTTTTTCTACAATAAGTCCAAGAAGCATAAATCCGATATCACTGTACAGGTGTTTATCTAAATATTTTTTTTCCAGCTTTTCTTCTAAAATTCTCCCTAACAAATATGATTTTTTATTTTGATAATCATATTTTATGATATCTTTATAGTATTCCCTGTGAGCGACAAATCCAGCTTTATGCGACATCAAATCACGTATCTTTATGTTTTTTTTATCAGCGGGACATTTTTTAAATATGTTCGTCAGGCGTGTATCGGGATGCAAAACCCTTCTTTCAAAAAGTGTAAGAAGAACAGGAACCGTTGCCAGAGGTTTTGTTAAAGAAGCCAGATCAAAAATATGGTTTTCATTAATCTCTAAATTGACTTTTCCCCCATCATACCCATAATAACCAGTAAAACGGTGATAAGCATTTTTTTTATATGTAGCAATACCCAGCGCTGCAGCAGAAAAAACCTTATTATCCAAGGCAGTTGTGAATAAATCTTTTATTAATCTTATTCTTTTTTCATCCACGCCAAAATTCCCTAAAAGTACTGCTATCAAGAAAGAAATAGAGTTGTTTAATTTCTTGTTTTTTCCCCAGTTTTACACTAGAATAACGCAAAATGCATAATTTAATTATCATATTGTTTTTCCATTAAAAAACATAGATATTTAAGAGGATTTTAACAAAATTTTAACACCATTTGTTCAGACTTTATTCATAATCCTGTTAAGAAGCTGTTTAAAACGTAAAGTTAACAAAACCTCACTTTTTTTTCACAATACACTGTTTATAAAATAACTAATTATAATAATATGTTACTTTCCTTTTAAACATATTACACCCCTTAATAACAATAATAAAAAGATTATTTAATAAAGGGAAATGCCCATGACACTCAATTGCACTATATCACGAAATGATTTTATGGAGGGTTTGAACAGTCTCCAGAACATAACCAATAAACGGGTTACTCTGGCTATTCTCTCCAACATTCTTATTGAAACAACAGCCAATGGTATTGTTCTCACTGGAACAGATCTGGAAATTGGTTTACGCGTAAAAGTTCCAGCTGAAATACATGACCAGGGTAGTTTAACCCTTCCTAGCAAGAAAATTTTTGAAATTGTCAGGGAATCAGGTTCCGACACCATAACCATCAAAGAGACTGAAAACAGCTGGGTCATCATATCCGCCGGACTCAGTACTTATAACCTTGCCGGAATGGCTGATAATGATTTTCCTGATTTCCCTGAATTTTCAGACGATAATTTTATATCATTTGAAGCTGGAAATTTTTCAGACTTGATTGAAAAAGTTATTTTTTCTGTGGCCAATGAAGAAGAAAACGCTTACTCCCTGACGAATGTTCTAATTGAAACAGAGAAGAGAGATGGGAGATCTTTTATACGGATGATATCCTCCGATGGCCATCGCCTTACCATCATGGAAAAAGATGTTGCAGCAGATGTAGATCTTCTCAATATCACCCTTGGAACATTAATTCCCAAAAAAGGTATCCAGGAGTTAAAAAAATTCTGTGATACTCGTGACACTGTTGAAATCTCCTTCGAAGAGAAACAACTTATTGTAAAAGATACCGAATCCATAATGGTTATTCGTCTGAAACAGGGTGAATTTCCTCAATATGGTGCCATTGTAGATGCAGTACAGCTCGAAAACAAAATCCGTATTGAACGAATCCCATTCCTTGATTCCTTAAAACGTATCAACCTCTTTACAGAGGACATTTTTCATACCATTCAGCTTGAGATTGAAAACGAAAAAATGATTCTAAGTTCGCAGAACATTGATCTTGGTAACGCAAAAGATATTCTTGATATTCAATATGATGGTGAACCGCTCCTTCTCGGATTTAACTGCCGTTATTTCATAGATGCTCTCCAGGTTATGGAATGTGATAATGTGGATGCTTATATTAATTCCAATAACAGCCCCTGCTTGATGAAATCGGATTCAGATAAGGGATTTTTGAGTATAATTATGCCTATGCAGTTGTAAATTATATAAAATAACTCTGTGAGTTTATATTGCTGTTTTAGTAATATTTTTAAATTTTTTCTAAAAAGGAAAAAAGTGTGACTGAAGAAAACAAAGATTACGGTGCCGAACAGATTAAAGTACTTGATGGTTTAGAGGCTGTTCGAAAACGCCCCGCAATGTATATAGGAAATACATCCAAAACTGGCCTCCATCATCTTATCTGGGAAGTTGTGGATAACAGTATAGATGAAGCCCTTGCCGGCCACTGTGAACGTATATATGTGACAATTCATCAGGATAACAGTGTCACGGTAAAAGATGATGGACGTGGAATACCAGTTGATATACATCCAACTGAAAAAATGTCTGCTCTTGAACTGGTAATGACCACCCTCCATGCCGGTGGAAAATTTGATCATTCAACCTATAAGGTTTCCGGTGGACTTCATGGCGTTGGTGTTTCTGTTGTAAATGCGCTGTCTGTTAAGGCCGTAGCAGAGATAAAACGTGATGGAAAAATTCATAGACAGGAGTATCGCTATGGTGACCGGGTAGGTGAACTTGAAGTTATAGGAACATCTGAAAATACAGGTACTTCTATAACATTTAAACCTGATCCCGATATTTTTACTGAAACGGTTGTTTTTGATTACGATACCGTAAATAATCGTCTTCGTGAGCTGGCTTTTTTAAATAAAAATGTACGTATTTATCTCAAAGATGAGCGTACCGGTGCTGAAGATAAATTCCATGCGGAAGGTGGAATAGCCGAATATGTTGAATATCTGAACCGTAAAAGAACTCCCATCAATGCTTCACCTGTTTTTATAAGTGGTGAAAAGAATATGGTGGAAGTTGAAATAGCCTTTCAATATTTTGATGGATATTCAGAAAGACTTTTCTCTTTTGTTAATAATATAAACACAAGAGAAGGTGGTACTCACGTCTCCGGATTTAAAAGATCACTGACCAAATGTATAAATCGCTATGCCAGTGACGATATTATCCCCAAAAACATGAAAGAAAAAATGGGTGGTGATGATGTGCGTGAAGGATTGACCTGTGTTATTTCTGTGCGGGTACCTGATCCGCAGTTTGAGGGACAGACTAAAACAAAACTTGGAAACTCTGAAGTAACCTCCATAGTTGATTCTATATGTACAGAAAAACTCACTCTCTTTCTTGAACAGAACCCACAGGAAGCCAAAAAAATACTCACCAAAGCTGTAGAGGCTGCGCGGGCTCGAGAAGCTGCCAAACGAGCCCGGGAACTTTCAAGAAAGAAAGGATCAACTTCTCTTCTCATGGCTGGAAAACTGGCAGAATGTCAGGAAAAAGATCCTGCCAAACGTGAAATATTCATAGTGGAGGGAGATTCGGCTGGTGGGTCTGCCAAACAGGGTCGTGACAGGTCGGTTCAGGCTATTCTTCCCCTACGCGGTAAAATTATGAATGTGGAGAAGGCCAGATTTGAGAAAATACTGGGATCGGAAGAGATCAAACAGCTTATAGCAGCCTTAGGTTGCGGCATTGGTAAAGACGAGTTTGATAAGGATAAACTTCGCTATCATAAAGTTATAATTATGACAGATGCTGATGTGGATGGTGCGCATATCAGAACTCTGCTTCTCACCTTCTTTTACAGGCAGATGCTGCCCCTGGTTGAAGGAGGTTATATTTACATTGGCCAACCTCCTCTCTATAGACTGGGAAGGGGTAAAAAGGAACAGTATTTTCTTGAAGAGGAAAATCTAAATGAACATCTATTTAATGAGGCCAGTAGAATACTGAGAATTAAGGCAGAAAACGGTGAAAATAAAATACTGGAAGAAAAAAACCTTGTTCATATATTAAGAAAACTTTCACTTTACAGTCAAGTTGTTGCATATCTAGGAAGGATGAATATTTGGGAAGATATGCTCTATTACCTCTTGGATAAATATATTCATTCTGCTGATCAGTTTTCTGATGAAGATTTTGTTAAAAATCTTGTTAAAGGACTGTCTACAGATAAACATATCATTGGAAATATAAGACCATGTCGCTGGCGTCCGAGTTGTTATGAAGTGGATATTGCCATTAAAGGGCAAGCTCAAATTATGATGACACTTGGGCCACAGATACCTCTTATTAATGAATATCGTACAGCGCTTACTATTTTTAATGACCTTAAACCTTATCTTCGTTGTTCTTTCACCATACTAAGGGGTGTTCAGGGAACTGATGATAAGCTTATAGCTGCTAAGGACTGGAGTGAAATGATAGCTACCGTTCGTAATGAAACCTTTAAAGGAAGTCATTTGCAGCGTTATAAAGGTTTAGGTGAGATGAATCCTGAGCAGCTTTGGGATACCACTATGAATCCACAAAACAGAAGTCTTGTTCAGGTAACCATCGGTGATGCAGAACAGGCAGATGACATTTTCACTACCCTCATGGGAGACAAGGTGGAACCCCGAAGAGAATTTATTCAGAATCATGCTCTTGAAGTATCAGATTTGGATATTTAAAAAAGGTCACATCGTAAAATGATGTAGCATAATGCAGTATACATTTGGAATTTTATATGACGACTGAAGAACAAGACAAAAATCCTACAATCTCCATTGAAAAGGAGATGAGAAAATCATATCTCGATTATGCCATGAGTGTCATTATCGGGAGAGCTCTGCCAGATGTTCGCGATGGTTTGAAACCGGTTCATCGTAGATCTCTGTTCGCCATGCGGGAGCTTGGTGTTCAATACAACAGACCTTATGTTAAATCAGCCCGTATTGTCGGTGATGTAATAGGTAAATATCATCCACATGGCGATACTGCTGCTTATGACACAATTGTTCGTATGGCCCAGGATTTCTCCATGCGGTATCCTCTGGTAGATGGGCAGGGTAACTTTGGATCCATGGATGGTGATTCCCCTGCTGCCATGCGTTATACTGAAGCTAGGATGACTCGTATTGACAGGGAAATAGTTGCTGATCTTGAGAAAGATACCGTAGATTTTGGTCCCAACTACGATAATTCCATGACTGAACCTCTGGTTATGCCCAGTAAAATACCTAATTTACTGGTAAATGGTTCTTCTGGCATTGCTGTGGGTATGGCAACCAATATACCACCCCATAACCTGACAGAGGTTATGAATGGTCTTATTGCGATGGTGGCAAATCCCAATATTACTGTTCATGAATTAATAACCATAATAACTGGCCCTGATTTTCCCACAGGAGCTTTTATTTGTGGTCGCGCAGGGATCAGAGAGGCATATGAAACCGGTCGTGGCAGTGTTCTAATGCGGTCACGGACCCATGTAGAGACCATGAAAGGTGGAAAACGTGAAGCCATTATTGTCACTGAAATTCCATATCAACAGAACAAAGCAACTCTGGTTACCAAGATTGCACAACTTGTAAAAGATAAAAAGATAAGTGCTATATCTGAAGTCCGTGATGAATCTGACAGGCATGGACTCCGCATAGTTATAGAGTTGAAAAAAGATTCGATTGCAGAGGTGGTGATAAATCAGCTCTACAAAATGACCCCTCTACAGCGTTCTTTCGGTATTATTTTTCTGGCCATTGTTAATAACAAGCCAGAAGTTCTTAATTTAAAACAGATTCTCGAGTATTTTGTTCTTCATCGTAAGGTTATTGTTTATCGTCGTACTGCCTTTGAACTAAAGAAAGCTGAGGAAAAAGCACACCTCCTTGAAGGGCTTAAAATAGCGATAACAAATCTTGATGAAGTTGTTGAGTTGATTAAGGGATCGAAAAATCCTGCAGTTGCAAAGGTTGGATTGATAAGTCGTTTTGAACTCTCTGAAATCCAGGCACAATCCATCCTTGATATGCGTCTTCAACGTCTTACCGGCCTTGAGCGTGACAAAATTATCCGGGATTATAAGGAAATAATGGCTGAGATTGACAGGCTGAGGACAATTCTTGGCGACGAAGATCTTGTTATGGAAATTATCCGCAAGGAATTCGTTGAGATAAAGGAGACCTATGGTGATGAGAGACGTACCGAGATTATAGATGCCGTGGATGAAATTCTTCCAGAAGATATGATAACCCAGGAGGATATGGCGGTTACTGTTACGCATACCGGATATATTAAACGTAACCCTGTAAGTATATACAGATCGCAGAGGAGGGGTGGTAAGGGAGTTTTCGGTGTAAAAAATGTGGAAGAGGATTTTGTATCAAATCTCTATGTTGCATCCACCCATGACACTTTCCTGTTTTTTACAAATCATGGAAAGATATTCTGGCGCAAAGTATACCAGTTACCTCTTGCCGGTCGAACCGCCAGGGGTAAAGCCGTTGTTAATCTTCTTAATCTTGCTGAAGATGAAAAAGTTGCAGCTATTCTCCCTGTTGCTGATCTGCAAAATGAAAAGAGTAACAAAACCATTCTTATGGTAACAAGGCTGGGTAGGGTTAAAAAGACCAGTCTTCAGGAATTTATAAAACCTTTGAAGCGTGGTAAGAAAGCTCTTACCATAAATGAAGATGACGAGATAATTTCCGCTCATATTCTTACCGGTGATGACACCATATTCCTTCTTTCTAAAAATGGTGCCTCTATCCATTTCCATGAAGATGATGTGCGCACCATGGGTAGAACAGCTGCTGGTGTTCGTGGTATCAGGCTTAAAGAGGGAGATACTGTTGTGGGATCCATTGTGATAGATTCGGATTCCTCAATTCTTACTGTAACTGAAAATGGATACGGTAAACGAAGTCCTGTTGCTGATTATCGTGTTCAGAAACGTGGCGGACTTGGTATTATCGCTATTAAAGCCAGTGAACGAAATGGGTTTGTTGTCGGTGCAATGCAGGTAGATGACGATTCTGAGGTTATGCTCATTGCCGATTCAGGTAAGATGATACGCATGCCCATGGGGAATGTTCGGGTTATAGGGCGTACTACCCAAGGTGTAGGACTAATTAATCTTGCTGAGAATGAAAAGGTTGTAGCCATGGATCTGGTGGCAGCTGAAGACGATTCTGATGATGAAATTGAAATAGACAGTGAACAAGGTCTTGAAGAATAAACAGGAAGTCAGAAAAATATCTGTTATAGGTGCTGGTTCCTGGGGAACAGCACTTGCTGGAGTTTTATCCGGTAAAGGCCTTCGCACTGTCCTTTGGGGACATAATGAGGATCATGTTCTCAATTTAAAAAAGGACCGGGAAAACAGAAAATATCTTCCAGGATTTTCTTTTTTGCCAAATCTTGAAGTAGAATACGATCTCAAAGAGGCTGCCACAGGTGCTGATGTAGTCTGTATGGTGGTACCTTCCCATGGATACCGGGCAGTATTTGAAAAACTTATTCCCTATTTAAAGACCGGAGCATTTGTAGTTTCTGCAGTTAAAGGAATAGAAAATAATACTCTGATGACAATGACTCAGGTCATGGGAAATAGTCTCGGAAGTGCCTTAACCTCCAAAAATCTTACCCTTGGAGTCTTGTCAGGTCCTTCGTTTGCCAAAGAAGTATCACAGGGATTACCTACTCTGGTAACGGTAGGATGTGATGAACTTGAACCGGCACAGTTTCTTCAGAATGTCTTTGGAAGTGAATTTTTCCGGGTTTATGCAGTTCAGGATATGATTGGCCTAGAGGTAAGTGGCGCACTTAAAAATATTGTAGCCATAGCAGCAGGAATTTGTGACGGTCTCGGCTATGGTTTAAACAGCAGGGCTGCACTTATTACCAGAGGACTTGCTGAAATTACCCGTATGGGGGTGGCCATGGGGGCTGATCAAGCTACTTTTTCCGGCCTTTCCGGTCTTGGCGATCTGGTTCTTACCTGTACCGGTGATCTCAGTCGAAACCGCACAGTTGGTTTAAAACTTGGTGAAGGAAAGAAACTCAATCAAATCCTTGATGAAATGGAAATGGTAGCAGAGGGGGTTAAAACCACCAAGTCAGTTCATGATCTTGTTTCAAAGATGGAGGTGGAAATGCCCATTCTTGAACAGGTCTACCAGATTTTGTATAAGGATAAAGAGTGTTCAAAAGCTGTTAAAGATCTTTTAACAAGGGAGTTAAAGGTTGAATAAAAATGATGAAGGAGCTCGTTTTCTCTCATATCTAACTCTTTTCCTCCTTGCAGCATCTCTTTATATATTCTCCTCATATCTCCATTATATCTTAGTTGCCGCTGTACTGTCACTCTGTACAAGTCATGCATTAATAATGCTTGTAAGGCTTCTGGACACCTCTTCCCTGCCCGCCATTATAAAAAGTAAAAGCAACTTTATAAGTGCTTCACTCCTTACCCTTTTTTTCCTCTGTCTTATTTTTGCACCATTTGTCTATTTTATTTCAGAAACCTACGGACAGATGGCATCGCTTGATATTGAGCATATCAAAAGTGTTACCATGGAAATGGTGGATAAAGTTGTTGCTTTAACTGATTCAATTCCAGTTATTCATAACTTTCTTAACACATTGAAAACGGAAGGGTTTTCTGTTCTGAAAAACATTTCTATGGAGACTATCTATAAGGCTGTTAATGGAGTTGCTTCCGGTGCAGGTGGAATTGTTGTTCAGATAACATGGATACTTATTTTTTATTTTCTGTTCAATCTGTACGGTCGACAGATTCTTGCCTTTGCAGCCCGGATAATGCCAACTAGTTTTGAGGATGAAAAATATCTCTATCGAGAGTGCACAGGAACAGTGGCTGTGGTTTTTTATGGAACGCTGTTCAATATGCTTGCCCAGGGATTAACCTTTGGCACCATGATGACCTTTATTGGTAATTATGATGCCTTTTATCTTGGTGTTTTGTCAGGGTTCTGTTCGGTTATTCCTATTATTGGTGCTGCTTTGGTTTATATACCAATACTAGCCCTCGAAATATTTGCAGGGAATTATATAAATGTTGTCATCATCCTCTTAGTTGTCTGGGGGTTAATGGGATTTTTTATAGATAATATTCTAAGAATTATATTTATTAGTTATTTGAAGCGGATTTTTGGTTTTGAGTATGCAATGAATGAGATATTAATACTCATGTCAATACTTGCAGGTATTGCAAGTTTTGGCTTCTGGGGCTTAATTATCGGACCATCTGTTATCGCACTTACCCTTGCTGCAGCAAATCTTCACAGTTCTCAAACCGAACACTCCGGTTTCCCTCTGACAGTGGAAACAGAGACGTCATGACTCTGCTAAACGAGAAATCAATATTTACTTCAATGTTACAGGGGGGACCATTCTCTGTGCAGGATGAACCGCCATCACTGTATCTTTTTTCAAGAGAAAGTAGAAAGTGGGTGAAGAGCCTGCAGGGTAATCAGCTCTTAAAAACTAAATATAGAGCCGTCAGGAATCAGATTTTTGATTTTCTGGGAGTTTCGAGTTTTAATGAAATTTCTGTTTTTTTCAATAATGAAGTTTTGAAGAATAAGGCAACTGTCCGGGCCAACAAACTTCTTGGTAATATGTTTGGGATTGCTCTCTCACACCAGGATATTGACCGCTTTCTTCAAGGGTATGCTGCCACTGCTGATGATGTTGTCAACTCTCTGCGAGGAAAGGTTCTTGCTCCATATAGTTCCCATATTGAAACAAGTAATGAAATAGAAACCACTCACAATCCGGTAGATCTTCTGCTTATTTACTTTAACAGACGTTTTCATAAAAAAGCCCGTTTTGAAGCAAAACGTAAACTTGTTCTCATGAACCTTGCAGGGTCTATTGACCAAAGGGAAAGGGAGACAGATATTGCTGTTAAATTTTCTGAATTTATAATTTTTTTAAACCAGTATGTATGGAGCCCTTCTCTGAAAATTGGAGACCTTACTCTGAACTATCTCCACAGTAAACATAAACAACAAGATTTCAGCTGTGATTCTGTCTCTGTGCTTAGTGAGGAAGAAGGTCTTTTAAAAAATCCTGTCGTTGGTGAAAAGCTTACCTTGGTGAAAAGGAGAAGTTTTTCCTACAAAGGGAAAGATGTTCCCGTTTACGTAACACTGCGAAAAAAACCACCCGCCGCAAAAGTATTAAAACTACTTCGTAAAAATGAAAAAAATCCAGCAACTGCAGTGGATGATGAGCTCGGACTTATGGCTGTATTAAATTCAGTTGCTGAGGTTAAAATGTTTGTCAGACATCTCACCAAAAGTGCCCTGAAGGCTGATTCTTTTATGACGCTGGAGGATATATCAGATACCCTTACTGGCGGTAAATACTCCTCACGGGCAACTGGAAGTTCTGGAAAAACTCCAATGCTTAAATTTTTTGCACGTTTAGGCGGGATGAGGGTTGAATTTATTATTCACACCAATCGATCATACCTCAATTATATCTACCAGAGGGATGTAGCTCACGATGAGTATGAGGTAAAACGGATTTTCGATGCCGGGGTTGCCGAATTTCTTTTTCCCCGGGATATCTATAACCTTGATATGAATATCATAAGAAAGAGTCAGCTGGATCTTTTTAGAAGGCGTATCGAGGAGTGGTGATTGATGTTATTTTAAGCAAGTCAATCTCATAAAAAAAATAAAATAACCATATCTTAAGTCACTAGTGTCCGGTTATAGTTAGATTGTCCTCAAAAAGTCACAACCAACTGTTATTGTAGAGTAAAGACTTTAAAAAGGTAGTACACTATGCAAGCATACAGAGCAATACTCAACAAAAGGCTTGCACATGATACGTTACA
>JALSMA010000033.1 GCA_026988015.1 Desulfobulbaceae bacterium | reverse complement strand
ACTTTTGTAACGTATCATGTGCAAGCCTTTTGTTGAGTATTGCTCTGTATGCTTGCATAGTGTACTACCTTTTTAAAGTCTTTACTCTACAATAACAGTTGGTTGTGACTTTTTGAGGACAATCTACATTACACACACGCTGCTTGAGCAAAGTCACCCATCACAATTTCAACAGGTAGTCCTTTGCTTCAAGACAGACCCGGAAGACCTTTTAAAAATTACCAATCTGCTCTTTGACTACAGCTTTTATCCAACATGGCCTCAAAGAAAATTCCACCTCTCCCATCAAATCTGTTTTCGCTTTACCCCAAGGCAATACGGGCTATCCAGCTGATAAACACGCACTTTGCGACTTCGAGGAAATTCTCTTTTGGAAATACTTTTCAGAAGTTTTGCCAGGCCACCCATATCGACCTGAAATGTATTCTCCTGGTACCCCCGCTCCTGCACTGAAAGATTTTCTTCATCAATTTTGATGATGGTGATTCCACGATTACGCTTGTAGGTTAAAATCTCAACACCTTGTGGCGGTTCAAGCTTACGCACAATCTGTTGAACCTGCTTGATGGCAGACTGAATATTAATAAGAGCCATGAGAGATATTATTTCACTTCCACGGAGGAGAGATATTCATTCACCTCTACCTCAATCTTGTTTTCGACCTCATCTCCTAGGAAATGAACCTTAACCACTTCCTTGAACTGGCAGGTTCCGATACTGCATTCAATACAACCTATTTCGTATTTACCGAGAATTTCACCCACTTTCGGATGCTCTTCAATAACTTCTTTTATTGACTTTTCACCAATACCACCTGACAAGTCCACAATTCACTCTCCGCAGAATACACAAAAGACAACGGACAGGATCTGAAAGTAACACATTCGAGCCCAACCCGTTGCAGCAAAATATTTCCCAGGATTTACTGGATCAAAACACCTCAATCCAGCAGCAGTTTCTGCCCTTCTATCTTCTGGATCCAGGAGATTTCCTGGGTTACCTCCAAAACCCCCATATACTCACCTTCATCACCGTAGACGGGGAAGTAACGGATCAAAACCTTTTCATCACGGAAATCAATCCAGAATTCAGCCTTATCCATGGTCTTATTTTTAAAACCTTCCACAATTTTCAGCACCGTATCCACCGATTTTTCAGGGTGACATTTGTGCACCTTGCGACCGATAACAGACCTGGTACGAGCAAAGATCTTTTGCTTATCGAGCCGGTTAAAGTAGGCAACGGTATCATCAGCATCCACAAAAGTCACCTCAACAGGCATGGTCTCCATGATCGCATGAAGCTGCTCTGTACTGAGATTCTCAACCAGCCTTATTTTTGCGCCGCCCTCTTCCACTTCTTTGAGCATAGTTGCGAATTTTTCAGAGGCCTGTTCCCCATAGTGCTGGAGGTCGGAGTCCTGGAAATCACTGAGGAGACTAGCAAAATCATCCTCAGTCAATATCTGCCGTGCCATGTTATAGAGAATGTCATTTTCCTTCCAGATATGCTCGGCTCGAATTTTCAGATAATCCAGCCCCTCTTGAACAAACTCGGCTTTCTTATCATCAGCTGCAGAGTGTAATGAATCAATGGCCATCTGCATTTTCATCAGAAGATTACGCTCCATATCGTGTTCCGTCAGCATCACGCCGATAGGGCCACCTTCTGAGGGAGCACCCCGCTTCCCCATGAGGGGAAAGAGAAATTTTTCCTCTTTGATATTGTGGATTTTATCACCAAATTCCAAAAGAAAATCAATGGCCCTCGAAGTCTGCACTTTATTATATTTCCCTGCAGACACTTTATCCATGTTTGTTTTTAACACTTCCATGGCTCGCTCAATCATTTCATGCTCTGCAACCAACCAGTCATCCCATCGGGAAAATGCTACCATTGCCTTACCTCCGTTAATTTATCGTTTTTTGTTCCAACTTATCATAACGTTGTTTACCTGAATCCGTGAGTGGACCTAGGATGTATTTAAGCAGATATTAAAACAATAAGCAAAAACCTGGCCATGGCAACTCCACGTTGCATTATCTGTTCAAACCTGGGTTTCACAAGGCCTGTTTTTTCCTCTTCCGGTACCTAAATCCAACTTGAATCCATGAGCGCTCGATGGTAATCCAGCTTTTTTTTTAAACACCTTGACTATAGTGTGCACTATATCGGTGGATGCAGGTCTATCATTGTTTGACACACACTACTCACTGCGCACTGGATTACTTAATATACCGATGTTTTCTATCTCCACTTCGAGCTGATCTCCAGCCTTAATGGGACCGACACCACTTGGCGTACCAGTGATAATAATATCTCCCGGCTCCATGGTGAAATTGGCAGAAATAAAAGAAATGAGATGAGGAATACTGAAGATCATATGTTGAGTATTGGATTTCTGTACCACCTTCCCATTAAGACGGCAGCAGATATCAAGGCATTGCGGATCCCCAATATCCTCAAGTGAGACAATCACTGGCCCGATGGGCCCGAAGGTATCCAGCGACTTCCCGCGAAACCAACCGGATTTATCCGTCCTCTGCAGATTCCTCTGGCTGATATCATTGAAGCAGGTAAACCCCAGCACATGAGACAGGGCTTCAGCCTGAGCAACGTTCTTAATTTTATCTTTTATGATAATGGCAAGTTCCGCCTCATAATCTGTACGACATTCATTGAAGCCATATTTATTGATAAAATCCGGTATGATAACCGGATCACCGGGCCCAATTAACACATTCGGGGTTTTGGGAAACAGCACCGGTTCCACAGGTATTTCATCAGTAAAATTCTGCACATTGAGCGAACTGCTTTCCTTTATATGTTCAAGGTAATTCAGGCCAACAGCAATGATCTTACTTGGCCGGATCTCCACCGACTCACCTTGTGTAGTTGGCAATATTACAGGCATAACACCCTCCTTGTGTCGGTTTTACCTTTTTCATTCAGCATTCATTGCTCCTGCCCGGAAGGGAGCCCCTGCCCCCATAAATGTTCCAGATAAAGGATCATTTCCCTTGCTGAAATTTTAGCACTATCTCCGAAATCAGGAGACGTTGCTGCAGATTCAAGATATTCAATCAGCTCTTCCCGGTCCATCCGGGAAGTGAGCAACCCCAGCAGTATCTCTATCTGACCCTTCTGAATTAGCAATGTTGCTTCAATGGTAACAAGCCTGTCATTTATATCCTGCATTTCCAGATATCCTCCCGGGTTTTCAACAAACCCTGAATCTGTGACCGATTGATAATTATTTTTAAATAACATGCTGAAATACAAATACAACTTCGCATTCTGGCATTGTTGACAAAAAAACCATAATCCTCCTTTCGAGGATTTTTCAAAAAAAACTCTAAGTATGGTATACAAAACTGAAATAACAATGCAAACGGAAAACACCCCTCTTTTCCCGGAAGGCTGCGGCACACACAGGAGAAAAACAGCTTGACTTTTCTCCTCCAAACAGAAGAAAATAGAGAAGGCTAATGGATTAATTTTTATAGAAAAATGAACCCATGCAAAATAACAGTTGTTCCTGCAAAAACAACATTTGCTCCCACCCAGTCCAGCAAACTTTGCTGCGCTTTTCTCTGTTCTCTTTTTTGTGGTACACACTTGCCGGACCAGATAAAACAAGCTGGATCATCGGTATTCCAGCAGTGGCATTTGCCACAGTCCTAAGCCAGATGCTGGCTCCTTCCTCCCGGCTACGCATAAGTCCCGTCGGTGCCTTGCATTTTATTCCTTTTTTTCTGCGCCAATCTTTTCTCGGCGGTATCGATGTTATGCGGCGCGCCCTGTCTTTCCGTCAACTTCTCAATCCGGGACTGGTCTCCTACACCACCCAGCTTCCAGAAGGATCCGCCAGGATCTTTTTTGTCAATACCATCAGCCTGCTTCCCGGTACCTTAAGTGCCGAGTTACATGGAAACCAAGTCACCATTCACACCCTTGACCTGAGTCTATCCATTTGGGCCAACATTCAACGGCTGGAGTACCATGTTGCCGCCTTAATGTGCATTTCATCACCTGGAAAGGAGAATATATGAACTGGCTCCACACTTTCTTCGCCCTGATTTTGCTCCTTACCATTGGAGCGGGTGTCATTCGTATTCTCAAGGGTCCGACTGCCGCTGACCGAATGATGACCGCCCAGTTGTTCGGCACCTGCGGAGTGGCGATCCTGCTGCTGTTGAGTACAGGAATGAACAACCTTGTACTGCTTGACATTGCACTGGTTTTTGCCCTATTGGCTACTCTAGCCACTTTGACCTTTATCCGCCGGACCTGGCAGGGCTCAGGAAAAAGAAAACATGACTATCCTTTATAATTGCGGCACCGTACTTCTCATGGCCGGGGTGCTGTTTTTCCTGTCCGGCACCGTGGGGTTGCTTCGTTTTCCTGATATCTATTCCCGACTGCATGCACTGACCAAGGCGGATAATGTCGGCCTTGGGTGTATTGTGTTCGGACTGGCTTTGCAGTCGGGCAGCATCGCTGTAACGATAAAGCTGATACTCATCTGGCTCCTGGTACTGATCGCGAGTTCTGCCTCCTGCCATCTCATCGCCCGAAGTGCCATGCAGAAGAATATTCAGCCATGGACACGATCATGATCTATTCCATTCTGACACTCTTTGACATCCTGCTGGCCCTGACTCTGTTGTGGCTTAGCTGGAACCTGCTGAACACTGAGGACATTTTCAAAGCAGTCGTGTTGTTCATCTCCTTTGGGCTGCTGATGGCCCTCACCTGGGTCAGAATGCGGGCACCGGACGTTGCACTGGCAGAAGCTGCCCTCGGTGCTGGCCTGACAGGACCGCTTTTTCTCTCAGCACTCAGGCGGATGAACCGGTTCCTCAAAGGTGAACGAAGGCTGGACTGTGATGAGAACAGGGAGAAAGATAATGGTAAAAACCCGAAACAGACCCAAGCGACTTGATGGTTTCCAGAGACTGTTCCTGTTACTGGTTATCTGCATGATCATACTACTGGGGTACATCCTCAGCAATATTCCCGGTGGCACTCTAGGGCTTGAAGATACTGTTGCCGAATTTCAGGATCGTAGTGGCGTGGAAAGTCCGGTGACTGCAGTACTGCTTAATTTTCGTGCCTACGACACCATGCTGGAAGTCGTGGTGCTTCTTCTTGCCGTAATCGGGGCCTGGTCTCTGACGAAATCCCCTTTGCCTGGACAGGTTGCAGATATCAGTCCCATACAGATGGGTGTTGTACGCCTGCTTGCACCTGTCATGTGCCTGGTTGCTGCCTATCTCGTCTGGCAGGGAAGCCATCTGGCAGGTGGCGCATTTCAGGGTGGTGCCATCCTTGGAGCGGCCGGGGTTCTGATCCTGGTAAGTGATTTTCCCCAGATTCACACTATCTCAGCCCTGTCCCTCCGCATTGGCCTGGTACTCGGCCCACTGTTTTTTGTCGGGATTGCTTTTTGCTGTCTCTTTTTCACCGGTGACCTGCTTGGCTATCCTGAAGAAACAGCTGGCTGGTTTATTCTGCTCATTGAGTCCGCCTGTGCCCTCTCCATTGGCGTTACCCTGGCAGCTCTTTTTGCTGGCAGCCGACCCGAAAGCGGCGTGCAGAAAAAACAGCCGGCAGTCAAACAGAGCCCGGACAGAGGGAACTCATGATAACGACTCAGATTTACAGCATAACCGGCCTACTACTCTTTGGCATGGGACTCTTTACCCTGATTGTACACTCCCATCCACTGCGGAAAATCCTGGCAGTCAATGTCATGTCCACCGGAGTTTTCCTGATCCTCATTGCCACCGCATATACCCCCTTGGGACAGGGAGAAGTTGACCCCGTACCCCATGCCATGGTTTTGACCGGAATTGTTGTTTCAGTGAGTGTTACGGCCCTGGCCCTGATCTTGTCCTGCCGGGTTCAAGAGACATCAAATCGCGATCTGCTGAGAGAAAAACCAGTCGCTGAGACTGCAAAGGAATGCACTAGGTGATTTTTATGAATGTGGATAATCCAACCTGGATGATCATCCCCATCCTCCTGCCCCTGACCGCAGGTCTGCTCTGTTTTTTATTCCACCGTAAAACCTTTGCCATCGTCTTAAGTGCTGTGCTGGCTAACTTCATGGCTGCTTGTTTTCTCACTGGCCAACTCCTTACTTTCGGTCATATGCGATACTCCATGGGCGGCTGGCAGGCACCGCTTGGCATCACTCTCCGCACTGATGGCCCTGCAGTGCTTATGCTCCTTATGACCGGTGTCACGGGGCTTGCCATCACCCTGTATGCCAGAGGGTATTTCTCCTTCCGCATCGATGATCCCGGACGCACTGAACGGCACCAGCATCAGCAGCGATATTTCTGGCCCCTCTGGATGCTTTTGCTCAGCGGCCTGAATGGCCTGTTTCTTTCAAATGATATATTTAATCTCTACATAACCCTCGAGATCATCGGTATCTCAGCCGCATCCCTAGCGGCCCTTTCCGGTAAACCCGCAGCCCTGCTTGCATCCTTTCGCTATCTGCTCACCAGCCTGCTGGGATCACTCACCTTCCTCCTCGGCATCGTGTTTCTCTACAAGTCGTGCGGAGTACTCGATTTGGATCTGTTGCGCAATCTTACCGAACACGGCCCCGGGGTACGCGCAGCCCTGGCCCTGATGAGCGTTGGGTTATTGCTGAAAACAGCGCTCGTCCCCATGCATTTCTGGCTCCCCCCGGCCCATGCCAATGCCCTAGCTCCGGTAAGTGCCATTCTCTCTGCCCTGGTCATCAAAGGATCATTTTATCTTTTGTTCCGCCTCTGGTTCGAGGTGTTTGCATCTGCCATCACAACAGCAGCCCTGAACGTTATGGGAACCCTGGGATCTGTTGCAATCCTCTGGGGAGCGATCCAGGCCATCCGCCAACACAGGCTGAAACTGATGGTGGCCTACTCCACCGTATCCCAGCTTGGCTACCTGTTCATAGCTTTTCCCCTGAGCAGAACAGCTGACAATGCCCAGGTGTGGTCCATTGTTATTTTCATGGCCATGGCTCACGCCTGTGCTAAATCTGCCATGTTCATGAGTGCAGGTACTATCTTTCTACATTTCGGCCATGACCGGATTCGGGACCTGACCGGGGTAAGGGCAAGTCTACCGATCACGGTCTTTGCTTACGGCATTGCCGGAGTTACTCTCATGGGACTGCCGCCCTCAGGAGCCTTTATTGCCAAGTGGCTGCTACTCAGCTCGGCACTGGCCTCCTCCCAGTGGTGGTGGGCGTTGGTGATTGTTGCCGGCAGTGTCATGGCAATGATCTACGTGTTCCGTGTCATCTCCCGCTTTATTGTTATCCCGGAGGGATTTTCATCTCAAAAACTTGGGTACCACTCCCGACTTTTGGAATGGCCAGCTCTTGCACTCGCCATGATCTCCCTTCTTCTTGGACTGGCAGCGCCATGGCCCTTGCACATTCTTGCCAGGGGCTCCCATGATTTAACCCAGATTTTGCCGGGAGGTTTGCCATGAACTGGCAGCAGTTGCTTCTGGTATTCATACTGCTCAGTTCACTTATTCCCGGCATCATCATCTTTGGTATGCCCGAGGAAAAGCATCGTCTACGTACCGTTTTCAATCTCTGCGGAGCAACTGTTAAGATTGCACTTATTGTGGTTATGGACATCGGGATTTACCTGGGCCATACCTTTGAAATCCGGATCCCGCTCATCCCGGGTGTGGAGCTGTTGTTAAATGGCGATCCACTGTCTGCTCTGTTTGCCA
The DNA here is from genome assembly GCA_026988015.1 of Desulfobulbaceae bacterium. GTDB lineage: Bacteria > Desulfobacterota > Desulfobulbia > Desulfobulbales > Desulfocapsaceae > Desulfocapsa. The sequence goes on along the minus strand of JALSMA010000033.1, from coordinate 7,446 downwards.
CACTCTCCAGTGTTCTCTGGTTGCTGACAACAATCTATGCGGTGGGCTACCTTGAAGGCTCCCCAAACCGCAGCCACTTCTTCGGTTATTTCAGTCTCTGTGTCACGGTGACCATTGGCATAGCCCTGTCCGGTAACCTAGTAACTTTTCTCCTCTTTTACGAAATGCTGACCCTGACCACTTACCCGCTGGTTATCCATCGTGGTACCGGAAAAGCTCTACGAGCCGGACGCAACTATCTTATTTACGCCTTCAGTAGCGGTGCTGTTTTTCTTGTTGCTGTTATCTGGCTTCAGAATGTTGTAGGACCGGTTGATTTCTCAGCAGCAGGATTTTCCCCATTGTTTACCAACAGCCACAGCACAGTATTAATGCTGATATTTATGCTGCTGATACTCGGTGTCGGAGTCAAGGCAGCACTTGTGCCTCTGCATGGCTGGCTGCCACAAGCCATGATCGCGCCAGCGCCAGTGAGCTCCCTGCTCCATGCAGTGGCCGTGGTTAAGGCCGGAGCATTTGGAATTGTGCGTATCGTTCTCGATGTATATGGTGCCCAGAATCTGCTCCTGCTTGGAATTCTGCCCCTGCTTGGAGGTATCGCCACCATTACCATTCTTTATGGATCACTGCGCGCATTGCAGCAGGATAATCTTAAACGGTTGCTTGCCTTTTCCACAATCAGCCAGGTCTCTTATATTGCTCTGGGAATGAGCCTAGTTGATCAGCCCCTGGCAGTCATTGGAGGCCTTGTTCATCTGGTGCACCAGGGGTTAATGAAGATTACCCTGTTTTTCTGCGCAGGTAATTTAGCTGAAACCCTTGGTATCCACCATATAAGCAAGATGGATGGTGTTGCCCGTCGCATGCCACTAACCATGACCGCTTTTACCATCGGCGCTTTGGGCATGATCGGTATTCCACCAACTGTGGGATTTGTCAGCAAGTGGTATCTCGGTCTCGGCAGTCTTGCTGCCGGAAACTGGTGGCTGCTGGGGGTACTTGCAGTAAGCAGTCTTCTCAACGGATGCTATTTCCTACCGATTCTTACCAGGGCATGGTTTGGTAAACAGCAGGGACCATGGCCCGAAGAGCTCCACACTGGCCGCTTTGAGACTCGACTGATGCTGCTGCTGCCTCCACTTATCACCGCATTTACCGTCTTGGCAGCTGGTGCGGTGGCTAACGCCCAGATCAGCCCATTGTCCTGGGTCCGGTTCATTGTCAAGGAGTATGGCCTATGATCACAGCAGATCTTCAGACCATGGTCTACGCATCCATCCTGGCACTGGTTACAGGAATCCCCCTGATATTAGCCATTTTCTCCTGCACACCCTTCCAAAAAGAAGTTATACGTTTGCTTCCTCTGGCAACAGTGCCTGCCCTGCTTGCGCCTTTCATAGTTCCGGTTGATCTGGTGGTGGAAGTACCCTGGTTTTTCATGGGCGGCCGTATGGGCCTTGATCAAACTGGACGCATCTTACTCAGTCTCTCTGCCCTCATCTGGTTTCTGGCGAGTTTCAGTAGCCGAAGTCTCATTGCAAATACTACTGAGCAGACCCGATTTTTTGTGTTTTTTCTGACCGCAATGACAGGAAACTTCGGCCTTATCCTCGCCAGTGGCATGCTGGGTTACTATCTCTTTTTTGCCTTGATGAGTTTTGCTGCTTATGGCCTGGTTGTCCATGAAGCTACCGGTAAAGCTTTACAAGCTGGACGAGTTTATCTTACCCTAGTGATGATCGGAGAAGTTGCCCTGTTCACTGCTCTGCTTCTTCTGGTACATAACACTGGAAGTCTTGCCATAGAAGATATTGGAGGAATTACCTACCAGCCTCTGACCCTAGCGCTTGTATTTATCGGTTTTGGTGTCAAGATAGGAGCGTTACCGCTCCACGGCTGGATGACCTCTGCCTACCAGGAAACACCCATTCCCGCAGCCGCTGTTCTTGCAGGTGCCATGGTAAACGCCGGTATTCTTGGCTGGATGCGCTTTTTGCCTCTTGGTCAGACATCCTATCCCACCGCGGCTGTGTTGTTTATTACTGTTGGCGCACTTGCTGCTCTGTATGGAGTTTTCATTGGCCTGCAATGCAAAGAACCCGGAGCCATTCTCGGTGGTTCCAGTATCAGTCAGATGGGATTGATAACAGTCATTTTCGGTCTGGGGCTGCTTAATCATAAAGCAGGGTTTCATGCCGCCCCTGTACTCGTTATATATGTCGTGCATCATTCCCTGGCCAAAAGCAGTCTATTCTTTGGTTATGACCTTATTAAAAGACAGGGCAAGACCTTGTCGCACCTGCAAATAGCAGCCATCCTGCTGCCTGCATCAGGACTGGCTGGGTTGCCTTTTACCAGCGGCGCAATAGCCAAGACTGCGTTCAAAGATCTGACTGTAACCCTCGATGGCCCTTGGTATGGGCTGAGCACCTTTTTCCTTCCCATAGCTGCAATCGCAACAACCATGCTCATGTTTCACTTCATACGCATACTCACGTATGGTAATGGAACTGGAAATCCTGTGGGGAGAAAAGAGAGTAGAACAATTTTCACTGCCAGTGTCATCGCAACAGGAACAATCCTCTGGGTATGGCCAGCAGCCAGAGGCTCTGCTATCCACTCCCTGGCAGGAATGAATTTCTTCCAGAGCCTCTGGCCTGTTATTGCAGGTTTCCTGCTATACCTTATCTGGTCCCGTACCCTCTCAGGTAAAAAGGTTTCGCCCGACGACCGCAAAAAGAACACCCATTTTGACCTGATTTTGCATACAGCCGCAAGAGTACTCAAGAAAAAAGAGTGGCCAAAGTTACAACAAGACACACTCTTCACGTATCTGTACAGGATTGGCCTTCAACTGCGTAGATCGGAAAAAATAATGGGACGATGGAAGATGATAGGGCTCTCCTATCTGGCACTCTGTTTGTGTCTGCTGTTTTTGTTATTATAAACATGCCCCAAACACCATCAAGCGAAAGCCCGTTGTAAGTCCGACAGGCACAAATCGTACTCCCAATCATTCCCATCTGTTTTCTTGTTATTTAGAGACTGAGCAGCATCTCTCTATGAGGCCAGTTATCAATCCCACCTTTAAGAATATAGAGTTTATCTTCCGGTATACCCTGTGATTTGAGATAGTCATAGCACCGCTTTGCACCGCCACCACCCCGTGGGCAGACAACCACGACATCATTACCTGTCTTCTTGAATTGGGCAACAGCTGGATCGATCCGTTTCTTTTCGTCCTCGCTCTTCACGGGAAAGGCGTTGGTCTCGATTGAACCAGGAAAATGCTGACTGGCAAAGGCGGTCTTATCCTGGATATCGACAATGATCATCGCCTTATCAGCCTCAAGCCACTGCTTAAAATCCGCAGTGCTGACAAAATTGAAACTCTGAAAGATTGCTGCCACATTGAGTAGTGCGATGCAGGACAGGACAATAATGGTTGTTTTTTTCATGATATTTCCTTTAGGTAATAGCTCACTTTTACAAAATCCCGAACCCATCAAACACTCAAAGATTCAGGTATTAATTATGTTATTATTAATTTGTTTTTGTTGTGCAACATCATGGAGGGCTGCGCCCGGAACAGCGATCATAGCTGAGTGGTCCAGCACCACCCCCCATAACGATCCCACTTGAAGTGGTGAATACAGCTCCTACATCCATATTCATAAAAAGAACTCCTCCTTCTATTTAACCTCCGCAACCGCAACCTCGGCATAGAGACTCAAGAGACATGACAATCGTTCTGGAACCTGACAACACGGACCGAAAACTTTTGAAATTGGTTCAGACAGTTACTCGACCGACTGATAAACCTAAGAGGGACTGGATGTGGCCTGATTCAGACCGAAGGGATCAGAGGGGACGAAGAATCCGAAGCTGAGTGTTATACCAACCCGGACCGGGTCGGTTGCCATTCAGGCATTCTCAATATTTTTGCTGGTAACGATTCAACATTAATTATCCACCCAGATAAACTGGAATTTACTTTTAAACTTTAGGCCCTGAAAATTGAGGCAAAAACAAGAAACGACACGATACTGACACAATACATCCTATATTGCAAATAGGAAATACCTATACACCCAGGCGTTTGTATAGGTTGCCTTTTTTCCTGGATTTTTAAAATGAGATGATGGTGTTTGGAGTACAAACAACAAGTGAAAGGATGTTTAAGGCTTTGCACGAAACGTTATAAATTTATGTATCAAAAACGCTATACAAACAGCAACCGGCAAGGACTGGTTTCTTCAACCCTTACCAATTACAGGCTATGCCTTCTTTAACCATGTGAGAATGCCTCTGGTTTTTTTCCAGATCTCCCGCATGTCTGTCCGATATTCCCAGGCTTCTACCCTGCCCCCTGTCTGAATTCCGAAGTGTGACAATTCCCTCGGCTCTTTTCGTTGCGAAGCGATGAGATAGGAGGCAACTTGCGGGCGTTCACTTTTAGCTTCCCGGGCAGCATCCAGGGCCTCTTCCTTCCGGCCCAAACGGTACAGGGCAAGAACACGACCATACAGAATATCAGGCATGGTGTCGCCAGGAAAGCAATCGGCGATTGCCAGTGCCCGGGTATCGTCACTGGCACAAAGATACTGGTTGATAATCTCAGCTCGTAAGCCGTGATTATCCGCTGGATTGAGATGCAAAATTTGTTTGGCTATAATGTCAGACACGACAAAATCATCCTGGAAACGGGCCTTGATCATTATCCGCATCAGAGTACGTATAAAGGGTCGATTTTCTGTGATCATCCAGGGAAGGCAGCCATCCTCTGGAAGTAGTTCCAGGTTGTCTGCAACAATTGCCTTCCCTCTCCCCAGCAACGGCTCAAACAAATCTTCCATCATCCGCAGATCTCCCCAGGCCGGGTGGAGGGTAAGTATAGTGAGCAGATCGTCTACAACCACTATGGAATCAAGTGCTTCTGGATGATCAAACAGAAATCCCTTCCATGGTGCTGCTGCCTCTTCCCACGGGTTCTCATGACTGAGAGGTGCAAGACTGACCCCGAAAAGGGGTTCTACCGGACACACATCATTCCAACCATTTTCCAGTTTCTGGAGGGTCGTTGTGGGCCGGGCTGTGAAATGGGGTCTAGTCACCGCCGGATAATTCTCTATTTGATCGGCGAAGTCTTTTTCTCTTTTAAAGGAATAGGATGCCACAGGACGTTGCAGCGATTTTTCAAGCCATTGAAAAAATTCATGGTCATCGCTTCCATGTATTCCTCTAGTCATGGAAGCAGCTTTTTCAGGATCCTTTATTACATACTCCATAAACTCGATCATGGGGTCCCAGGCCAGATCATCTGGAAATTTCTCATTCTCCCGGCGAATCTTTTTAACAATAAAACGTGCCCGCTTCCGGGCCAGGGGGAAATCACCCTTCACAAGGAGCAACTGGACTTCGAGCAGCCCGACATCGGGATTACCGGGTGTATCTTTTCGTGCTTTCTGCAGACTTTCGAATGCTTCTGTAAGATATCCGGTATCAGCCTGGATTGTGGCAAGACGCATCAGAGCCTCAGATTTCAGGGGAGAAGAAGCGGTTGTACCGCAAATATGGTCGATAAGGACTAGCTTTCTCTCCTGCATACCCTGCTGGTCAAAGGCATCAAAAAGAAGTGTCAAACCGTAGGCAGCATGTTCTCCCGTGTCTTTATGGGAACTTGCAAAATAGTAGTCCTGCAGCAGATGAATAACCTTGCTGCTGCTGCCTTCATCAAGAACCTCTGCACAGTAGTAAACACGGGCGCTAATGGGAAGGGTCCCATCCCTGAGTCCCTTTTTCAGCTTTTTTGCCGGCATGATATCCATGAGAAGAGGCCATATCATGTTTTCATCAATATCCGGTATCTGCTGTTCTCCCAGAAAACAGCATTTCTTATATTTTTTGCCTGAACCGCAAAGGCAGGGCTGGTTTCTCTGGGGCATCGAAATCCGCTGAGGACGAAATTTATTTCCCGGGAGTGGAGTTCCATTCCAGATAACGAGAGCGAGGTTAGTCGCCATGGGGAGAAGATGCTCGTCTGGTGTGGAAAACAGTGAACGTTGAGGGCTAACCCCAAACCGCTGTTTCATCCAGAAAAGAAAACGGGAAAAATCTTCATGTTGCAGAATTTCTTTCAGAGAATGTTCAACTAACTCTTCATAATCAACCGGGTTATTAAAATCCACTATGAATACTCCGTAGTATGAGGGACAGGGAGGATAATTTCACTCTGATGCGATCTGATCAACTCACTTTTATACATACTTGGTGTCACTGCTGTCCCAACGTTCATTAAGACAAACATCATAACTCTTTAATTTATTAAAATATTAACGACAAAATGCCTGTTCTCGACTTGAAATTAGATTATCTTCAAAATTCACTAAATTTTGGGCGAGGAGATCTAACTTATGTATACAGGTAGACTTATTTTTTCTCAGGTTATGGATTACTTGCCAAAGCATATCTTCAGGCAATGTGTAAACCGTTACCACGGAAACCGAAAAATCAAAAACTTTACTTGTCTCGACCAATTCCTGTGCATGGCGTTTGCGCAACTTACATACAAAGAAAGTCTGCGGGATATCGAAGTATGTCTAAGGGCACAGCACAACAAGCTTTACCATATGGGCATTCGTGGTGGAATAGCCCGCAATACCCTTGCGAACGCCAACAAAACTCGGGATTGGCGGATATATGCAGATCTTGCTCAATCGTTGATTACAACTGCTCGCGGTCTTCATATCAACGAGGAGCTTGGACTCGATCTCGACAATACAGTTTATGCACTCGACGCATCAACCATAGATCTCTGTTTGTCAGTATTCCCCTGGGCCACTTTTCGACAAACAAAAGCAGCAGTCAAGCTGCATACCCTACTGGATCTACGAAGCAACATACCAACGTTTATTCACATAACCGATGGCAAGGTCCACGACGTCAATGTTCTCGAAATACTTATTCCAGAACCGATCGATGTCAAGAAAGATGTCGCATTTTTTAGCCATTTACTTGTTTGAGTTCTACCGCCTTTTTTACCGGTTTCCCAGGGTTGAGATACACGGTCTTCACTAGTTCCCAGTTTCTCGTTTTACCTGACCAGCGCCCAGGGCATTGAATCTTGAGTTATAGTCAAGTCTGGTGTTTGAGAAAATAATGATCAAACAACTGCCCTGTTGAGTTCACCTTCTTCTACCTGCTCAATTCGTTCCCCATCTTTGAATTGAACCCCTCTTATTATTTCTGCCAGCAATTTAAAACCACGCAGTTTTCGCCACCTTTTCTGGGCGCTTTGCCCGAGCTTATATACCATTGATAATACACTAGTGTCCGGCTATAGTTAACTGAAATTAAAGAGCATTTTCTGTGGACTGTCCATTTTGTGTTTTGTTAATGGAGGATCAAACAACTCCCACATATTTTGCCTTTCAAACAGGTTCAACT
>JALSMA010000032.1 GCA_026988015.1 Desulfobulbaceae bacterium | reverse complement strand
TGCAAAGCCCTTCGTTGCCTGTACAGCTGTAATTGCAGCAGTCAGAGTAGTCTTACCATGATCAATATGACCCACAGTACCTACATTGACATGCGGTTTAGTCCTTTCAAATTTCTCTTTTGACATACCCTTACCTCAAAATGTATGAGCTATATTCCTCTGATTTTTCTTATAATTTCGTTAGCCCGGTTTTTCTGGACAACGTCATATTTCTCAAACTGCATGGTAAAACTTGCTCTGCCCTGAGTTGCTGATCGCAGCGATGTTGAATACCCAAACATCTCTGCCAGGGGGGCATGTGCCTTAACTACCTGTAAGCCATCGTTGGTATCAACACCAACAACCTTTGCTCTTTTGGAATTAAGATCGTTCATCATATCCCCAAGATACTCATCTGGGCAGGTAATCTCCAATCTCATTATCGGTTCAAGCAGCAGGGGCTCAGCTTCTACAGTCACCCTGCGTATGGCCATACCCGATGATATCCCAAACGCCATTTCAGTTGACTCATCCTCAACAAAAGACCCACCAATAAGAGAGACTTTGATGTCAGTCACTGGATATCCAATCAAAGGGCCAGCATCAAGACTGTCCCTCACTCCTTTTTCTATGGCTCCAAGAAACTCAACTGGAATTTGATCATCTTTTACCAGACTCTCAAAGACAACACCCTCTGCTCTGTCAAGGGGTTCAACTCTTAGTACAACATGCCCATACTGTCCTTTTGCACCAGAGTCATGGTCAAACTTCCCTTCCGCTTCAGCTATAGCAGAGATGGTTTCCTTGTAGGACACCTGGGGTTTGCCAACATTTGCATTAGTCTTGAACTCGTTTAGGAGTCGATCAACAATGATTTCAAGATGTAATTCCCCCATCCCTGAAATAATTGTCTGTCCGGTATCCTCGTTTTTGGATATCTTAAACGATGGATCTTCCAGTGCAATTTTAGCTAGTGTTTCTGTTAGTTTCTTTTCGTCAGCTTTACTCTTTGCCTCTATGGCAACACCGATCACAGGCTCTGGGAACTCCATACTCTCCAGTATGATATAATCACCTTTACTACAGAGGGTGTCTCCGGTTGTTGAAAATTTGAGCCCTATTATCGCCCCAATATCTCCAGCTTTAAGGAGGTCAACTTCTTCTCGCTTGTTGGCATGGAGGCGAATCAGCTTGCCGATCTTCTCTTTTTTCTTTTTGACCGGATTAAATACCTTATCCCCTACTTTCAACATGCCAGAATAGAGACGGACAAAAGCAAGATTTTCAACAAAGGTATCACTCATCAGTTTAAATATGAGAGCAGAAAGTTTTTCTTTTGAATCTGCCTTTCTGACAATATCCTCGCCATTTTTTCCCATACCAACCATAGGAGGAACATCTAACGGAGATGGTAAATATTGGATAATACTGTCCAGTAAAGGCTGTATCCCTTTGTTTTTAAATGCGCTGCCACATATCACCGGAACAATTTGCAACTCCAGTGTAGTTTTCCTGAGCGCACGATAAATCTCTGTCGCAGATACGGTAGTATCTTCAAGGAAATTTTCCATGATCTCATCATCGAAGTCGGCCAACTTCTCGATGAGCACCATATGTGCGGCCGTGAATCTGTCCCGATATTCTTCCGGGATTTCTTTTACTATGACATCCTGTCCGAGAGAGTCTTCATCAAAGGAATACATTTTCCCTTTAATAAGGTCAATTACACCCTCAAATCCGGCCTCTTTCCCAACAGGAATCTGAACAACAACCGGGTTGGTTCCCAGTCGTTCTTCCATCATTGCTACCACTCGTTCAAAGTCAGCTCCTACCCTATCCATCTTGTTGATGAATGCGATTCGGGGTATGCTATATTTGTTGGCCTGTCTCCAGACAGTTTCAGACTGGGGCTCAACCCCACCAACAGCACAAAAGACGGCTACAGCGCCATCAAGTACCCTGAGAGACCGTTCAACCTCTACGGTAAAATCAACATGGCCGGGTGTATCAATGATGTTAATTCTTTTGGACTTCCAGGTACAGCTTGTTGCAGCGGAGGTAATCGTTATCCCTCGCTCCTGTTCCTGCTCCATCCAGTCCATAACAGCAGCACCGTCATGAACCTCGCCAATCTTGTATGATCGACCAGTGTAATACAAAATCCGTTCTGTTGTTGTAGTCTTCCCTGCATCAATATGAGCCATTATGCCAATATTGCGCACACCAGAAAGATCATTTTTATCAGCCATCAGCCAAACCCCTAAACAGACAAGCCTTTCAGCTGAACCAACAAAACAGGTTAAAGACGTCCCTCGAATCTACCAGCGGTAGTGAGCAAAGGCCTTGTTTGCCTCGGCCATACGATGGGTATCGTCACGTTTCTTAACAGCAGCACCGCGATCATTATATGCATCAAGCAGTTCCGCAGCAAGTTTCTCAGACATGGATTTACCAGATCTTGCCTTCGCAAAACTGATTATCCACCGAATAGCAAGTGCATTACGACGAACCTGGCGAACTTCCATGGGAACCTGATAGGTCGCACCACCTACACGCCTGGATTTGACTTCAACTTTAGGACGAACTTTGTCCATAGCCTCTTCAAAAACAGTAAGCGGTTCTTCGTCAGTCACCTTTTCAGCGACAATATCCATAGCATCATAGAAGATCCTCATTGCAATGGACTTTTTCCCCTGCTCCATAATTCCGTTAGTGAACTTTGCAACTAAAACGGAGTTGAAACGTGGATCTGGATCTACTTTTCTTTTTTCTACTATTTTTCTACGTGGCATTGTATTCCTCTTTCACAACTCTGGTTCAGCTTATTTCGGACGCTTGGCGCCATACTTGGAACGACCCTTACGTCTGTCAGAAACACCAAGAGTATCCAAAGTACCACGAACAACATGATAGCGAACACCAGGAAGATCCTTTACACGACCGCCACGGATAAGAACCACGGAATGCTCTTGCAGATTGTGGCCAATACCGGGAATATAGGAAGTTACTTCAATTCCATTTGTCAATCGAACCCTTGCCACCTTTCTAAGAGCAGAGTTTGGTTTCTTTGGAGTTGTAGTATAAACCCTCACACAGACACCACGCTTTTGAGGTGCCCCTTTCAGTGCTGGAGTAACACTCTTCTTAATCTGTTTTTTTCTGCCCTGCCGAATGAGCTGATTAATTGTTGGCATTATCTTTACTGCTCCTGTTCACGTATATATTAAATGACGTTAATTATCGCCACACAAGGCCTCATGGAAATGAGCCGAGCACGAAAGAGAGAATAAATACTCTATCGCCATCACTCTGTCAAGCAGAAAATGATTTATATGTCAAAAATTAACTCCCCTAAAAGATCAAATTCTGCGCGGCACCCTCATGCGCACGGCTTGATATCAACAGCGAACTTGCTAATCCGCTGCTGATATGAGTCAGATATTAAAAGCTTTTTCCGAGACCGGTTCCTGCTGATATCAAACGGCCCATGATCACGTTCTCTTTAAGTCCCACAAGATCATCAACCTTACCCTGCATTGCAGCATTGGTGAGAACTTTTGTGGTTTCCTGAAACGATGCCGCAGAGATAAAACTCTCCGTTGAAAGCGAGGCCTTGGTGACACCGAGCAAGAGTGGTTCAGCCATGCCAGGCTGCTTTCCTTCTGCCATAAGTCTGTCACGCTCATCCTCAAAATCCCACCAGACAACCTGCTCACCAATCATGAATTTAGAATCCCCGGCATTTGTTATCTGTACACGACGCAGCATCTGACGCACAATTACTTCAATATGCTTGTCATTGATTTTAACACCCTGGAGTCGATAAACTTCCTGGACCTCATTAACCAGAAATTTTGCAAGTTCCTTAACACCTAGAACTCTCAATATATCATTTGGTACAATAGTACCCTCCATCAACGGCTCACCAGCTTGGACATAATCGCCCTCATGGACGATAATATGCTTCACCTTAGGAACAAGATACTCCTGAGGCTCTCCATATTCAGGAGTTACCACAACACGGAGTTTTCCTTTAAGTTCCTTACCAAAACTTACCCGACCATCAATCTCACTGATAATGGCTGGCTCTTTAGGTTTACGAACCTCGAAAAGCTCAGCAACCCGTGGCAGACCACCGGTAATATCCTTTGTTTTACTGCTCTCCCGTGGAATTCTACCGACAACAGTTCCAGCCTTAATCACATCTCCTTCTTCAAGAGAGATGATTGAACCAACAGGTAGAGAGTAACGTGCAAAGGCATCAGAGTCAGGGAGTTTAAGGGTTTTATTGCCCTTCTCTCCCTTAATGGAAATACGGGGGGAAAGCTGTTGTCCTGATGGTGTGGGAACAATTACTTTACTGGACTTACCAGTGACACCGTCAACCTTTTCCTGCATAGTTGAACCCTCGATAATATCACCAAACTTTATAACACCACCAACTTCAGATACAATTGGTATGGTATAGGCGTCCCACTCAGCAAGGGTTGTTGATGGTTCAACCATTTCATCCTCATTAACAAGGATCTGGGCACCATAACTCACCTTATGTCGCTCACGCTCACGTCCCTGTTCATCAAGAACAGCGATCTCGGCATTTCTGTTCATTACAATCTTTATACCTTCGGAGTTTACAACCGAGTGCAGATTGTTAAAGGCAATTTTACCAGCACGCTGACTCAAAATTTCAGCCTGCTCAACAGCACGACTTGCTGTACCACCAATATGGAAGGTACGCATTGTGAGCTGAGTTCCAGGTTCACCAATGGACTGAGCAGCTATAATACCAACTGCTTCACCCCGGTTAACCATGTGGCCACGACCAAGATCCCTGCCATAACACTGCGCACAAACACCTCGCCTGGCACGACAGGTAAGAACGGAACGAATACGTACCTTATCAATACCAGCCTCATCAATTTCCTTCACCAGCGTTTCGGTAATTTCCTGACCTGATTCAACAATTACTTTTTCTTCATCAAAGGGGTCAACAACATCTTCCTGAACAACCCTTCCAAGGATACGATCTCCAAGTGGAACAATAATCTCGCCTCCATCAAGAAGTGGCTCAGCTACGATACCATCCAGAGTCTCACAATCCGCCATAACAATGGTTGAGTCCTGGGCCACATCAACAAGACGCCGAGTCAGATATCCAGAGTTTGCTGTTTTAAGCGCAGTATCTGCGAGTCCTTTACGAGCACCATGGGTTGAGATAAAATATTCCAAGACACCAAGACCCTCACGAAAGCAAGCCTTGATAGGAGTTTCGATGATTGCTCCTGATGGTTTGGCCATTAGACCACGCATACCTGCAAGCTGGCGAATCTGATCACGAGAACCACGAGCACCGGAATCTGCCATAAGGTAGATGGAGTTGAAACTCGGAGCTTCGACCTCTTTATTATCCTTGTCAATAAATGTCTCTACCCGGATAACATCCATCATCTCATTGGCAACATCCTCAGTAACCTTTGACCAGATATCAACAACTTTATTATACTTCTCACCAGAGGTGATAAGACCATCAGAGTACTGCTGACTCACATCAACAACCTCCTTTTCAGCCTTGCTAACAAGATTCTTTTTAGAATCAGGAATTGTCATGTCATCAATACAGATGGAAATACCAGCACGGGTAGCATATTCGTAACCTATATCTTTAAGACGATCTGCAAGAATTACTGTGTCCTTGGTTCCAGCATGGCGATAGGTATAATCGATAAGCTGGGCCAGAGCCTTTTTACTCATCACCTTATTCACTTCAGTAAACGGTACCGCATCGGGCAGAAGGTCACCCAGGAGGATTCTCCCCATGGTGGTTTCAACAATCTCACCTTCCATACGAACCTTTATTACCGCCTGAAGGTGGACCGCTTCGTAGTCATAAGCAATCCGTGCCTCCACAGGACTGGAGAATATTTTCCCCTCACCCAAGGCATTGATACGCTCACGGGTCATGTAGTAAAGTCCGAGTACAATATCCTGGGAAGGGATAATAATGGGTTCACCGTTTGCGGGGGACAGAATATTGTTGGTGGACATCATCAAAACCCGTGCTTCCACCTGCGCCTCTACAGAAAGAGGTACATGAACAGCCATCTGATCGCCGTCAAAGTCAGCATTAAATGCAGCACAGACAAGAGGATGTAGCTGAATGGCCTTACCTTCAATAAGTACTGCCTCGAATGCCTGCATACCAAGTCTATGAAGTGTTGGCGCCCGATTCAATATTACAGACCGCTCGGTTACAACCTCATCAAGCACATCCCATACCTCCTTGGCACCCTTTTCAACCATCTTCCGGGCACTCTTGATGGTGGTGACCAGCCCCTGGTTTTCAAGTTTGTTGTAAATAAAGGGTTTGAAGAGTTCAAGGGCCATTTTCTTTGGAATACCACACTGATGAAGACGAAGATGTGGTCCAACGACAATTACGGAACGCCCCGAATAATCGACACGCTTTCCTAGAAGGTTCTGGCGGAAACGTCCCTGTTTTCCTTTGAGCATATCCGAGAGGGATTTGAGGGGACGCTTGTTGGCACCGGTAATAACACGGCCACGACGACCATTATCAAAAAGTACATCAACTGCCTCCTGCAGCATCCGTTTTTCATTACGAATAATGATATCGGGTGCATCAAGTTCAAGGAGACGTTTTAAACGATTGTTACGATTAATAACACGTCGATAAAGATCATTAAGATCTGAGGTGGCAAAACGACCACCTTCAAGGGGCACTAAGGGACGTAGGTCAGGTGGTAAAACTGGAATTACTTGAAGCACCATCCACTCCGGTCGATTCCCGGAATCACGAAAAGCCTCGATAACATAGAGACGTTTTCCATATTTCTGTCGCTTGGTTTTGGAATTGGTGGTTGCCATCTCCTCACGAAGTGTCTTGGAGAGTGCCACCAGATCCTGGGCTGCAAGCAGCTCATGGATTGCCTCGGCTCCTATTCCGACTTCGAATTTTCCGGGATGTTCTTCTCGCAGCTGTCGATACATCTCCTCAGTAAGGAGTGTCCCTGCCGGAACTTCCTCAGTCTCTGAATAAGTAACAGCGTACTGCTCAAAATAAAGAACCTTTTCTAACTGTTTCAAGGTGAGATCAAGCACTGCACCTATTTTTGAAGGAAGACTCTTTAGAAACCAGATATGCGCAACCGGGGCGGCAAGGCTGATGTGCCCAAGACGTTCACGGCGAACTTTGGACTGGATAACCTCAACACCACATTTTTCGCAGACAACACCGCGATGTTTCATGCGTTTATACTTACCACAGTTACATTCAAAATCTTTTACAGGACCAAAGATCTTTGCACAGAACAGACCATCTCTTTCCGGCTTGAATGTACGGTAATTTATTGTTTCAGGTTTCTTTACCTCACCATGGGACCAATCCATGATCTTTTCTGGAGAAGCCAGAGAAATCTTAACTTTATTAAACTTAACAGGACCTTTCGGTTTTTGAAAAAAATTGAATAGCTCTTCCACGAAAGTACATCCCCCACAGTATAGGGTTAAAAGAGAATAGAGTTTATCGCTACGTTCAGCTCACATCTTCTGTGGCCTGAAAACTCTCCTCGTATTATTAAATCGGATTTGTCATTGATAGGAGATCCATGATAATTTGGCGGATCATCTATCAGCAGCGATTGGTCACTGAAAACTATCCCTCTATCAATTCCATATCAAGACAGAGTCCCTGAAGTTCCTTAACAAGCACATGAAAAGATTCAGGAAGTCCCGTTGTCAGGAAGTTATTTCCTTTGACAATTCGCTCATACATCGTTGTACGACCCTCAACATCATCAGACTTGGCAGTCAAAAATTCTTTGAGGGTGTATGCAGCACCATATGCCTCCATGGCCCAGACCTCCATCTCACCCAGTCGCTGTCCACCAAATTGCGCTTTTCCACCAAGTGGCTGTTGAGTAACAAGGGAATAAGGGCCAGTGGAACGAGCATGGATTTTATTATCAACAAGGTGGTGAAGTTTGAGCATGTACATGACCCCAACTGTCACCTTATTTGCAAAAAGATCACCTGTGAGTCCGTCATAGAGATGGCTCTGACCAATTTCATCAACACCAGCTTCGACAAGGAGCTTACGAATTTTCGATTCTTCTGCCCCGTCAAATACTGGAGTTGCCACGTGGATGCCACGATAGTGTTTACGACACCAGTCAAAGAGTTCGGAATCCGAAAGATCACCAGTTATTGTCAGGTACTCATCTTCAGAATAAACTGCCTTAAGTTTTTTCTTAATAGCATCAAGCTCTTCAGCCTGGGCAAGATCTGACAACTGTTTACCAATCTTTTTGGCAGCAAACCCAAGATGGACCTCAAGAACCTGACCGACGTTCATACGAGAAGGTACACCCAGGGGATTGAGTACAACATCCACGGTGGTACCATCGGCGAAAAACGGCATGTCCTCTTCTGGTAACAGACGAGAAACAACACCTTTATTCCCATGGCGACCAGCCATCTTATCCCCAACTGAGAGTTTGCGTTTTGTGGCAACATATACCTTGACCATCTTAACTACCCCTGGAGGAAGATCATCTCCCTTTTTCATGCGCTCAATTATGCCATCATAGCGACTGGCAATCAGGGATTTCTGTTTGTTATAGCGATCATATGCCGCGTCTATTTCAGCCTCAAACTTTGATTTCTCAGAAAAATCAAGTTTTCCAAGCTCGGCAAAACCAACCTGTTCCGCAAGCTCAGCATTCATTTTTTTCCCAAGTTTGACAATTACCGTACCATCTTTAGAGCAGACATCCTGCTTGACTGTACGGCCTTCCATGATTTCACCGATTTCCCGACAGACACCACGTTTGAGACTGGCAAGTTCATCAAGTTTGTCCTTATTAAGACGTTCAATCTCCATATCTTCAATCATTAATGATCGTTCGTCCTTATCAACACCTTTTCTGGAGAACACCTTGGCGTCAATAACCACTCCTTCAACACCAGGCGGAACCCTAAGAGATGAATCTTTGACATCTTGAGCTTTTTCACCAAAAATAGCCCGTAGGAGTTTTTCTTCAGGAGACAGCATGGACTCACCTTTGGGCGTTACTTTACCCACCAAGGTGTCACCGGCACGAACATCTGCGCCAATACGTACAATCCCTGACTCATCAAGATTGCGAAGTGTTTCTTCACTTACATTTGGGATATCTCGGGTAATCTCTTCTTTACCAAGTTTGGTATCCCGGGCCATGGTCTCAAATACCTCAATGTGGACAGAAGTAAATGTGTCTTCTTTGAGGAGCCTTTCGTTTATAAGAATGGAATCCTCAAAGTTAAATCCGCGCCAAGGCATAAAAGCGATGGTAACATTCTTGCCCAGTGCAAGCTCACCCTGTTCACAGGATGGTCCATCGGCAAGTACGGTTCCCTTTTTGACACGAAGACCAGGAAGAACCAGTGGATTCTGAGTAAAACAGGTATTTTGGTTGGATTTCTTATATTTGGATAGACGATATACACCTACACCAGTATCAAAACCATCAACACCGTGTTTATCGTAACGAACCACAACACGGTTGGAATCAATCTCTTCAACAACGCCATCAGAACCGGCAAGAAGACAGGCGCCTGAATCCCTTGCAACATATCGTTCCATTCCAGTACCAACAAGTGGTGCAGCGGTGATCATAAGAGGAACCG
The DNA here is from genome assembly GCA_026988015.1 of Desulfobulbaceae bacterium. Classification (GTDB taxonomy): domain Bacteria; phylum Desulfobacterota; class Desulfobulbia; order Desulfobulbales; family Desulfocapsaceae; genus Desulfocapsa. Next base: position 6,350 of record JALSMA010000032.1, on the reverse strand, counting down.
CTTGACGCTGCATGTTAGAGCCCATGAGAGCACGGTTTGCATCATCATTTTCAAGAAAAGGAATAAGAGATGCTGCAACAGATACCAGTTGATTCGGGGCAATGTCCATATAGGTCACCTGATCGGCATTAACGGTGATAACCTCGCCCTCTTCGCGCACAATAAGTGTCTCTTCAATAATCTTACTCTGTGAGTCAATCTCAATAGCCGCAGGTGCAATAAGCTGCTTCTGTTCCTGAAGAGCACTGAGATATTTAACCTCATCCAATACAATTTTATCCTCAACCTTTCGATAAGGTGTTTCTATAAACCCGTAAGGATTAACTCTGGCGTAGGTTGCAAGAGAAACAATAAGACCAATATTCGGCCCCTCTGGTGTTTCAACAGGACAAATACGACCATAATGAGTTGGGTGAACATCACGAACTTCGAAACCTGCTCGTTCACGTGACAGACCGCCAGGTCCGAGAGCAGATAACCGCCTTTTGTGAGTCACCTCAGAAAGCGGATTGGTCTGATCCATGAACTGAGATAACTGTGAAGTGCCAAAAAATTCTTTAATGGCAGCAGAGATTGGCTTAGGATTGACAAGGTCGTGAGGCATCATGGTCTCAACTTCCTGAAGAGTCATGCGCTCTTTAATGGCACGCTCCATCCTGATGAGTCCCATACGATACTGGTTTTCTACAAGCTCTCCGACTGTCCGAACCCGACGGTTTCCAAGATGATCGATGTCATCAACATCACCTTGACTATCCTTTAACTTAACCAGAAAAAGAACAGATTCGATAATATCATCCTTGGTGAGAGCACGATGGTCGATGTCGGTTTCAAGACCAAGCCTGGCATTAATCTTGTACCGGCCAACCTCAGAGAGATCGTAGAGGTCTTTATTGAAAAAGAGGTTATTGAAAAATGTCTGGGCGACCTCAATGGTTGGCGGACTTGAAGGTCTCAAGCGTCTATAAATTTCCAGTACTGCCTCGTTGGTAGTGGTAACCTTGTCAAGGGCCAGAGTTTTTCTAAAGGCATCAGAGTATGTAATCCCATCGATGTAGAGAATCTCAAACTCATTGACTCCAGCTTCTGTAAATGTCTCTAGCAGGGATTCAGTGATGTGGGAATTGCATGGAACAATGATTTCTCCTGTTTCAGAATTAATAATGTCTGAAACAATAAATTTTTCGAGAAGATTTTCCTTAGAGGTCTTAAGGTATTCAATGTTGGCCTTAACTAGCCGTCTGCATAGTGCTTTTCCAAGTTTTTTCCCTTCTTTTCCTAGAATATCCCCGGTTGAAGGATCCACAAGATCAAATTCCAGACGCTGCCCCTGAACAGTTTCTGGATTAAACTCAATATAATAACTGTCATTCTCCTGCTTCACCTTAAGGGTAGGATAAAATTTACGTAGCAATTTTTCAGCACTATACAGCGGCTCCATTCCCTCTTCATTATTGTAATCCAGAGCCTTCAGCAGGGTGGTAACAGGAAACTTACGACGTCTGTCAATTCGAACATGAAGAATGTCTTTAATATCAAATTCAAGATCAATCCATGATCCACGCACCGGAATAATTCGTGCGGAGTAGAGCAGTTTACCACTGGAATGTTTTTTACCATTATCATGGGTGAAAAATAAGCCCGGTGAACGCTGCAATTGTGATACTATTGCACGTTCGGTACCATTGATTACAAACACACCATCACCGGTCATAATCGGCAGAGCGCCAAGAAAAACCTCCTGTTCCTTAATATCTCGAATGGTCTGAACATCAGTCTCTTCATCAACATCAAAAGTAATCAGACGTACGGTTATTTTAACCGGAATATCAAAGGTCATCCCTCTCTGCTGGCACTCTGCAATAGTATATTTAGGAACACCAAAGGAGTAACTGACAAATTCAAGAGAGCAGTGACCATTAAAATCATTGATTGGAAAGACATTCTTAAAAATTGCCTGTAACCCAAAATCTTCACGCTCACTTGGATCAACGTCAATCTGCAGGAATTTTTCATAAGAAATTCGCTGCATGGAGATAAGATGCGGCGGCTCCATAATTACTGGAGTCTTGGCAAAGTTTTTTCTCACTATTTCCATAATATACCTCGGGGATGCCTTTAACAGATAATTGTATACCCGTACTTGACATATAAAAAAAGGTCGGTCACGGGGTTAAACGATTCAACAGTATCTACTGCTGAATCCGGAAATTTAAAATGGTATGGTACTACAGGTACGGTGGGGTTAAACAGCTATAACAATGAATAAAAGAATTACAGATCAATCGGGAAGCGCAGTCTTTTATAGCGTACATTTTCATGGCAATATACTGGTATGTTAAAATCAGGCTCAAATAACAAATAGCCGGAACGAAACATCTATCCAACTGTTATTCCGACGTTTAACAGCATGACTTGACCTGCTGTGATAAAACCACGATACGCTACGCGGCATTAAGCCCGTAGCGTATCGTAAAAATCATAGTTGCGATATGAGGTCAACAACTATATAAAAAGAGTATTACTTGATTTCTACAGTTGCACCAACTGCTTCAACCTGAGTTTTAATCTCTTCGGCTTCCTCTTTGGTAACACCTTCTTTAAGAGGTGCAGGTGCACTCTCAACGAGGCCCTTGGCTTCTTTCAAACCAAGAGAAGTGATGGCACGAACTTCTTTAATAACTTTAATTTTTGCATCACCTACAGAGGCAAGAATTACGTCAAATTCTGTCTTCTCTTCAGCAACTCCACCCTCAGCAGGAACGGCTCCGGCTACTGCAACTGCAGCAGGAGCAGCAGCAGAAACACCAAATTTTTCTTCAAGTTCTTTAATAAGCTCAGACAGCTCAAGAACGGACATATTAGCAAGGAAATCAATTACATCGTCTTTAGAAACAGCCATTATAAAATACCTCTAATTGTAAACATTTTAAAGATTTACTGATTTGTTTATCAGAAAACCATTTTTTAATATCGTCAGAACTATGCCTGTTCTTTCTGCTCTTTAATTGCCTGCAACCCATAGAGAAAGGTTCTGGGTACTCCTGAAAGTACCTGTACCAAACCTGTGGGCACACTATTAAGAACTGAAAGAAACTGTCCAAGAAGCACTTCCTTGGAGGGAAGTTTGGACAGAGCGATCATCTCATCTGAAGAAATTTTCTCTCCATCAAGGGCCGCGGCACGAATTTGCATTTTTTCATGATCTTCAGCAAATTTAGCAAGTGCCTTTGCAGGTGCAACCGGATCATCATAGCCCATAACAATGGCTGTGGTTCCTGTAAAATCCTCTATGAGGACTTCACAGGCAGTATCCGCTACCGCCCTCTTCAGAAGAGTATTCTTTGCAATTCGAATTTCTGAATCGCAGCTACGTAATTGAACACGAAGCTCCTGTAACTCAGAAACCGTCAAACCACAATAATCAGTTACCACTGTAAACTTGGCACGGCTGAATGAATCATTCAACTCGGAGACTATTGCTGTTTTTTCGTCACGGTTCAAAGTACTCCTCCTTAATCAGTTTAAGATTACTCTTATGCTTTATCCAGTTAATGAACAAAACGCTATGGAGTCTAAACAGCGGATACGGTAAATATTAAATATAATACTACTTACCTTTGCCTCGGCAGGACACGAATCGTGATTAAACCTTGCGGAACCTGCTGTCTTCGACTGTTACAACATTTACTTCAAATATATAAAAACGCCACTGACTATTTAACTGCTGCAGTCAGAGCAATAGTATCGAGTTTCAAACCAGGTCCCATGGTAGAAGACAAAGTTACCGAACGAAGATAAATTCCTTTAGCTGACGATGGTTTAAGCTGAATCACCTTTTCAACAAAGGTCTTCAGGTTATCAATAATTTTATCATTACCAAAAGAACACTTCCCTATTCCAGCATGAATAATTCCAGTTTTTTCTACACGGAAGTCAACTTTCCCGCTTTTGATCTCTTTTACAATATTAGCTAAATCAAAAGTAACAGTCCCTAGTTTGGCATTTGGCATCAGATTTCTAGGACCAAGAACCCTTCCAATCTTACCAACTGTACCCATCATATCGGGAGTCGCTACGGTTTTATCAAAGTCGAGCCATCCACTTTTAATTTTCTCAACAAGATCATCGCCACCAACAAAATCAGCACCCGCTTCTTTTGCCTCAGCCTCTTTATCACCCTTGGCAAAAACCAGAACTCTAGTATCTTTCCCTGTTCCGTGGGGAAGAACAACTGAAGACCTTACCATCTGATCTGCATGGCGAGGATCAACACCAAGTTTCATTGCAATATCAACTGTTTCATCAAATTTAGCAAAGCTGCTATCCAATACTAATTTAACAGCATCTTCAAGAGAGTACCGTACAGTACGATCAAACTTTTCTACCTTATTTCTGTAATTCTTTCCATGTTTCGGCATATCAGCCTCCTACTCTCCAAGACCGTTTTCTTCAATAGTTCGGTCACAGCAGTATGTTAAGATTTATATTAGTTATGCTACGCGTCCAGGACTGTTATACCCATACTTCTGGCAGTACCTGCAATAATTTTACTTGCACTATCGATGTCGTAGGCATTGAGATCAGGCATTTTGGTCTCGGCAATTTCACGAACCTTATCCATGCTGATTTCTGCAACACGCTCACTTTTAGGATTGGAAGAGGCCTTGGCAAGTCCTGCAGCCTTCATCAGCAATACCGATGCTGGAGCAGTTTTTGTGATATAGCTGAAGGACCGATCTGCATAAACGGTAATCACAACAGGAACAATAGTATCACCCAGTGACTGGGTTTTGGCATTAAAAGCCTTACAAAATTCCATAATATTCACACCATGCTGACCAAGTGCTGGTCCCACAGGTGGTGATGGATTGGCTTTTCCGGCCGGAATCTGTAATTTGATGTATGCCGAAATTTTCTTGGCCATTTCTAACTCCTACTCTACTGGAGAGTTTAATTAATTTTTCTTATTAAAATCAACAAAATATCAGGTATTTGTAACCTGGATATACTCAAGTTCAACAGGAGTTTCCCTGCCGAAAATGGAAACCATAACCTTCACTCGCCCCTTTTCAGGATAGACTTCGTCAACGACTCCCTGAAAATTGGCAAATGGTCCATCGGTAACTCGGACTATTTCACCAATCTCAAATATGACTTTAGGCCTGGGCGCCTCAGCACCATCCTGAATACGGTTGATTATTTTTTGAGCATCTTCATCTGGCAGCGGAGTCGGATTCTCATCATCACCCACGAAACCAACAACACGTGGCATATTATCATGAAGAACATGCCATGTTGAATCATTTAAATCCATAGCAACGAGCATATAACCAGGGAAAAATTTCCTAAAAGATGTTTTTCTCTTCCCTTTGATCATCTCTACCACCTGCTCGGTTGGCACAAGAATTTCACCAAATGAATCCTCAAGACCCTCTTTTTTGATTCTATCCTCAAGGGTCAGTTTGACCTTATCTTCAAAGCCTGAATGGACCTGCAATATGTACCAGTGTATTGCCATGAGTTTATTATCAGTTAAGGGTAATGCCCGTTCCGGTAATCAGGTAAGGCGAATATCAATTAAAGAAAATCGATTTTATGCAAGCTAGCGCAAGATAGAATCAATTAATTTACCAAGCAGCATATCTACAGAACCCAAATAAACTGAAGCCAGGATAGAGAAAACAATAACAACACCTGTAAGTCCAAGGGTTACCTTTTTATCGGGCCATACTATCTTGGTAAATTCGACTTTTACTTCATCAATAAAGGTCCTGATTTGAGCCGGAGAAAAAGAATTCTTTTCTTCTTTGGCCGTGTCTTGTTTCTTGATGGCTTTTGTCTTTTTACCCATGATATCTGACCACTTCCCGGCAATACAGCTTTAATATACCTACTGTTTACAGAGGCATACGATGGCAGGCCAGGAGGGACTCGAACCCCCAACATCCGGATTTGGAGTCCGGCGCTCTACCAATTAGAGCTACTGGCCTGCAGAAAAACAGTATTTTTTATTTAGTTTCTTTATGTGGCGTATGTACCCTGCAGAACGGACAATACTTTTTCAGTTCCAGTTTCCCGGGTGTATTTCTTTTGTTCTTGGTCGTTGTGTAATTACGACGTTTACATGTACCACATGCAAGAGTAACGATGTCTCTCATGATAGATCCCAATACCTGAAAACCTGCTGGTAAAACCAACAGGTTATTCGGTGAATGTTTATTTATTCGATGATTTCACTAATAACGCCGGCACCAACTGTTCTTCCACCCTCACGGATAGCAAAACGAAGACCAACATCCATGGCAATCGGAGTGATCAGTTCGGCATTTACGTGAACATTGTCACCT
>JALSMA010000031.1 GCA_026988015.1 Desulfobulbaceae bacterium | reverse complement strand
TATCATGTGCAAGCCTTTTGTTGAGTATTGCTCTGTATGCTTGCATAGTGTACTACCTTTTTAAAGTCTTTACTCTACAATAACAGTTGGTTGTGACTTTTTGAGGACAATCTATGTATTGTTTCTGGTAACTTTTCTTTAATAGTATGTGAAAATAATACGCTCTGTCAAGGAATTGTCAGCTGGAAATTACTGTTCAGGAGATTCGTCAGTGGTTCCGGCAGGGGCTGCTTTGACCTGGTTGCGTCCAGCCCGCTTGGCGGCATACATGGCAGAATCTGCCACTTCAATCAATCCTTGCCAGCAATGGTGGTGTTCGGGAAAGCAGGCTACGCCGATACTTGCTGTAATATGGGTACTTTTTTTATCGGTTATTGGAATTTTGTGCTTCTTAATTTCTTTGCAGAGGCGCTCTGCTAGATCCAGGGCCTCGGTCAGCGAGGTTTCCGGAAGTACAACGATGAACTCTTCGCCTCCATAACGAGCTACATAATCGGTCTTTCTGATGGATCGCTCCAAGAGTTCGGCTAAATGGCAAAGGGCAATATCACCATTTTGATGTCCATAGGTGTCATTCACCATCTTGAAATGGTCAAGATCCACCATAAAAACAGAGAGTTGGTGTCTGTATCGTTTTGCCCGGTTCAGCTCTTCGGTGATTCGTTCTTCGAGAACCCTGCGGTTGTAGAGGCCTGTGAGTGGATCATGGATCGAAAAATAGCGTGATTCTTCCTCAGCCTGTTTTCTAGCTGTAATATCTCTCGCTATTCCAAGGACTCCAACCAGGTTGCCGGCACTGTCGCACAATGGAGTACGTATGACTTCTAGAAGCTCTTTGTGGTGGTCATCGGCAAAGGTGAATATTTCTTCACTGACAAAAAGCTCACTGGAATTCATAGCTACCTGGTCTTTTTTACGAAAATTGTCAGCCAGTTCTTTGCTGAGAAAATCGTAATCAGTTCTTCCAATGATATCTTTTTCGGAGCGCCCGGAAAAACGTTCAAATTTGTGGTTGCATGAGAGATAGGCACCAGCGGGATCTTTCAGCCAAATGAGATCAGGGATGGTTTCCAGCAGGGTTTGAAGGCGTTTTTCACTGTTGAGTCGCTTTTTTATCTCACTCTTGAGTAATTTGTTTTTTTTATCCAGCAGACTGCGCTGCCGATCAGCTTCCTCAAGGCGAGCCTCGAGAAGCAGGGTGTGGGTCCTGGAGCGGACTCGTATGGCCACAGAATAGAGAACCAGCAGGGCCAGGACAAACAGAGACAGGAGGTACCAGCGGGTTGCAAGGAAATTGACGGGACTGTCGCTGTTGTATTGTGCCGCGAGGATAAAGGGGGTACCTGAAACCGGAATATGAATAAAGGATGATGCTTTGTCAACCGGAGATTCCGGACCATTTTTCAACAGGATAAGATCGGGGAATGAACCTTCTCTACTTCGGTCCTTATTGTGTAAAATGTATTTCTGATCGGCAATAAAAATTGTATAGCTTGTGTTCTCGTTTGATTGAGACCGGATGAGAAAGTGGAGGACCTGTTCATGGTTGATTTCTGCTATGATGCTTCCCACTCTTATGTTGTCATGGAAATAGGGGGAAATAAGGATTGAGTGGGTGTGTTCATGGTCCTGGAACAGAAAAAAACGCATCTTGTTGATCTCAGGTATTTTCAGTTTGTGCCAGTGGATTGGAGAAATACAGGATTCTCCAATATCCACAATGATGTTGTTCTCCGGGTCGACGAAGAGGAGGCGCTGGTATATGGGGTCGTTGTTAAGTCGTTTGCTATCAATAACTTCCTGGAATGTGTTCTGTATCAATATACTGTTTTTCTGCTGCTTGGGTTCAATGCTGGTTTTACTGTTTCGGTGCACAAAAAAGTCCCTCAGGGCATGATCAAAGGCTAATGTTCGCATGTCATTTTTACGTTCAGAATGAAAATAACTGAGAACAGATGCTCTTTTTTCAAGGTTAGAGATCAGGGAGTTTGTTGAAGCCTGCCGCAGGTTCTGCTGGGAAATGTAGCTTGAGCTGAGCAGTAGAACCAGGTATGTCATCAGGAAAGGCCCGGCTGCGTATGTGAAGAAACGCTCTATCATGTCTCCTCCCTTTGCCAAAAAGAAAAATTTCTGACGTGCAGTTAAAGGTCGGTCAATACTACGATCAAAAATATGAGCTTCGTGACAGCAGGAATTACTTCAGGGGTGCCTCTGAAGTCTTTCGGAGTCTATACTACCTGCTAAGTCATCCAGTTTTGACATTTTTATGAGCTGGCCTTATTTGATTTTACGTGGAAAGAGCAGGTGGAGTCAATGGCACGGTGTGGTACCCGGGTCTTTTGGTATGTCAGGTGATTCTACGGTGGTGCTTGAACAGTTCTGTCCTGTTGAAGTTCCAGAAATCGGGATGGAGCAGTGCAAGAAAAGGGATCAGTTCAAGGCGGCCCACCACCATGTTGATTATGAAAATACATTTCGTGGCAATGGTAAGCTGTCCAAAACTTCCCATGGGCCCGATCTCTCCAAATCCTGGTCCGATATTGCCAATGGTGGCAGCGGTGCCAACGAGTCCGATGGCACCGTTACCTTCTATTGCAGTTACAAGGAGGGCTGAACAGATCATCAGTGCAAAATAGAAGAGGAAAAATCCAAGAATCTGGCGCTGAATTCCATCTGGTACACTTTTTTTATCAATCTTCACTGGCAGGACGGCCTGGGGGTGGATAATCTGGGTGATTTCACGTTTAAGATATTTGAATCCAAACAGGACGCGGATTACTTTCACACCGCCACCAGCAGATCCGGCACATCCCCCCACCAGCATGACTGTGAAGAGAATGGTTTGGGCCGCCACATTCCACAGGGCAAAGTCTGCAGAGGAAAACCCTGCAGTGGTGATAAGGGAGATTATCTGAAAGAGACTGTCTCGCATTGCATTATTCCAGTGGTAGGCATTGGCTTCGAGAAGAATAAGGCAGAGGCAGGTGGAGGCAGCCAGAATTATGATGCTGTAGAATCTAAACTCTTCACTCTGCAGGAGCGCCAAGGGCTTTCGTTTGGCAATAATTCTGTACTGCAGTGCAAAGTTACTTCCTGCCAGAAACATGAAACCGGTCACAATCCAGGTAATTGATGAGTTATCATAACCCATAATTGAGAGGGGGTGTGGCGAAAAACCTCCGGCGGCCATGGTTGTAAGGGAGTTGCAGATTGCGTCAAAAACGGGCATGTCGGCCCACACCAGGAGAGATATTTCCAGAAGGGTTAACACGATATAAATAAGCCAGAGTGCCTTGGCCGTATGGGCAATTCGCGGAGTAAACTTTTCTTCTGTGGGGCCGGGAGCCTCGGTAAAGAACATCTGGCGGCCGGCAATGGCAAATTGTGGCAGGATGGCCACAAAGAGAACGATAATCCCCATTCCACCAAGCCACTGGGTCAAGCTGCGCCAGAAAAAGAAATCTTTAGGGTAGAGTGAAAAATCGCTGAGTATGGTGGCCCCGGTGGTGGTAATTCCGGAAACAGACTCAAAATATGCATCAATGGGTGATAGTCCGTAGAAGAGGTAAGGGATTGCGCCCATGGCTGCGGTTACAATCCAGGCAAGCACCACAATCAGAATGCCCTCGTTACGTTTCAAGTCATCGAAGTTTCTTGAAAAGTTGCCGTATTTTCGGAAGATGAGACCAAGGGCCACCGATAAAGTGGCAGCTATGATGAAGGGAAGGATTGAGGAGTATTCCTGTTCCAGCAGGGCTACAATGCAGGGGGAAATCATTATGATGCCAAAGGCGACCAAGATGAGGCCGAGGCTGTTCAGGATATTACAGAGTTTCATGGGGCAAAGAGTGTTTTGACAGCCTCAGCATCTTCTGCCATGGTAAATATTTTTAACTGATCACCAGGCTGAAGGAGAGTGTTTCCATTGGGAATAAGAATGTTTCGTCCCCGTTTTACTACCCCGATAATGGCCTGGACTTCAAAATGCAGGTCCATTACCCGGATTTTGGAAAAGCTGTCCGGGAGGGTGAGTCGTAACACTTCACCCTGGCCGCCTTCGACCAGGGCCAGGATGTTCACATCCCTTGCCTGAACCCGGTTGAGAAGTTCGGTGAGGGCAGATTCTCTGGGAGACACTACCACATCAATACCGACTTTTTCAAAGAGTTGGGCAGTGCGGCTGTTGCTGACCCTGGTAATGATACGCCTTTCCGAGCCGGACTGTTTGATCAGCAGGGAGCAGAGGAGATTTTTTTCATCATTGTTGGTGATGCAGACAATGACATCAGCGTCTCCAGCGGACTCCTCTTCCAGTAATTCAAGATCTGTACCGTCACCGTGGAGGATGAGGCTGTTTTGGAGGTTGTCCGCAAGAAAAACACAACGCTCCCTGTTGCTTTCGATGAGCTTTACACGGATACCAGATTGTTCGAGTTGTCTGGCCAGCATAAAACCGACGCTTCCACCACCTATGAGGACCGCTGTTTTAATGTTGTTGCTGGATTGAAATATAGAAGCGGCAAGGGAGTCGAGAGCTGGGCCGGTACCCATGAAAATAACCTTATCATCAAGTTGGATCAATGTTGACCCGTCGGGGATGAACAGGTTGTGGTCCCGGGTGATTCCAACAATGAGGATGTCTGGCGGGAAAGAGCAGTCCATGACTCTGATGTTCCGCAGGATGGAGCCTTCTTTGATCCTGTACTCAAATAATTTGACCCTTCCTTCAGCGAAGTATTCAACATCTATGGCATCAGGAACGGAGATGATTCTGAAAATGTCCTGGGTGAGGAGTTGTTCAGGCCAGATAACAGTGTCAATATCATATCTGGTCTGGTAGCAGTTCTGTGTGGGGGAGACAAGGTTGCGGTAGAGTTCCATGGTGCGGACAAAACAGATTGTTTCAAGGTCCATAATTTTTTTTACGGTCCAGCAGGCGACGATGTTTGCCTCGTCAAGATCAGCACATGCAATGAACAAGGAGCAGTCTTCCAGATTGGTCTGTTTAAGCGCATCAATGTCTGCACCACTGCCACTGACAAAGCTTATGTCAAGGGAGTTGAATCTATCCGGTGGCTTTTCCAGGTCATCGATCAAGGTTATGCTGTGCTTATGGTAAAGTCGCACTGCGACCATGTAACCGAGTTCTGTGGCACCGTAAATCAGGAGATTCATAGGACACTCTTCCTCTGGTCTGTAGAACTGTCATCTCTACTGGTGGCGAAACGTTCAGAACGGATGCAGTGGTTGAGGTTTGGCACAAACCGCAAAGGGGCAACTCCCTGATCTAGGGAGTTGCCCCTTTGTGGTGCGGCAGGATATTTCTTGAATCCTTAAAGAGACAGGAAGTAATTCAAGCGTGAAGGCGAGGACGATTAGCCTGTTGGCGACGTCTCTGCTCAAGCCGGTCACTATCGCAAATGGCAGGTTGTTGGGTTTTGTTGTTATCAGTTTTACCCCATCCTTCTCCAAGGAGATCTGATGGCTGAAAGAAGCAGTACCAGTCTTCCCGTTTTGCCCGTTTATTGCCTTGGTCGTAAATTCCATTCCCAAAGCGTTTGGAAACGTTGCTAAGAAGATGAATAGCTCCAATTAATCCAACTGTTGCAGCAAAAATTGTAATGGGTTCCATGATACACCTCTTGTGTTGAATATATAGTGTGAGTGTCAGGTTAAAGTCTTGAACAGTGAAGGTCGAAAACCGGCACATGGCTACGTTTTTGACCTGTCTCTACTACGGTATTTTCAGGTTTGCTCAAGACGTAACGAATACCGGCGTCAGATGCACTAACACTGGCAATGGCCTCTTCAGGGGTAGCGACTTCAATAATGTGTTTGACTTTGATTCCCTGTGCTTTGGCCATGGTGGAAAATTTTTCAGCGTTGTTTTTGGCCATTTCAAGAAAACGGGTGGTCTCACGCGCCTTGCGATCTCCGGAAAACTGCAGAGGGCGATCTGTTACATCAAGAGCAATGATATCGCAGTCAAGCCGTTGGGCCATTTTTAACGCATAATCAGTTACCTGCTGCATGTACTCACCATCTTGAACCATGAGAACCTTGGTAGGCGCGTTCTGTTGGTCCATCATTCGCGCAAGTGCACCTGCAGCCTCAGAAGGACTACTCGCAGCCATTGCTCCCATGTCAACAGATTGTTTCTTTACTTTTTCAATGTTGACTTCTTTATTCTTCTTCTTTCCGAACCAGTTTGCGAATCCCATGATGTTCTCCTTCTATGTTTAGTTGTCTGTGAAAACGTATTTATTGTTTATTTGCCATTAGTGTTGCATGGAACGTGCCAGAATTAGCTTGTTTTTTGGAAAATAGAGTGATGTCAATATGTTGGGTGTATTTTGGGGCATTTTCTGGAAAATGCTCTGGGGCCAGGGATAGGTGGCCGTTGCAGCCTGAAACGGTTCCAGCACTGGGTGTGGCTGATAAACATTACCGTGTCACATACGTCGTTCTGTGTGTAACGTAGTGGTGTTGTGTCTGTTTTCGAGTGTTGTCCGAGGTGTTGTGAGAGGGATGTTGCACGCTGTAACTGTGTAACAGAATGCAACGATGTTTTGTAATTAGTTGGAAATATAGGGAGATTGTTTGTGTGGGCTCTCAGTCCATCAGGTGGTTTATTGCTTCATCAAGAGAATCAACGTAAACAATTTCGAGGTGTGCTGTTACATCTTTGTCAAGTGAGGCGACGTCTTCCTGGTTCTTGGCAGGAAGAACCACCTTTACGCATCCGGTTCGTACGGCGGCAAGCAGCTTTTCACGAATGCCTCCCACTGCTAGAACCTGTCCGGTGAGTGTCATCTCTCCGGTTATAGCAACATTACGATGTGCTGGGCGATCTGTGAGCAGGGAAACTAGTGCAATGGCCATGGCAACGCCTGCTGAGGGCCCGTCTTTTGAAACAGCACCCGCCGGTAGATGAATATGGATATCTGCATGGTCATAAAAATCAGGCGCTATTCCCAGATTTTCGGCGCTGCTTCTAATATAACTCAATGCAGTCTGAGCAGATTCGCGCAGGACTTCCCCAAGGGATCCGGTGAGGATAAGGGTGGTGCTGCCCCGCATTGAAAGGGCTTCAATAAACATTATTTCGCCGCCAAACTGGGTCCAGACCAACCCGGTGACCACACCCGCTTTATCTTTTCCCTCAGCAGCTTCTTGACGGTATTTTCTGGGACCGAGCATTGGTGTTATCTGCTCCTGGTCGATTACCGGGAGCGCCTCACTTTTATTTTCCTGCAGAATCCGCAGGGCAAGTTTACGACAGACCGTACCTATGATCCTGCTGAGACCACGCACGCCTGATTCTCGGGTGTAATCAGTTATCAGTTTGCTGAGAGCATTATCTGTGATTTTCGGCTTTATTTCAGAGAGCCCATTGGCAGAGAGTTGCTTTGGAAGGAGATATTTTCTGGCGATGACCTGTTTTTCCTGAAAAGAGTAGCTGGAGAATTCTATAACCTCAAGGCGGTCAAGCAGAGGTCCGGGAAGTTTTCCAATGTCGTTGGCTGTGGCAATGAACAGAACTCCTGAGAGATCAAATGGAATATCCATGTAGTGGTCCACAAAGGCTCTGTTCTGTTCAGGGTCGAGAACCTCGAGGAGAACTGAAGCTGGATCACCACGGAAATCCTGGCCGATTTTATCAATTTCATCAAGCATGAAGCAGGGGTTGGTGACACCGGCTCGCTTGATCTCGCTGATTATTTTTCCAGTCATGGCACCCACATAGGTACGCCTGTGTCCACGAATTTCTGCTTCATCACGCAGGCCTGCCATAGAGAGACGAATAAATTCACGTCCCAGTGAAGTGGCGATGGACTGACCAATTGACGTCTTACCGGTTCCCGGGGGACCAGAAAAACAGAGTACCGGCCCCTGGCTGATCTGGAGGCGTTTTTGAGTATGAAGGATCTCCTCCACAGTCTCTTTCAGCTTCTCGAGTTGAACTGGTTTTGATAAGTAGTGGGTTGCTCCTTTGCGCATCGCATCAACGGCATTGGAGACGGTTGCGTATCCTGTAACCATAATTACATTGGTCTCAGGAGAGACTTTGGCCACCTTGTCAATCAGGGTAAGACCATCCATTTTATCCATTTTGAGATCGGTTATCATAATATCAAAATGGTCACTTTTTTCTATCTGCTGCAGAGCTTCAACTCCGTTAGCTGCAACCTCTGAGGTATGACCAAGCCCGGAAAAGTAAAGACGCAGATTGTCGCAGGCGACTTTTTCATCATCAACAATAAGAATTCTTGATCGTTGTTGGCTTTTCAGTGTTTTGGCCGCAAGAAATTCGAGAACACGCTCTTTGACAGCATCGAGTCCGAAATGGTGTGAACTGAGAATGGATTCGGCCCGTTTTAAATCGAGGTTGTCCTTTGTCTCTTTAAACCAGGGGAGGTCAAGGAGTAACTCAACATAGTTTATGGCGATGGCAAACTCTGCGGCAACCGGATCAGTTTTTTCAAGGCGTTCAAGCTCCGTTCGAATCTGTCCGGCGACATAGGGGGGGAGATCAGTGTTGTTAGCTCGGGTTTTTAATTCGCCAAGCTGGCGGGAGCTGAATGATTCTGCGGAACCAGCAGATTTTGGCGCACTTTCGTGTTTTGAGAAGAAACCCATGGTACAGTATCCGTTTCAAAAGGTCTGCTGTCAGGGAGCAAAGAATTGTTCCCTGACAGACTGTGGTGATTGTTATCAATGACAGTCGTATGGCTGTATTAGAATCTCAGCAGGGATGCTGAGGTATCTGTTCAGGTTACGTATCATTCTCAGGGTTAGCGGTTTATGGCGTTTTAACACAGAACAGACATTACCGGAACTGCCAATATATATTTTCATATCTTTGTTTCGAAGCCCATGCTCTTTCATCACCTCTTTTAGGTGGTCAATGGGATCTGGCAGGTGTCTGTCATGGGGCGGTTGAATAGAATGAGAGACAGAATTGATTATTTCACTCATGTGTTCTTCGTTCATTTCCAGGCCATTTATCTCGGCCTGACCCATAACTTCTTCAGGTATGCTGTACTCCATAATATGCCTCCTTAAAAAAGACTGGCGTTAATAAAAAGATGGGCAAAAATACTGGCTGCGTAACCAAGGGCCACGACCGGGGCCCATTTGAGATGGGCTCCAAAGGTGTAGGTCCCACGTGCTGTACCCATAAGAGCCACTCCAGCAGCAGAGCCAATGGACAACAGGCTTCCGCCAACTCCTGCTGTCAGTGTGACGAGTAGCCACTGGCCAAGTGGCATGACCGGATCCATGGTAAGAACTGCAAACATTACGGGGATGTTGTCTACAATGGCTGAGAGTATACCCACCAGAACATTGGCGTATGTGGCACCGAGTCCTACGTACATCTGGTGTGAAACAAGGGCAAGGTAACCAAACTGGGAAAGACCGCCAACACAAAGAATTACGCCGTAAAAGAAAAGCAGCGTATCCCACTCAGCATGGGCAACACGTTGAAAGATATCGAAGGGATCATCCTGCTTGACGTCAGAAATACCCAAGGGGTTGTCATATTCCAGGGAGCGTTTCTCCTTCATCTTGATGTAGTAGGAGAAAAATCCGAGATAGGAAAGTCCCAGCATCATCCCGGCAGCAGGCGGAAGGGCGAGAAAGTTGTGAAACGATACGGCAGTAACGATGGTAAGTAAGAAGAGAAAGATGATCCGTTTGGCACCGAATTTCATGGATATTTTTTCATCCATGGCTTCTGGGACCTCTTGTGAGACAAAGAAGCTCATGATGGTGGCAGGGATAATCCAGTTGATGAGGGATGGGAAAAAGAGGAGGAAAAACTGGCTGAACGTTGCTTGTCCTTTCTGCCAGACCATCAGGGTGGTGATATCACCAAATGGGGAAAAGGCACCGCCAGCGTTGGCCCCAACTACGATGTTGATACAGGCCAGTGCGATGAATTTTTTGTTGTCCTTTGCCACTGCCATGACCACAGCACCCATAAGGAGGGCAGTTGTCAGGTTATCTGCAACAGGAGAGATGATAAATGCGAGAAGACCGGTGATCCAGAAGACAATGCGGAGGGAGAAGCCTTTTGAAACCAGAAAAGAACGAAGGGCCTGAAAGACATTTCGCTCGTCCATGGAGTTGATATAGGTCATCGCAGCAAGGAGGAACAGCATCAGCTCTGCGTATTCAGTGATATTGTGAATAATTGCACTGTGAGCCTCCTCTGCGGGAATTCCCATCTGCTTATAGGTGATGGCAATGAGGATCCAGATAAATCCTGCGGCCATCATCACCGGCTTACTTTTTCGGAGGTGGGTCTGTTCTTCAAATATGACGAGGACGTATGCCAGGACAAAGAGTGCCAGGGATGCATAACCAAATGTTGTTGCGGTCAGGCTTACTGTTTCTCCGCCACCGTGAGTAGCGGCAAACACCTGGCCGGTACTACCGAAAAAGATGGTGCAGAGTATGATTAGGGATTTCATGAGATTGGTATCCTATGGTAGATGTGGTTTGCGAAACTAACCTGGCTCTGATCAGGGCAGGACCACCTGTTTTGTGGCCGTCAGGAGCCTCTATCCACTACGTCTGCAGGAGAAGGCTTCTGTCAGGTAGGTTTCTTTTATTTTCTCCCGGCCTGTTACAGTCCGTAAAAAAGAGCAATCGTGGCCATCATAACTACCAGGTAGAGAACAGTCATTCCGGCACCGGCTCTGAAGTAGTCTTTGGTCTTGTAGCCACCTGGGCGCATGATAAGGGCGTTCACCTGATGAGTTGGCAGGATAAAGGTGTTGGAACAGGCAACTGCGACAACCAGGGCTGCAATACGGGGATCAGCTCCTGCCGCTCCTGCCATGTTCATGGCCAGGGGTACCATGAGAACGGTTGCTCCAACATTTGAGGCGACCAGGGTAAAGAAGGAGGTGAGGATTGCAATCACTGTGAGGAGGACAAGAGGTGATACGTCTCCAAGGCCTCCCATGATTGTTTCAGCAATAAGTTTTGCCGCCCCCGTTTTCTCAAAGGCAATTCCCAGCGGGATAAGACCACCAAGAAGGAAAACGGTCATCCAGTCAACTGAATTATATGCTTCATCAATGGAGAGAACTTTAGTGAGTACCATAAACATGGCACCTGCAAGCAGAGCAATGGAGAGCTGCACATGAAAGCCGAGGATCATTACAAGAGCCAGTACTAGGCCGCCAACCGCAAACTTGACTTTATCAGTTCTAAGAATTTCTCCCTGTACCTCTTCTGTGAGCGCCAGGTCGGATCGATCTTTCAGGTAGTGAAATTTTTCCCATGGGCCCTGAAGCAACAGTGCGTCGCCAGCCCGTAGAGGCATGGTTGAAATGTCACCTACATAGGTGCGATCTTCCCGGAAAACAGCCAGCGGGGTTACCCCGTTTTTCTTCCGGAATGAAAAAGAACGTAAGGCCTTGCCGACAAGCTCGGAGCGGGGGGTGATGATTGCTTCCATGATACCGGCATTATTAGGTGAAAAACTTTCTGCAAATACTTCAAGATCATTCTTTAATTCCCAGTTGAAAGATTGAACCATTTTGGCAACCAGATCAGGAGGGCCTTCGACAATGATGGTGTCTCCACCCTGTACAGAATCAGAGTAATCTGGGGTGGCGATGGTTGTTCCGCCTTTGGTTGAGATTCCAAGGACTGTTGTGAAGAAAATCGGTCTGATGTCAAGTTCTTCAAGAGTCTGTGGCCCTGGAAAAGATTCAGGAATCTTGATTTCAAAGAGGTTTCCGATATCGTGATATGTTCTCTCGAGCTCTTTGGACATTGGTCCGGTGATCAAATCATCGCCCTGCCCTGAAGGAAGGATAAAGCGACCGAATAATACAAAGTATACCAATGCTGCAGCAATGAGAGCGAGTCCGATGGGTGTTACTGAAAAGAGGCCGAAGGGTTCCACATTCGGATCGGAAATTTTCATCACGTCATTCATGAGAATGAGGGGGCTTGAGCCAATTAGAGTAATACAGCCACCGATGATTGCACAAAATCCCATGGGCATGAGAATTTTCGATACCGGAATATTTGTCTGGCGACAGATACGCTTAGCGGCAGGCATGAAGAGGGCTGCTGCACCAATGTTTTGCATGAAGCTGGAAATGAATGCCACTGTACCAGAGATAAGAATCATAATTCTGCTTTCACTTTTCCCGGCAAACTTGAGAAGAACCCGGGCCAGGGAGTTCATGGCTCCGGTTTTGTCAAGTCCGGCACCTATAATGATTACAGCGATGATCGATACCACTGCATTACTGGAAAGTCCGCTGATTGCCTCTGCTGGCGTTACCAAACCCAGTAGTGGGAGTATGATCATCATAATGATGCCGACCACATCGACACGCACCCATTCAAATATAAAAAGCAGGATTGCCAGGACCAGAACCGCCATGACAAGTATAATTGGTAAAGTCATTGTTTGTGTTTCCTTGTTTTGTTGAAAAAGTATGAAAAAAATTCCCACTACAACTGGATCTTATTGAAAATGTCGGCCAGGAGGACCAGTTGCATAGTGAAACTCAGGTCTTGATGCCGGATGGATTCGCACACCTCTATATAATGTCACTCTTGTCTCCTTCATTCTCTTCTCCCAAAATAGATGGCCTGAGATTGTTTCCAGACTGGATGCTGAAATTTTCTCTTGCTCAATATGTCAAACGTAAATCAATTTTAAACTTGTTGTGCAACCCGTATGCCGATTTTGGGGTAAATAGCTGGAGATTGTAGTTTGACTTGTTTTGTGACAGGATGAGATAAACATGGAAGGATATACTTTGGTAGCAAAGTGCCGCTGTTGCAGGATGTAACGATTTGTGAGGTGGTGTAGGCGAGTTGCCGGAGAATAACCATGAGGAAAAAAAAGAGCAGAAAGAATCGCTGCTTACTGTCTGTCCCGGGATCCATTGTTGCGAAGTGCAACGTTTCAAGTTGCAACGATGTTGCGATTATGTAACACTGTCTAGTGCCCGTGGCAAGGGAATGATGAAAGGTGCTGAAGTGCCTGATAGTGTAGCTGAAGCCGCAGGTTTTGGTCGGGGAAAGTAAATTTTTAAATGCTTGGCCTTAAACTTGCTTGAATGGCCGGAAAACAAATATCTTTTTAAGAGGGCTGCTGTAAAAATACCGCATTCTTGACCACGAACAATGCGATTAGATCTAACTTTGTTCAACTATAATATACCAATTATTTGATAATTGGTACGTGAAGGAAATGTAATGATAGCATTAAATCTACGGCAGAAGATGATAAGTTGTTTTTGTCTTCATCTGTTTTGTTATATCGCCCTTGGCACAGTTCTGCTTCATGATTTTGATATGTTTAATGACGATGTAACATTGCTGATGCATGCGGGTGATCTCAGTAATATCTGTCTTGAGATAAGGCGTTATGAAAAAAACTTTATTATTAGTCAGGATGGTGAGGCTTTCAATAAAGTTCTTGAATATATAGATAAGGCTCAACAGGCTGTTCCAAAGGTAGTTGGAGACCTGAAGATCATGTCGCAGCCGACCCACCTTGAAGATTTTGCAGCGAAGCTTATGGCGTATGAAAAAAGCTTTGTGTCCCTCAAGGAAGAGTGTGATTCTGCAGAAGAAATGAGAAGTTGCACGCAGCGAGAAATTGTTCGTGGGCTTGGTCAGGATCTTGTGAATATCACTGAAGATCTGGTGTTGTTTGAACAGCTCAAGATGGAAACATTTATTGAACACTTTAAGTCCCGTCTTGTGAAGGCTGCGGCATCCCTTGTTCTTCTTTCAGTTTTTACCATTGCTCTTCTCTATTTTTCCATAATTAATCCTCTGAAAAAAGTGGAGAATGCTGCCATTGATATTGCGAATGGTACGTTTTCACATATTCCTGTTGATGAAAAAAAAGGGGAAATCAGGAGTGTTTTACGAGCCTTTAACAAGATGGTGACAGAGCTGGAAGAGCAGCAGGAACAACTTTTTCAGGCCGAAAAACTCTCGTCCATAGGAACGTTGGCCTCAGGGACTGCGCATCAGATTAATAATCCTTTGAATAATATAGCAACGTCATGTCAGCTGGCACTTACCGAGGTTGATCCTGAGCGGACCCCACTGCTTGCAAAGATGCTTGACACTATCAATCAGGAGACAGAGCGTGCTGGTGAGATTGTTCGTGGTCTCCTTGAATTCTCGAGAGCACAGACATTTTCTTTACAGGCTTACCCTCTTACAGCCGTGATAGATAAAGTTCGACTCCTTGTTGCCAGTGAGGTTCCAGCTGGGATTACTCTGGAAACAGACATTCCTGAGGATATAATACTGTTCATCGATGTCCAGAAACTTGTGGAGGCATTGTTGAATCTTTGTATCAATGCCGTTCAGTCGATTTCTTCACCGCCAGGAACGGTTTTGATTACAGCAGAGGTTGATGGGGAGGGGAAAAATGCTCTCATCACTGTAAGTGATACCGGGGTCGGCATAGACAAAGAGCATCTTCAAAAGATTTTTGATCCCTTTTTCACAACAAAGAATGCGGCAAACGGTACAGGGTTGGGGCTTGCTGTAGTTTATGGCATAATCAAAAAACAGAATGGCCACATTCGGGTGGATTCGGAGAGAGGGAAGGGGACACGTTTTATAATAAGCCTGCCGTTAAATCGTGATTATGACCTCGGCAAATCAACTTCTAAAGTTTAACTGATCAGGAAAGAGAATGACAGATACAAGTGTAATTTCAATCCTGTTAGTTGATGATGAAGTGATAAACCTCCAGAATGTTGGGCACTTTCTTGATCATCAGGGGTTTTTGGTGACAACTGCGGTAAGCGGTAGCGAGGCCATTAATCTCATGCAGCATTCCCAATTTGATCTGGTGATAACCGATCTGAAGATGGGCGATGTTGATGGGGTTCAGGTCATGAAGATGGCTAAGGAACTTCATCCGGAAATAGAGGTGATTATCGTGACCGGGTATGCCACCGTGAATTCTGCGGTGAATGCCATGGCCGAGGGTGCTTTCTATTACCTGCCCAAACCAATCAAACTGAAGGAGTTGCATGTATTGGTTCTGCGAGCCACAGAAAAAATGATGCTGAGGCGGGAGATCAGTCGACTCAAACAGCGCATTAAGGCTCAGCATGGCACTACTCAATTTATCGGCCAGAATCCTGAAATTCTGAAACTTAAAGATTCCATTGCCCATTTTGCCCAGCTTGACTGTAATATCCTGATCACAGGTGAAACCGGGACAGGGAAGGAACTTGTGGCTCGTACCATCTATGAGTTGAGTCCCCGCTCTGAAAAACGTTTTCTCCCGATCAATTGTGGAGCCATGACCGAAGATCTCATGATTAATGAGCTTTTCGGACATGAGAAAGATGCCTACACAGATGCCGGGGCAATGCGCAGCGGGCTCCTTGAATCCGCCACAGGTGGTGTGGTTCTCTTTGATGAAATTGGTGAGATGCCACTCACCATGCAGGTGAAACTGCTTCGGGTCCTGCAGGAAAAAAAGATTATCAGAGTTGGCGGAACCAAAGAGATCCCTATAGATGTCCGCCTTCTGGCCGCCACCAACCGTGATTTGAAGGAGGAGGTGGAAAGGGGAACCTTTCGGCAGGACCTCTACTACCGCCTTAATGTGGTTAATATTCATATACCACCCCTCCGCGAACGAATGGATGATGTCCACCTGCTGGTGAATTATTTTCTGGCAAAGTTCTCTTTGCCTGGTGGCAGAACAAAGAATATGTCAAAAGAGGCTTTGCGCAAGCTGGAAAATTATGATTTCCCCGGAAATGCACGGGAACTCGAAAACATCATAGAACGGTCTCTGGCCCTCTGTGATGACAAGGAGATACAACCACATCATCTTCCAGCAGATCTGCACAGTCACCCTGATTTAGCTGTCCCCAATCTGCAGATGGCTGCGGATCCACGGAAAAGTCTTGAAGAAAACCAGCAGGAGTATATTTTATCCGTACTTAAAAGTGTTGATGGCAATAAGACCCAGGCGGCTAAGATCATTGGGATTGACAGGGTGTCTTTATGGAGGAAATTGAAGAAGTATAAGCAGAAAGGGATAGACGTAACTTGAGCCTGTAGTTGTACCTCAAGTACCGGAGAGTACCTGAATCTGTCACAGATTCAGGGGTGCTGCCGTAGTGTCGAGACGCGACTTTTGTGTTTCCGGCAGAGACTCGTAGTTGCGTAGAAAAAGAAATCGGGATCCCTTGAGTGTCTTTTTCCTGTGTTTGTCAAGTTGGCCCTGCCATGCCCCGCGAATTTCATCGAGTGCCTTGTTCA
>JALSMA010000030.1 GCA_026988015.1 Desulfobulbaceae bacterium | reverse complement strand
AGCCTTGCAATCCGCTACTAAACGAGCTTAACCGGAAATTGAAAGCTTTGGTAAAAGATTTTTATTGAAAAACGAAAGTAAGCGAGATCACCTTGTACAGAATGTGCGAAAAATATTTGACACTACCGCATCTTCTGCTGCACGAGAAAAACGAGAAACCACTTTCCGGGGGTAAAAGATAGAGCAGGATGGAGAGCGTAAAAAGCATTATCCATGAAAATTTTTTCACAAACAGAACAGCTGCGGGGGTGAGTAGTAACAATTCTACATAGATGATGAAAAACCACTAGGAACCGTTTATGGCCACATTGACACCGAGAAAAGTCTCAATGGCATGATGTACTGATAGAAATACCATGGAACCATCAATCAAAAAGAAGATTAAGGTGGTGACAATCACAGTAACTGTGTAAACGGTGTAGATATTGATAATCCGGCGCAAAGAATTTCGCAGGAGATTGCTGAGAGGAAAAATTCTATACCACCCTAGCGTGTGCCGATGATACTTGTAAACCACGGGTTTGTTGAAGGAAAGAGAAAGAGGTGATGCAGGATCAGCATAATGATGGCCACTCCTTTGATAAGGTGGCCATGTTCTCTGCCAAAGAATGGTTGTGGTGTTTTCTTATCTGTTATCCGCTTTCCGGGAGCAACTGTGATACAGGTCAGTAGACTGGAGCCAAAGAGCAGCCGTTTTCCTGTGATTTCTTTATTACGGAGGATGTAGTAGCCGCAATCTTCTGATTCTCTCCGGTGACCAGTTTTCATTTCTTGCGCAGTTCTGGCTGTAAGTGTAACGTGAACTGCTGCATATGTAATGGGAGAAATACGAAATGATTTTTTTTTTACTTACCGGACACGCTTCATCTGGTTTCATAACGAAGAAGACCTGTCACGGGTTCAGGATACTGTTCACTGGATGCACATGAGGAGTTGGAATGTACTACACAGATAAGGAACTTTGTCGGGTAAGGACCATCACCACATTTATTGTTCTCGGAAAAGAGCGAAACTCATGGAGGGGTGAAATTGACAAGGCGGCAGATTTCTGCAGTCAGCTGGCAGATCAGTTTTTGAAAAACGCTTACCTTGTCCAATCTATCCGCATTGTAACCAATCCCTTTGGTGAATATCTGGATACCAGTAGCCTGAAAAATGCAAAAGCTGATCTTGATTATATCAGTGGTTTGTTGAAAGCTCTGGATCTGCAGGAGCTTCGTATCAGGTTCGCCATCGGTGAGGCCATAAACAGTGAGGAAATTGCATTGTTGCCTGAGCTGATTCATGCCCATGGCGATCTGTGCAACGCCTGTGTCAATGTCGCTCTTGACGAACATGGGGTGCTTGATAATGAAATGCTTCAGGAGGCCACTGCAGCCGTGTTTGAGATTGGCAGAATAACACCAGGGGGGGAAGGGAATTTCAACTTCACCGTGAATTTTAACTGTGAGCCTTTGATTCCTTATTTCCCGGCATCCTACCATGATAGTAATCTGGGGAACTGTTTTGTGATTGGGCTGGAAACGCCTGATTTGCTGGTGAATGTGTTGCAGGATTATAATGGGAAAAATCCTGGAGTTTTACATAATGAATTGTTCAAAGGCTATGCCGCTGTGATGGGTTCTGCGTTACAGTATCATGTGAGCAGTGTTGTATCCATCATTGAAAACTGGCCCGCAGGGCATGGATTTTCTTTTGCCGGAATAGATAGTTCTGCAGCTCCTTCCAAAGACTGTTCCTCTATGGTGGATGTCTACAAGCTTATGGGAGTGGACTACTTTGGGGCTTCAGGAACCGTTGAGGCTTCTGCATTACTTACCCGGGTGTTTAAGGGGATCACGGGTGCACCATTGGTTGGGTTTTCCGGTCTGATGCTTGCCGTCACAGAGGATACGGGGCTTGCGGAAGCCACCCGCAGAGGAGAGTTTGATATCCGTTCTCTTTTGACATACAGCGCTGTCTGCGGTATTGGTTTGGATACGGTTCCTATCCCCGGTGCAAGTTCCCCGGAAAAAGTTACTGCCCTGATGCGGGATACCGGCACCATGGCCTTTCGCCTTGACAAACCACTCACTGTCCGTCTTTTCCCAGTACCCGGGGTGGCTGCCGGAGAAAGTACCTCTTTTGAAAGCAGTGACCTCTGCAACTGCATGGTTCTTGAGGTTCCCTGATGTGGATAGAGAGCAGGCACCTGTTCTGCTACCCCGGATGACCGTTACTGTTGATAATACTACATCTTGAGCTGAAGGTAACAGTGGTCCGACTGTTACTCCTGTGAAAAATAGTTGCCAAATTCTTCAAAAACCAGCTTTATGGGGATAGCAAAGCCTATGCCTTCCGTATCCCGAATGATCATCGTGTTTACCCCTAGAACCTTTCCCTTGCTGTTAATGAGTGGTCCGCCACTGTTCCCGGGGTTAATAGGGGCGTCGGTCTGAATCAGTGGCGTGTCGTTGTAATTCCTGTATCCTGAGACAATACCGGATGTAATGGTGTGTCTGAGCCCCTGGGGATTTCCAATCGTAAACACTTTTTTCCCCTGGGATTCCTGGCCCCTGCGGGCAATAAGATATGGGGAACCATAAGCGTTGATTGAAATAAGGGCGAGGTCATACCTGTCACTCATGATGATTGAGTCGACGGAATACCTGCTGCCGTCAATAAGTATCACTTCGGCATCATGTATAGGTGAAGACGATTCTATTTCTTTGATCCGTTTCCTGAAGTTTTCCTGTTTCGTCGCATATTGCCGATAGATTCTTTCCCGTTCTCTAATATCAGCCTTTACCTGCTCCCGCATCTTCTTGTCTCGTATACTGGGCATCTCTCTTTTAAGGTAGCGGATATTTTCTCGTTCTCTTGCCAGAAGCTTTTTACTTTTTTCAAGCTGCTGATTCAGGATTTCAAGATCTTTGTTCTGCATCTGGAGAACATGGCGGTTGGTGACAATCATTCCATTACGGGAGATGAAAAAGCCGGTGCCCGTACTCCATGAGGTTTTGATGAACACCGTGGCGTTGCGTGCCCGTTCCAGTGGACTGTTGGTCGGGAAACTTTCGGCAAGCTGTCTGGCGAGTCCCTCCAGGGACTGGCTGTCTGGCGGGGTACTGCGGCTTGGAATAATTCGTTGGATGTTCTGGCTTTTCGGGTCCGGGGAGGTTGTGTTATCATCTTCGACCGATGCTTGGCTGGCAATCATATTCGAAGCTGCCGGAGTTGGTTGTTCTGATTTGTTGATGAAAAAGAAGCCAGCTGCTGCGATGACCACTCCAATTCCAATACCTGCAAAGATTCCCCGGAATCCACTACGTTCCACAGTCATCTGAGCCTGATTTTTCAAGGCCTCTTTTTCTGCAGCAATACGTTCCTGGCGGAGGCGATATTTTTCAAAAATAATGCCGCATCTTTCACATTCTAGATGTTGCTTTTGCTTGTGGCCACAGCTCGGGCATTGCATGATTAATCCTTAACAGAGTAGGGTGGGTAAGAAAAAAACTGAAATTGTGACATTATATTATACCAAAATGCGGATGCCTGCAAAGCCTGTTGTTTTTGTTACGCGGATTTTAGTGAGGCAGATTTCTGCAGATAGTAGTTATAGTCTCCGCCATAGATGTGCATTTCTCCCTGGTCTATCTCCATGACATGATCAACCAGTGCGTGGAGAAAATGGCGGTCATGACTCACCAGAATGACGGTTCCAGTGAACTCCTGGAGTGCTCTAAGAAGTATCTCCCTAGACTGCATGTCTAGATGGTTGGTGGGCTCATCAAGGATGAGAAAATTGAGTGGGCGGGCTAGGAGAGTGGCCAGAACCACCCGGCTTTTCTCTCCTCCTGAGAGCTGGGAAATTCGTTTGTCTGCATCGTCTCCCTGAAAGAGAAAGGCAGCACAGAGATTACGAATTGTCCCGAAATTTTCCTGCGGCATAACCTCCTGGACAGTTTCAAAGACTGTTCTAGCGCCATTGAGTACATCCATGGAATGCTGGCTGAAGTAGCCTGCGTTCACATTTGCTCCAAGGGTCACTGTGCCTGCACTGGGTTCTGTCTCCCGGGCCAGAACCTTGAGGAAGGTGGATTTTCCGGCACCGTTTACACCAACCACGGCAATCTTTTCCCGGCGTCTGATCATACCCGTCACATTGCTGAAGACCAGTTTCTCACTGTTGTCACCAAGGGGCCAGGATTTTCCCAGTCCTTCCATTGCTACCACATCATCACCGCTGCGAGGTGGCTTGGTGAAGCTGAAGTGCATGATCTTCTGTTCGGGCGGTAACTGGATTCGTTGAATCTTCTCAAGTTTTTTTATACGGGACTGCACCTGGGCTGCATGGGAGACTCTGGCTGCAAACCGGGCGATAAAATCTTCTTCCTTGGCAAGCATATCCTGCTGTCTTCTGTAGCTGGCGAGCAGGTTTTTGCGGCGAATTTCCCGCTCCTGAAGGTAAAAGTCATAGTTCCCTCCATAAGTGGTGACCGTCTTGTTTGCCACTTCTATTATCCTGCTCACGATGGCGTTCATAAAGGTTCGGTCATGGCTGGTCATGAGCAGGGCACCTTTGAAATCAT
This sequence comes from Desulfobulbaceae bacterium, assembly GCA_026988015.1. GTDB lineage: Bacteria > Desulfobacterota > Desulfobulbia > Desulfobulbales > Desulfocapsaceae > Desulfocapsa. The sequence continues at coordinate 12,162 of JALSMA010000030.1, read as the reverse complement.
TCCTGAGCCACTCTTCAAGCCAGATGATGGACTCGATATCGAGGTGATTGGTTGGCTCATCGAGGAGAAGAACATCTGGATTAATGGTAAGGATTTGTGCAAGGGCTATACGCATTTTCCAGCCGCCACTGAACGATTCAACAGGTCTGTGAAAATCGTCAGGTCCAATGCCAAGTCCAGTGAGTACGGATTTCGCTCTTGTTTCCAGGTCATATCCACCTCTGTGTTCGAACTCTTCCTGAGCGTCACCATAGCGTTCCAGCAGATCTGTCAGTTCCGAGTCTGCCATGGGCTGGGCCATGGCTGTCTCCATCTCTTTGATCTGCTCGGCAAGGGCCATTACCTCTGCCACCGCGGCCATGGTTTCTTCAAGAGCTGTGCGTCCTGCCATCTCACCGACTTCCTGGGAGAAGTAGCCGATAACAGTCTTCTTTGAGCAGGATATATCACCCTTGTCAGCCTCCTCTTCACCGGTGATTAGACGAAAAACGGTACTTTTCCCCGCACCATTGGGGCCAACGAGTCCTGTTCGGACTCCTGGAAGAATCTGGAGACTGGCGTTGTCAAACAGGATCTGGCTGCCGTGCCGTTTTGTGATATTGGTGAGGTGGATCATAGGGGCTCATTGGTTGTATTGGTGATCTGGTCTGTTTCTCGTTGAAAGCCTGAAATTTCTAGCATGGCCGCCAGTCTGCCGCAAGCTTATTCTCCTGCGTTGAAAGTGTCTCTTTACAGGAGGGGGCAGCGGTTTATCTGGTATTGTTGCTGTTTTTGGCTGTAAATGGGTTTTTCAGGTGGTATTGTAATCGCGGTAAATTTGGTTTTTTAACATCTTCTGAGTCTGTAACGGATTCAGACATTTGATTATGAGAGAACAGGTATGGGAAATCCATTTCAGGAGCAGCTGCTCAAGGCAGGGCTGGTCAACAAAAAACAGGCCAATAAGGTAAAACGAGAAAAGCATCTTAATCGTAAACAGAAGAACAAGGACAGCTCTTCTGCTATCAGCACCAAGGCCCGCGAAGAGTGTGCGGCCCAGGCCAGTCGCAACCGTGAGTTGAATAAAAAACGTAGTGAAGAAAAACGGCGTCATGAAAACAGGGCGCAGGTAAAAGAGATCATCGGGAAAAATCGCCTGAAAAGAGATGAATTCGGAGAGGCGTATCACTTCGTGGAAGAAAACCGGATTAACAGGATATTTGTGGATAGTGATATGGCCGAGCAGCTACACAGCGGGAGTCTGGCTATTGTAAAATCTGGTGATGGTTATGAAGTGGTTCCGGCAAAAGCAGCCCATCAGATTGCCAGTCGTGATGAAGCAGCTGTGCTTGTCTTCCATGTGAAATAAAAAAACATGCTGAACGTCATTGAAATTGTCCTTCCGGTCTTTATTGTTATCGGTATGGGCTATACCATCCGTAAGGTGGGACTGGTGGACGGGAGGTTTTTCTCCCAGGTAAACCAACTGGTGTATTATGTCTGTCTCCCCTTGCTGCTTGTTTACAAAATAGCCACCGCAGACTTTTCAACCAGTTTTAATTTCAACCTGGTTCTCGCTACCAGTACTGCTGTGGCCTGTTGTTTTGGGATTTCCTATCTGTATGGCAAATGGCGAGGGTTTCCCCCGGCTGTGCACGGTTCTTTCTGTCAGGGATCCTTCAGGGGAAATCTTGCCTATATCGGGCTTGCCATTGTTTTTAATGCCTATGGTGATGCTGGACTCACCAGGGCCGGAATACTCATTGGCTTTCTTGTGCCTGTCCTGAACTTTTTTGCTATTCTGGCTCTGCTCGCTCCCCAGCAGGGAACACGCAGAGATCCTGTTCTGATAACGAAACAGATTGTCAGCAATCCACTTATTCTTGCATCCCTCTTAGGTATTCTCTGGAGTTTTTTTCGTATTCCCATGCCGGTAATCCTTGATCGTTCCCTCGATATCGCCACAGGTATGACACTGCCCCTGGCTCTACTTTCCATTGGTGGTAGTTTTTCATTGGGAAAATTAAGGGGTGATGTCTGGAAGGCCACCCTTGCCACCTCAATGAAATTGATCCTGTTACCGCTAATCACTGCAGGATTAATGATAGTGTTGAATGTTACCGGCTTGGATTTCGCCATTGGTATGCTTATGGCAGGAGCGCCCACAGCAGTTGCCACGTATATCATGGCCTGTCAGATGAATGCTGATGGTGAGCTTGCCGCCACCATTGTGATGCTGGCCACAGCCTGTTCCGCGGTGACTTATACCATTATGTTGTTATTCCTTCATCGGTATGTGGTTTAGGGGGAGCTATCAGTCTTTTTTTGTTTCGTGGTTCTGCCTTTTCCCTGAAGGTGGGGTGAGATCTATGGGGTGGCCCCGGGTGGAGAGGATCAGCATTCGCAGTTCATTCTCTATGCGAACCGGGTGGGGCAGGATATGCTGCTGCAGCAGGAACTGGATCTGCTTTGGAGTCAGTTTTTTTCCCCTGCAATCCGGTTTCAGTACAAATGGGCAACCAGCTTTCCAATCCGAGCAGCCGTAAGCTCTTTTACCTTTGATGACCTCCTTTCCGCAGAGGGGACAGCTTCCCCAGCGTGAATTGTCGAGTTGGCCACTGTTGTTTTTCGATATCATGCTACGGATGTAATCAGTTATCTCAGCCATGAAGTTATCGGCCTTCAGCTCCCCACGCTCAATCTGTTTGAGTTTCTTTTCCCATTCACCGGTCAATTCTGGTGATTTAAGCAATGGATCTTTGATGAGTGCAATGAGACAGCGCCCCATGTCGGTACAGCGCAGCTGTTTTTTCTCCCGCCGGATATAGTTGCGGCGCAGTAGGGTCTCGATGATGGCAGCTCGTGTAGCAGGAGTACCAATGCCACGCTCCTTCAAGACTTCGCGAAGTTTGTCGTCTTCCACAAACTTTCCGGCGGCCTCCATGGCTCCCAGCAGGGAGTTTTCTGTGAAATGTTTTGGTGGACTGGTTTTTCCTTCTCGTAAGAAGGGGGCGTGGGGAGCAGTTTCTCCCTTTTCAAAAGCAGGCAGGATCTGCTGATCACCAGCTGCTTTCTTTTTGGCGGGGAACAGGGTGCTCCAGCCGGGATCCAAGACCTGGGTTCCCTTTGCCTGAAAGGGGATTTTGTTGGAAATACCATCAACGCTGGTGATATTTTTGATACAGGCAGGGTAAAAGGCAGCGATGAACTGGGTGACTATAGCTTCGTACACTAGTTGTTCGTAGGCACCGAATTTCCGTGGATACATTCCTGTGGGAATGATTGCGTGGTGATCAGTCACCTTTTTGTCGTTGATAATCCGCTTGCTAAATGAAAGTGCCTTGAGATCGAGTACTGCGATATGCACCGGCTGCTGTTTTTTGAGCTGTTCCATGATCTGGGGAACACGCGGTTTCATATCTTCGCTGAGGTATCGTGAATCTGTTCGAGGATAGGTTACAAGCTTTGCTTCATAAAGATTCTGGGTGGCCGCGAGGGTATCGGATGCGGATATTCCATGGATCTTGTTGAGTTCCCTTTGCAGGGAAGTGAGGTCAAAAAGTTGCGGGGGCTGCTCTTTTTTCCTTTTGGCACTTATCCTGGTGATCTCAAAATCATGATCCGTAACTTGGCTTAACATGATTTCAGCCTTTTCCCGATCCTCAAAACGTTTGCCACTATGCCTGAAAAGGACTTCCCGGTAATGGGTGCTGAGTTCCCAGAATGGCTGTGACTGAAATTGAAGAATGGTGTCATCTCGTTCCACGATCATGGCCAGAACCGGAGTCTGTACTCTGCCGATGCTCCAGAGTACCCTGTCTCCTCCTCCTCCAATTCTCCCATGACGCACAGTATAATATCTGGTGGCGTTAAGCCCGACTATCCAGTCAGATTCGCTGCGGCAGCGGGCTGCAGCGTAAAGTGGATCGTAATCGTGGCCGTCTTTAAGATCTTTGAATGCTGCGTGGATGGCCTCGGGGGTCAGTGAGTTGAGCCAGAGCCGTCGAATGTTTTTTTTATCACAGCCCGACAGGGCAAGAATATAGCGAAAGATAAGCTCACCCTCCCGTCCGGCATCAGTGGCGCAGATGATTTCTTCTGCCTGGCCAAAGAGTTTTTTGATGACCTGGAATTGTTCGGCAACTCCACGGTTCGTGATAAGTTTCAGTTTGAACTCTTCCGGGACAAATGGCAGACTATCCAGGGTCCAGCGCTTGAGGTCGGGATTGTACTCACCAGGCTCCTGAAGGGTTACCAGGTGACCGAAGGCCCAGGTTACAGCACAACCACGTCCTTCAATAAAGCCTTTCCGGGATTGTTTGATATCCAGTACACTGGCAATATCACGGGCAACCGAGGGCTTTTCAGCAATTATAACTTTCATATACGTAGAAATATTTCAATTTTGAGGTGTTGTTGGAGTATATTTAGTTCTGAATCAGTGAGTTTTTGATGGTGATGCAGTTTGATTCTTCAAACATACCAGATTGTGGAAATATATTTTTGCATTTCAGTATGCTAGTAGCAAAGATAAAACCAGTAAGTCGTCACCTATTCAGGGCAGTAGCAGTTAAAGCTGTACAGTTTGGAGCTCCACTCACTTTTGACAATTTCGTAAAAAGGTCAATTGATAGATGGCTAAGTAAAAAACTTCAGATGCGAGGCGCGTAATTTTTATTTGATTTCAGCGTACTAAGGTACGTCGTAATTGAACGAAAAATGCAGCAACGAAGCAGGTGAAGAGTTTTTACGAAGCCATCACTTTTGTTAAATTACCTTTTCTCATGCCGTAATTAAAGAGAAAACAGTGGAAGATGTCAGGGTGTAACACGAGGCAGTGTTTTATCTGTATCGCTGAGCTGTTTACTTTTCACACCAGTAGATTGCTACATGGGCAGGTTTTCCAGAAGTTGCTGGAAAATCCAGGGGAGGGTTGTGACGGGTTACCTTTCTAAAGAATTTCCTGAGGCTGTTGAAATAGAACTTTTCATTAGCAGCCTGATGATTGTGGGCAAAAAGGGCAATGCCATCTTTATTTAGAATTCCACTTATCATCTTGGCCAGGATCGGCCACTCTTTTTCCACATGAAAACTCATTCCTCTTCCCCCTGAGGCAAAGACAGGTGGGTCACAGACAACCAGGTCAAAGGGGATGAATTCGGCAGGATTATTCTCCTTCTTTCTCAATTGTCGAGCCAGCCACTTACGGGTGTCTTCTTTGATGAATTTTGCATTATGTTTTTGATCAAGATGGTTGATGGCTACGTTTGCCTGGCCCTGTCTCAGGCACCCAGCAGCGAGGTCCACAGAAAAGAGTAACTTTGCATCAGCGGCTAGGGCATGTACTGAAAAAGAACAGGTAAAGGCAAAAAGATTTGCCACCCGTTTGCCGGCAGCTTTTTCTGCAATACGTCTGCGTGAGTCACGCTGATCAAGGAAGAGTCCTGCATGCTGCCTGTCGTTTAAGTGTATCTGGAAGTGCAGTTGATGTTCGTGAACCAGAAAGGATTCCGGTACCTTCTTCCCCCAGAAGGCAATATCTGCAAAGAGTTTGTTTCTATGCGGATCGCGGAGATTGGTTTTAACTACTCCCCCATCACAGTCACAGGTCTTGCAGAGCATGGTTAAAATGTTTTTTTCTCTGTTAAGTACCTGTTCTGATGGTAGGTTTTCGTTGAACCCGCTGACGCAGAGGAACTTTCCGTACTTGTCGACGGTAATATCCGACGAGTATTCGTGGCGGTGCAGCAGTCGACAGCAATCAGTGATTTCAGATAAAAAGGGATACCTTTTCTCGGCAAGGGCAAGGCACCTCACTTCGTTTGAAACGCCTTCGAGACAGAGTGTGAACCAGTCTGGTAAAGGAGCTTCAAGGTTACAGTCAATCCCAGGCCACTGGAGCTCTGCACAGTGGAGGCAGAGCCTGACAAATTTCTTACCACCGTATTGATTGTCACCGAGAATGGGTATTCCGGCTGCGGCAGCGTGTTGTCTGATCTGGTGGGTACGGCCGCGGTGGATGACAGCTTTGTACAGGCTGAAGGCGGCACCGGTCCGTACCCTGCTGAATACTGTTTTACATGGTTTGTCGTCAATAGGTCGGGTTTCAGTCCAGGATGAATGGCTGGATTTTCCGGCTAGAAAGTAGTAACTTTTTGCTGATTTGTCTTCTTCGTGGATTGTCTGTGCCTCTGCCACAGTCTCCTTCTCCATCGCAAAAAGGATCACCCCGCTCGTTCCCTTGTCCAGTCGGGAACAGATATGGGGCTGCAGCTTATGATGCAGCCGCAGCCATTCAATAAGTCCAAGATCTCTTTCGTGGGCGCGGTGGGTGGAAATACCGGAAGGCTTGTTTATAACCAGCCATTTTGAATCCTGATAGAGGATAGTCATGTTTTTTCAGATGCGGGTTGAGGGTTGTTGGGGAGGTTTATTGTAAAACGGACACCGGGGCTGTTCGCCATGAATAAAAACTGGCATGTCTGGGGTATGGCAGTAAAATGTGATTTCAGGGTAACTTGACTGCCAGCCATGCTCCAGCCACAGTGGCAGGGCCTCTGCGAAATCACCCACGATTTTTTCACCATCAAAGAGGGGAGTGATGGAAGCCATTATTTCAACTTCAGCACCATCAAGGCGGTAGTGGGTGATACTGGATTTTCCCTTAAGCCCCTCTTCAATATCTGCAATATCAAGTTTTCTGGCTTGAGAGCCACCAGCTGTAAAACTTGTCGTGAACGGTTCCGTGAAGAGTCGGTAAATGGGGGCAAGTTGCCTGTGCAGTCCGTTGAGGAGAGAGCTTTTTCCTTGTTCGATTTTTTCTGTTTCCAGTGCTTGAAGATTCCCGAAGCGTGCACGTACGCGACGGTTGCTGTCAACAATGCGGATACGGGAGTGGGGGCGGTCGAGACGGCTCAGCAATGTCTCAATGGTCTTTGAAGGTGCCAGCAGCCAGCCAATCTCTCCTATTTCTCCGGGATTTGCTGTACCGATCAGGGTTTCAACTTTCCACGTTTTTTCATCGTCCACATCGGCTACGGCAAACGCCAGTCGTTTACCGATCATGGCCAGGGGGATGCGCATTTCAACAGTATATCCACCATCTGTCTCCAGCCAGACCCCTTGGATACGCGACTCGTTTGCAACCGGAATCAGGTTTTCTGGATTATTGTCCATTCGGAATCCGTTGAACCATCCAGGTCTATCTGTGGCCATGAGAAATCGCTGCAGGGTACCCTCCCGGTCCAAGAGTCCTATTTGGATATGATCTGCTTTACCAGGATAGAGAGAGTTGGGATTACGATATACGATGGTGTCATCGTGGACGCGAAAAAGGGCATAGAGGTATTTACCGCGTTGGCCCACCAGATGTCTGAATGTCAGAGATACCGGACTGTAAGGGCCAAAGGAGAAAAGAACGTGCTCTACTCCAAATTTCTCGCTCTGGCCAAGTTCCGGCTGCCAGTCATCCACCTTGCCGTTGAGCCGGATGGAGATTGAGAGACGAAAAAGATAGAGGTCCCGACTCCGATCAAGGGAGTGAAACAGTTCTCTGTCGAAGATGTCAGGACGATCGCCCAGGGTGGTGGCCACGGCTTTTGCGGTAAACAGCAAAGCATCTTCCCGCCTGGCCAGGAGGCTTGACTGCAGCATGGTACTGAAACGGAAACCTATCAGGGGGATAAGCATCAGCAGCAGCGAGATGAGAGTAAGTTTGAGGCGAAGGGAGATGCGCATTATTGAATTTTCATGGCGGCTGTGTTGTTGTCAGTGAGTTCTGAATTGGTGATCGTCATATTGGAAATATATTGGCAATGTGGTTACTATCAACTATAACTTTTAATAGTTACTCACCTGTCCATGTCGGATTCAGGGTGATCAATGAATGGGATGTACGGGCTCGGTTACTTTTGACACATCAGCATATCCTCATATTCCCATGAAACGTAATCCTTTGGGTGTATTCCTCGATAAAGTGTCACCACCGGAAGGCCTGTTTCTTCTTATTCTCTCCGTTCTTATTGGCAGTGCAACAGGTCTGGCTGCTGTCTTTTTTATTCAGCTCATTGCACTCATTGAAAATCGCTCCTACAGTTCAGTTCAGATGTTGTTCCCGCACCTGGGAGCATGGAGCTATGTCTTTGTTCCCATTGCCGGAGCCCTTGTTGCCGGCCCTCTTATTGCCTGGTTTGCCCGTGAGGCAAAGGGACATGGAGTACCGGAAGTTATGCAGGCACTGGTTCTTCGTGGTGGCAGGATTCGTCCCCGGGTGGCCATTGCTAAAATTATTGCCTCGGCACTCTGCATCGGAACAGGGGGCTCAGCAGGTCGTGAAGGCCCTATTGTTCAGGTCGGGGCCACCCTTGGGTCGGGAATGGGCCAGATTCTTCACCTGTCAGATGATCGTATCAAAAATCTTGTTGCCTGCGGTGCGGCAGCAGGAATTGCCGCTACTTTTAATGCCCCTATTGCCGGGGTCGCTTTTGCCATAGAGGTTTTGATGTGCGAACTGCAGGTTCGGACTTTTGGCAATGTGGTTATAGCTGCAGTATCTGCCTCTGTTGTGAGCCAGATGTATCTGGGTGACCGTCCTGCCTTCACTGTTCCTTCTTACACCATGGATTCTCCGGTAACCATTCTTTTTTATCTGTTGCTTGGTCTGGCCGCTGCTGTTGTTGGGGTATTTTTTATCCGGATGCTGGGATGGTTTGAAGATGTTTTTGACAACTGGGACTTCCCTGTTGCCCTGAAACCAGCGGTGGGGGCTCTGCTCCTTGGTCTCCTTGGTTTTCTTTATCTCTATCTGCTGGGGGGTACCTTTGCCGGCCCCTCCGAGTTTCAGCTTGGTATGCCCCTTATTGAAAATATTCCCCATGTTTATGGATCGGGTTTCACCTTTATCGAGGAGGCATTGCAGGGGAATTCCAGTTTTTTGATCCTGGCACTTCTGGTACTATTAAAACCACTGGCCACTTCGTTTACCCTGGGATCGGGTAATTCCGGGGGTGTTTTTGCGCCATCGTTATTTATCGGAGCCATGCTTGGTGGCGCCATGGGAAAGATGTTTTCTGCATGGCAGCCGGATCTTGCCGGCCCGCCAGGTGCCTACGCTCTGGTGGGGATGGCTGCAGTTTTCTCAGCCTGTGCCAGAGCTCCCCTCACGGCTATGCTCATAGTCTTTGAAATGAGTAATGATTATGCCTTGATTCTTCCTTTGATGCTCACAGCGGTTACAGCCTCATCTCTTGCCCAGTTTTTACATCCAGAATCTATTTATACCATGAAACTTGCCAAACGAAATATCCGTTTTGAGCAGGGGCGGGATATGGATATCATGCAGGGAGTGCAGGTACGGGAGGTAATGAACCGCGAACCTGTCACCATTTGTACAGACCAGCCCCTCGCCGAACTGTACCAGCTGTTTCAGGAGACAAATCTGCTGGGTTTTCCGGTAATTGATGAACGGGGAATGCTCTGGGGTATTGTCACTCTTCAGGACATGGAACGAGTTCTTTCTCAGGGAGCAATCAATCTGCGAAGCCTTAAGGTAGAGGATATCGCCACTGTTGATCCGGTAACTGTTTATGGTGATGAACCCATCTGGAGTGCTATCCAGAAAATGGCCCCAAGGGATCTTGCCCGGCTTCCGGTGGTGGCCAGGTCAGCATCCGGGCAGCTGCTTGGACTCATCAGCCGTAGTGATATTCTTCGTGCCTATGATCTGGGTATTGTGCGTAAACAGCGAGGTCAGCTTCTTGAAGAACAGGTCACCCTGCGTCGGGAGCAGCACAATGATTTTCGGGAGTTTCGCCTTAACGAAGAGCACTACGCAGTTGGTAAAAAGCTGCGGGAACTTGAAATGTCAAATTCCGTGAATGTGGTTTCTGTGGATCGAGCTGGTGTTCTACATATTCCCCGGGGCAGCACCTCTTTTGCCGCAGGTGATATTGTTACTCTCTTTGGGAGAAAGGATCTGTTGGATGCTGTGGAAGGTCAGTTTTTTACCGGGAAAAAGAAGGGAACCTGATATGGGTGTACTTTAGTTCTCCAGCCAGCAGTATCCCATACCGTATTCGGCACGAATGGCATCAAATTCAGGATCTGTTTCCCGGAATTTCTCCCGTATCCTCCTCACATGGGCGGCAATGGCGTTGTTGGTCACTACCACCTTGGCTGCGGCCATGAGCTGGTCATGTGATTTTACATACCCGGGTCTGCGCACCAGATCGCTTAATATCCAGAACTCCGTCAGGGTCAGCCCACCGACCCAACCTGACAGAGAAGAAGTGCTGCCCAGGGAACTGGTTTTTGTGCTGGATACTTCAGGTTCCATGGCTGGTCCTTCCATAGAGCAGGCAAAGCAGGCCCTGATTATGGTGATTGGGAGGCTTGGCAGCCGGGATCGTTTTAATGTAATTGAGTTTAACTCCACAGCCGTAAAATTATTCGATCATTCCATGGTACCCGATGGAAAAAATCGGGAAAAGGCCATTGGTTTCGTTCGGTCACTGGAAGTTGGGGGTGGAACAGAAATTACGGAATCATTGAAGCTGGTGATAGACGGCCAGAAAAGTCATACTCGGATTCGGCAGATCATGTTTCTCACTGATGGCAGTGTGGGAAATGAAGAGGAGTTACTGGAAATGTTGGAGGTCAGTGGTCGTATGGGAATACATCACTGGCAGGAAAAAGCACGCCTGGCAGGAGACATTTGAACATAGCGGCGGTCAGATAAAGCCTTGGCCCTGGGCCGATACCTGGCCTGTGGCCCGACTCCAGGTGGAGCGGCTGGGAGTGGATCTGATTGTGCTCGAAGGGGAGAGTGGTGAAGTGCTGGCCTTTGGGCCCGGTCATCTTCCAACCAGCAGTGATATCGGTACTGCTGGTCATGCAGTTCTTGCCGGACACCGGGACACCAGTTTCCGATTTTTACAGAACTTGAAAAAGGGTGATGTGGTGATGATTCAAACGATGGATGGAATAAAATCCCGGTATCTTGTGAGTCGTTTAGAGGTTCATGATTCAAAGAACCTTTATTTACAGCAAAGAGACGTTTCATTTTGGAGCATGATCACCTGCTACCCTTTTTATAATCTCCAGTATCGAACCAACCTGAGATTTATTGTGTCCACAGTAGAGAGCCATGAATTGTTTTGCCTTGTCTCCTTCGTTGTGCGCCTTTTAGGGAGTGCCTTGGGGTACAAATCTCTTACTTTTCAATGAACTTTAGTGCGCCGAAAAGATAAGAAATCTCTGTGCGTCGGATATGAAGGTTTTAGCGAGTGTATTAACTATTAGAAGGAACAGGAAAAAATTGCAAATAATTCCTTATGTATTATTAACAGGCTGGACGGGGTTTCACTCAGGCATTCTTTTCGCGTTTTGTTATTAGCAGGTCATACTTTATGATTTCATCGATTGTGGATAGTGCAGCTCTCATGGTTTTTATCCCCACATTTTTTTTCGTTTCAGCTACTCCCGGGATGTGCATGACGCTGTCAATGACGCTTGGGATGACGGTGGGCGTGAAACGTGCTCTCTGGATGATGGCTGGGGAATTGACGGGTGTTGGGCTGGTGGTGGTTTTTTCCATGATCGGAGTATCCACCATACTCTTAAAGTATCCCTCTTTTTTTACAGTGTTCAAATGGGCTGGCGGATTGTATTTGTTGCATATCGGGATTGAAATGTGGCGTTCACGGGGGCGTCTCGCGCTCAGCGAGGGTTCTGGATCAGGTAAGGCTCGAATCTCCGGCCGCTCTCTCATTGTGCAGGGTTTTGTTACAGCCATTGCCAACCCCAAAGGCTGGGCATTTTTCATTGCCCTTCTTCCTCCTTTTCTGGATCAGTCACTACCTCTGGCACCTCAACTGTCGGTGCTACTGGTGTTGATACTGGTATTAGAGTTTATCTGTCTGGTGTTGTATGCGACAGGTGGGCAGTCACTGGCACATTTGCTTCGAAAGAGTAGTAATGTACGGATGATGAATCGTTTTTCAGGGACCTTGATGATGGGAGTGGCTCTGTGGCTGGTTCTGGGGTAGCTCTTTATGTTCAGTCACTGCTGTCCCAACGTTTTTTATAGTAGACAGCGTAACTTGTTAATTTATTAAACTATTGACGACAAAATGCCTGTTTTCGACTTGAAATTAGACTATCCTCAAAATTTACCAAATTTTGAGC
>JALSMA010000029.1 GCA_026988015.1 Desulfobulbaceae bacterium | reverse complement strand
ATAATCTTATTCTTACTCATGACGTATCCTCTTTTTTGTTGGAATTAATCTTAGCGGTTTGATCCCAACAGGATACGTCATTTATTTTTTCATAGCTTCTTCAAACACCACTTTCGATCATAACTCCCGGAGAATCGTCCCAAACCCAACTGGTCAAAGGTCTACAAGGAACTCAAACGTAAAGGAGTTACGCTGCAACTCCTTTGGCAAGAGCACAAAGAAGACAACCCGGACGGTTATCAATACAGCCGTTTTTGCCAGATTTATCGATCCTGGCTTGGTACTCAGAATGTGGTAATGCGCCAAGATCACAAGGCTGGTGAAAAGCTTTTTGTTGATTACGCCGGGCAACAAGTCGGCATAATTGACCGTGTCACCGGAGAAGTGCGATTTGCTGAAATCTTTGTCGCGGTACTCGGTGCCAGTTCATACACCTACGCAGAGGCAACCTGGACACAGAGCTTGCCTGACTGGATTAGTTCCCATGTTCGAACCTTTAATTTTCTTGAAGGCTGCCCCTTCCTGGTCATTCCCGACAGCCTGAAAAGTGGCGTCACCAAGGCTCACCGCTATGATCCCGACATCAATTCAACCTACCAGGATATGGCAGTGCATTACTCTGTGGCCATAGTCCCTGCCAGACCGAGAAAGCCAAAAGATAAAGCCAAGGTGGAAGCCGGAGTTTTACTCGTAGAACGTTGGATTCTTGCCTGTCTGCGTAACCGCAATTTCTTCAGCCTTAGCGAGGTGAACGAGGATCAAACCACTCATAGAAAAGCTCAATAAACGACCATTTCAGAAGTTCAACAGCTGTCGTAAAGAGCTATTTGAAACTCTGGACAAGCCCTGCCTGCAGCCGCTACCACAATATGAATATGAATTTGCCGAGTGGCTGAAGGCCAGGGTTGCCCCCAATATTCATATTAGGGCCTGTGACCACTTTTATTCAGTTCCCTATACGCTGGTAAAAAAGCAGGTCGACGTTCGCATTACAACCCGGACTATTGAAGTTTTATTCAAAGGAAAAAGAGTGGCCAGTCACTGCCGCAGTTTTACCAAATACGGATATACCACCGTTAAAGCACACATGCCGCGGAAACATCAGGAATATGCAGACTGGTCTCCAGAACGGCTAACAAACTGGGCAGCCAAATCAGGCGAGGCCACAAAAACAGTTATCTCTCATTTATTGGCATCTCGTCTTTATCCACAGCAATCATACAACACCTGCTTTGGGGTCATGAGGCTTGGTAAAAATTACGGCGATGATCGCCTCGAAGCTGCCTGCGCCAGGGCTTTGGTCATAGGGGCATGCAACTATCGCAGTATTGAATCAATTCTTAAAAAAAACCTCGACAAACAGCAACTACCTGACGCTGAGCCAACCCAAAAAGTAGTCGAGCATTCGAATACAAGACAGCCAAGTTATTTTCATTAATTTTTTCATTTAATCAATGGGAGCCTCGTCATATTCAACACCAGGGGCTCCCGCAACAAAAAAGGAGACAGCATGCTGAACCACCCCACCATTGAAAAATTACGCGCCCTCAAACTAACGGGAATGCTCAATGCTTTCGAGGAGCAGGCACAAATGCCCGACGTTGCGACTTTATCATTCGAAGAACGGCTAGCCCTGTTAGCTGATCGGGAATCCACAGAGCGAGAGAATAGACGCTTAAAGACGAGACTGCGACAAGCAAAGCTGAGGGTGAACGCCTCTGTTGAGGATATTGACTTACGAACTCCAAGAGGAATTGACAAGTCTATGATTACCTCTCTAATGAGCTGCAAGTACATATCACAGCACCTCAACTGCTTGATCTGTGGGCCTACCGGTATCGGCAAGACCTGGATAGCCTGTGCCCTCGCTCAAAAAGCCTGCCGGGAGGGGTATCGAGCTCGATATATTCGTCTGCCCCGTTTTCTACAGGAACTCAATATCTCCAAGGCCGACGGGCGTTACCCCAAACTCCTCGCAGAACTGGCAAGGACTGATCTTTTGATTCTTGATGACTGGGGGATTATGCCGCTTACTGCCGAGCATCGTCGCGATTTACTAGAAATTCTTGATGATCGATTCAACAGGCGATCAACCATTGTCACAAGTCAGCTGCCTGTTAAAAGTTGGCACGATTACATTGACGATCACACCATGGCGGACGCCATTCTTGATAGACTGGTTCACAGCGCATATCGAATCAACCTGGACGGAGATTCAATGAGAAAAATAATGTCTAAATTGACAACAACTGACATCATCGAGTAAGTGTAATTTTATCCTTCGTAAAGACTTGCGCAGGGGGGGCCGAATTCCGTTGGACTGACCGGCCGAATTAAATCGGATCAGGTGGCTGAATAACTTTGGAATGGGTGGCCGAATTCATTGGAATACGCAACCTGACTATATAGAGACAGAGCTAAAAATGGAAGCATCAATCAGTAAAATAGCCAAAGCTATGGACGCTCCCAAAGCTCTATTTCTCGAGAAATACGCCGCAATACTGGTCGGCGTGGCTATCGGCATAAGCAGGCTGACCGTTTTGCTGGAGAACGCCATTTAAACAAGCCAAAAGCCATCAAACTGACAGAAGAAATCAAATACCTGATTACAGCCTGCATTACTAGAGAATGGAGTCCTGAGCAAATAGCAGGTCGCTTCCATGATGACGGGTGGCTTTCATTACATCACGAAACAATTTACCAGTTCATTTTAAGCGATAAATTTTCAGGTGGACGACTCTATAAACATTTACGCCACCAGAACAAAACCTATCGCAAACGTTATGGATCGGCTCATAATCGTACAGGTATCCCCAATCGAACTGACATTGACGAAAGACCTCCTGAGGCTAACAACCGTGAACGTGTTGGCGACTGGGAAGCAGATACGATTATTGGTAAAAACCATAAAGGGGCAATAGTAACCCTTGATGACAGGAAATCTAAACTACGTCTTGCTGCGCCACTGGCCAGTAAAAAAGCAAGATATGTTAAAGACGCAATAGTGTCTCTCTTGTCACCTGTAAAAGAGTTCGTAGAAACGATGACTTTTAACAACGGAAAAGAATTTACTCTCCATGAAGAGATAGCAACTGATCTTGATTGTTCAACCTATTTTGCCAAGCCTTACCGCTCCTGGGAAAGAGGACAGAATGAGAATGCCAATGGCTTGCTACGTCAATACTTTCCAAAAGCTATAGAGCTTGTGGATATAACGATGAAACAAGTTCTTGACGCTGTGGACAAGTTGAACAACAGACCAAGAAAATGTCTTAACTTCAAAACGCCCTATGAAGCATTTGAAAACTTAACAGGCGTTAATGTTCAAAAAAAAATGGGTTATGCACTTATCACTTGAATTCAGGATGCATTCTTTTCTCTGAAAAGGCAAAAATATCGAGGTCAGGTTCTCTGAACTTTAGATTATTTTCTCTTCCTTCTTAATCCAGCAAGCCCAGCAAGGCCGGTACCAAAAAGAAGTATTGTTGCCGGTTCAGGTATTGGGTTAGGTACTTCATATTCTATAATATAAGCTCTGCTTGCTGTACTAGCTGCGACAGCGTCGTTCTTCATATCATTTAGATTCAGATTCCACCAATCTTTCCTCATTATTAGGAAATCCTCAAAGACTTGTGGCCCTACCAACCCCGTAGACGCTCCGTTATTTGGTGTATATGTATCCCAAAGATCAAACGCAGACCAAGATTCACCAGTAACCCAATTCCATTGGTTTTTAGCGGCTAAATAATAGTCAGCAAGAGTTCCTGATCCATTATAGTAATTTTCAAATGCGATTTTCTCGCCTTCATTTACTTCATAGGTGTTATTGCTGTAGTTCCAAGTATAATCACGAGTCTGGTACCCCCCCAACCAAATTATGTCTCCATACAAGCTAACACTTGCGCCTAGAAACGATGAATCAGATAAAAAATCGAGTTCACCTTGTGATGTTATAGTCGCCAAATGTCCTTGCCAGCCATTATAATAACTTGATTCAGCAGCGCTTTTAGCATCGAACCAATCAAGACTATTATCACGAATGATTTCATAAAAATGACCGTTTCCAGACCATTGTACAGGTATAGCTTGGGAGGATGAAACTATTCCAAAATTAATAAGACAAAAGATTGAGACCGATATTAGTTTTCTAGTTTGCATTTTCAACCTCCGTTTTTTTGGTAATAGGGTAGTATAAGGAGGGATATGAACTTGCTTTTTGCTAAAGAAAGTATCAAAAATCCCCAAAGTTCAAAATATTAGGTGATAAGTAATTGCTTTCCAGTCGGTGGTGTCGTGAGGGGAAATTAGACTATTTGCCGAGGATTCGGCGGAAAACAGAGGCCCCTGTATCATCTTCGGCTACACATTCTTTCGAAAATTTCCCTGTGGAATATGCCTGCCGATCCTGATCACCCACAACACCCCACAAGTAACAGAAATAAACCTATAATATAGGCAGATAACCTGCAAGCTTTTTCTGCAAAGATCGCTAACTGTTTGTCCTGTAATTGTTTTTTATGATCGCGGTGATTCAAATATGGGGCTGAATTGAGGATGTAGGAAGGTGTTGCATGAATCAGACTGTCAATCACGGGTAATATACGGTTCCTCGCAATTTGGCCAGCCATCATCAAAAAAATAAGAATCGTCCTGCCCGGTAGATACCGGACATGGATTACAGGGTGGTGGCGTAAACCTTTTTTCCGGTGGCGGGTGTGATTGTTCCTGCGTGTTCCAGAGGTCCAAGTGTCTTTCGGATTACATCCGGTTCATTGATAAAGCTGATGATCTTCATTTCTCTCTGGCAATGCTTACACTGCAGGAGATCGACCTCACACACCTTTTTTATGCACTCCTGCCAGGTCGGTGGCGGGATTTTCTTCATCTTGTATTTCAAGACATCGGTAATTTCGATTTCGTAATCAGTGTTGTCACTTACTCAAAGAGTGCCGGTGGCGGGCTCATGTACAAGCCTGGGAGAAAAGCGGTCTGCGTCAGAATGAATACTGCAGGCAGCATAAGATGAGCAGTAACCAATTCTGCTCCGGAAAAAGAAACTGAAACAGGCAGAAGTATCAGTGGTGAGCTTTGTGCCATTACAGGCGTGTATTACAAAACAGAACGCTAAAGAGACAAAAGACAATCTTTCAGGATTGACCATAGTCATTGGTGGCGGCATCAAGATCGAACTGAACAACCATTTCAACACCTAGGTTTTTGCTGATGCTGTAGTGGTGCTTAAATCATGATTCTTCCAGAGAGCTGCAGAGTTTATATAGCCGTTGGCCCTACCGATATGCGTAAATCCATCAATGAGTTGAGTCAGCAGGTTGCAGATAATTTCACAACGGATATTTTCTCTGGTAATCTATACGCATTTTGCAATCGCAACTAGGATATAATCAAGATTCTCTTCTGGGACCGTAAAGGGTTTTGTATCTGGCATAAAAGACTGGAAGAGGATCTGTTCAGATGGCCTGAATCCAGACGGGAGGTTATAAATATTGACAGTAAACAGCTGTCATGGCTATTGGCTGGACTTGATATTAACTCAGCCCATAAGCAGCTTTCATATGGTATGGATCGCTTGTAACAAATACGCAAAAGTAACTTCCTGGAGCTGACGAATTCTCAGACCATCGTAAGGTGAAGGAGTTAATGCAAACCAGTGAAATTCTCGATTGCAATCACAGCATATACGAGTTGGCCTCACAAAGTATTGGTTTTACAGACAGTAGTGTCTAGTAAAAGGCGTGATACTTTTAGTGCCTATCCTCATCATACTATTACTTCACTAGGGTGGCTTTGACATTTTGATCAAGGAGCTATTGCTGGTCGAGTAGATTGTGTTTCACGCCCGCCAGTTACCGCAAATTTGCGCCATGCCTTAGTCAATATCCTCGAAACGGTTTCCGGCAACATTTTTATGGCTGATCTGCGGGTCGAAAACCTTTCCATTCATCGTAACATAAACTCCTGGGGCCAGGAGTTGTACAGCTGCAACGGCGTAACCGATGTTGAAGAAGGCATCACTGATCCTTAGGCGGGCGGGTTGCATGGAACCAGTCAGTACGATTGTTTTGTCGGAGATACCCAAGAGGCATTTTGCTGTTTCGATCATAGTGTCGGTGCCGTGGGTGATAAGAATACGGGAGGTGGGTTCTGAGGCTACAGCGTTGCGGATGAGTTCTCGGTCATCCGCAGTAATTTCTAAGCTGTCTTTTCTAAGGAGCGAGGTGGTGCTGTAGTCAAAGTTCACATTTGCTTCAGCAAGAAGTGCGTTAACTTCCGGTTCACCAACCTGGTAAACATTTTTTGCGTCAAAATATATTTTATCGATTGTACCACCAGTGGTGAAAATTTTTACATTCATCTGTTCTGTTACCCATTGCGATGGTTGATCTTCTTCTGTGTTTTTGGTTTCTTGTACATAGCCAATCCCTGTGATGATGTCAAATGTTCAGGGAGTCAGAAGAGGGGAGGACGTAATTATGGACCAGCTGCACTGTATCAGAGCAGGGTGGCTGTTTGATGGGAGCGGTGGGATGGCGCGAGAAGATCGCCTGCTCACTGTGAAAGACGGCATTATTCAGTCCATCTCAAAAATTTCATATCGCGAGCGTTCTGCAGAGCTCACCTGCCCCACTACTAAGAAGGGAGCAGTTGACCGCGGCTTATGGTCAATGCCGCCTGCAGGCGTCTGAGAGTATCTTCGGCCATTTGCTCCACGGTGTTCTGGCTGTTCGAGATGGTGGTGACTCACTTAGTTATGGACTGCGTTTTAACAACGAGACAATGGCAGGGAGGAGGGAGGAGCGTACCTGTTATTGTGAAATTTCCTGGCTGGGGGTGGTGTCGGAAAAAACGTAACGGTCGCAATCCAGTTGTCCACTTTCTGGCCGTATGTGTACAAGCAGTTTGGAGAAGGAATGTTTGGGGGCGATTTGCTGTGCAGTACAACGATATTTCAGGTGAACTTGCTCAGCAAAACGAAAAAGAACTCTAAGGGAAAAGAGTGAAGGAAAGACTCTTCTTTTTGACTATGTGATGTGTTGCTTCCGAACCGGAAGCTTATTTCAGCGTCAGGCAGCGTCGTTACGGCCGATACTTGTGGATGACCAGCGGTAGAGATAGTCATTTACCATAAGGAGTTGGTCGTCGGAAAGCTTTGACCAGGAACCGTCTCTTGCACATTTTGCGCGTTTACTGGTAAAGGCCCTGTTCCATCCTTTTGAGGATTTTGACTCTTCCCATAGAAATGGGGCTCCTTCATCGTTATTACGGGTATGACAACTCTTGCAGACTTGCTTGAAACCTTTGCCGCCCTGGCCCCAGGGAAGGCTCTCCCACTCCAGAGGGCCTACGTTGAGAACCCTGCAGGTGCCTGTTGTTTCATCAAAACGTTTTTTGGGTCTGGCCGATACGGTGAGAGTGGTTGCTCCCACAGCAAAAACACATATCATAATAATAAAAAACTGTTTCATTTATAAACTCCCTAGGTAATGAGGTGTGTTGAAAAGTTTGTCAGGTAGTATAGCAGTACTTCTTACGATGTGTCGATATCTCCAATAATTAATAGTAGATTCCATTTTAACTGTGGCATGTTGTTGGTTGTTAGTCAAGGTGAAACTACAGGTGCAATAAGGGATACCGCAAATACTGAGAGAAGTAATTACAATTAGAAAGTAAAGAGACTCTTTCCTGGTAGGTGGGGGAGGGAGAGATAGTCTTGAAAAATTTTGACAGAAGTGAGGAGTTTTGTGTTGGCAGGTTTTAGGGGTAACCTCAAAAAATAACGCTGGTACCGCAATGTGGCGCGACAAAATGCCACTTGTGGAGGCGCGTAAGATGGGTATAGTCATAGATTGCTTGTAGTTATTTATCTGAATGGTGGTAGTCGCCCTGAGAACATTTGTGCGACAGAAAGAGTTCTGGTTTTTACTGCAAACTTGCTATTTAAGATGTTGTAGATGGGGAAACTTTTACAGGAAGGGGAGGGATGGATGAATACCACATTGAAGACGCATGTTTTAGCATGTTTTTTGATGGTTTGGTTTTGTGTGCCGACTTTGGCTTTTGCTGCTGATGAGGATGGCTGCGTAGTATGTCACAAGTATTCAGGACTTGCACGACTGGATCAGAAAACGGGACAACTTCGCCTGTTTTACGTTAATTATGACAAGTTTAATAATTCTGTTCACGGAAAGGTTCTCTGTAAAAATTGTCACTTGAATCTGGATGTGATCCCTCATAATAATGCGAAAAAGGTTGATTGCTCAACAAAGTGCCACGTCAAGGAGCCTTCTAAAGACGTGGAGTTCTCGCATGGTAATTTGTATGCCGAAATAAATATGAGTATCCACGGCAAAGGGACAAAAGACAATCCCAAAAAATTCAGTACTGATATGCCGGGGTGTACTGACTGCCACTTGAATACAGTATACAAACCCGTTCAGGGATTTGACCAGGATCCCGGAATATCACGCGATACACTGCGTCGTTGTATTGGTTGTCATACTGAGGAAGACTGGGCAACCCGTTATTATCAGCATTTTTCCCATCGTCTCCATAGGTCTAAAACTGCCCTGGAAACTGCCAAGCTTTGTCTTAACTGTCATCAGGACGAGCAGATGATGGCTCGGCACAATCTCCCTGCTACTGCAAATTATCGTGATACGTTTCACTGGAAAGGTGTTCTGTATGGCGACAAGAATGCCCCGGATTGTCTCAGCTGTCATGCCCCCATCGGGTATTCAGTTCATTCTCTTACAAGTATGCATGATCCACAATCGCCTGTCTACAGGACAAATCTACAAAGTACTTGCGCCAGTGTTGACAGCACACAGCAATGTCATCCAGGTGCTGTCGAGTCGTTTGCCACAGGAAAAATTCATCAGACAGAAGCAGGGTTCGATGAGAAGGTGGCTGCTTTTGTGAAAGGTGATCCCGTTCTCGATGGAGTAAATTTGTTGGAAAGGAAGAGAAGGTACGAGAGTCAGATTGAATCTGAGGGAATTGACACTGCAGCAATAGATGCCACAGAGCGTTTCCAGCGGAAGGTGTATCTGCTCGTGAAATATATATACACCCTTCTCATTACTGTTGTTATCGGTGGTATGCTGATACATCAGCTCATGGATTTCTATAGAACAATCAAAAACAGAAAAAACCATTGAGAGGGTGACTACTATGACTACTTTAGAATCAAAAGAACTTCCCAAAGAAATAGTCCGTCTCAATAAAAGTGAGCGGATACAGCACCTGTTGACTTTCGTTACCTTTGTTCTCCTGGTTATTACGGGTTATATGCTCCGAATGCCCGAGGAATGGGTTGTTAAACTTGGTAACTGGGGGGAACCCGTTTTTTATTATCGGGGGATTATCCATCGCGTTTGCGGTGTACTGATGATTGCCACAGGTGTGTACCATGTTGTTTATCTTGTCGCCAGCAAAGAAGGCAGGTCTTTTGGCAAAGATATGATCCCTGTCTGGAAGGATGTTAAGGATATCATCCATAATCTTGCGTACTATCTTGGTAGGAGACCAGAACCGCCAAAATTCAGAAGATTTGATTACCGTGAGAAGGCTGAGTATCTTGCTCTTGTTGCTGGCACTATAATCATCTCGGTGACTGGTGTATTGCTCTGGTCTGAGGGATATTGGAGTAAGTTTGTCCTTGATCTGTCCATCATGATCCATGGAATGGAGGCTATCCTTGCGACTCTTGCGATTATTGTATGGCATTTTTATGCTGTTCACTGGAAACCCGGGCAGTTCCCGATGAGTAAGGTTTGGATTGACGGCAAAATGTCGGCACACCACCTTCTCGAAGAACATCCATTGCAGTATGAACAACTGGTTGCAGAAGGAAAACTTGCCCCGGTGGATGAAACTGAGGATCCCAAGCATGGAGAAACAGGTCAGAGAAAAGGTTTTGGGAGAAGAATGGGGGAGTTAGTTTCACTCTGCTCCTTGCTTTTCTGTATCGTCGTCTCAGTGTTATTGCTGCGACTCCTGTATTTTTCTTCAACATCAACATCTGTTGATACTCCTGAGACACTTAAGACAAGCAGGTTTGCCGATTATGTGGCTCCTGGCGTGGCCAAAAAAACAGATACCCATTTTCATAATGTTGATGATACTGTCAAGTTGGTGATAGCTGAACAGCCAATCTGTGTTACATGTCATGGAACACTACCCCATGGTAAATCTCCAGATATCAGGTCATTTCTGAATATGCATAATTATTTTATGTCTTGTGAGGTCTGTCACGTTCGTCGAGCCGATGTGAAGGGAGAAATCGCATACTTCTGGTATGATAATATGACGGAGGAACAGGTGACGGAAATTGACGAAAGTAAAACCGGAAACTATGGTGCCAGGTTAGTGCCGGTAGCTACTGTGAATGGGGAAACACGTCGTCTGGATCAGCCAGCTAATCCGGAGTTTATCAAAGAGTATCTCAAACAAAAAGAACATCTCACTCCTGAGGAACAGGCAGAGGCCAAGGTTATTCTTCATAAAGATATGTCTAGAAAACCGATTCAATGTGTAGAATGTCACCGTCGTGATCCGTACATCGATTATGTTGCTGTCGGCTATTCGAAGAGACGTGCTGAAAGCCTCTACAGGACAGAAGCTGCAGACATGATAGAAAGGTATATGGAATTTTATCTGCCGACTATGTTTGATCCGAATTCTACGAAAAAACAGAAGATGAAAAAACTGGAGGTTGAAGATCGTTCAACCAATTAGGTGATTGTATGTACCACCATCCTGGATATTTGTATTCTATGTTTTTTTCTGTCAGTGCCGTAAACACAGGTCCCTCGAGATGGCAGAAGGTAGCGTGTTTGTCGGAACCTCTTTTAATAAAAGAGAGAGTACATTGTCTGGGATGGTGGTTAATGGTATTTTACTTTGTCTTTGGTTCTTTATTCCTGATAAACAACGTCCGGGCTGCCGAAAAAGTCTCAGCCCTGGCGTCCGATTCTGGAAGTGTTGAAGGGGGATTGAAAAAGGAAGATGAATATGGGGCACTTGATCTGGTGCCCTATCGGACACTATTTGTCATAGACGACGATCTCCTTCAGTTGCCCAGTGATGTTGCGGTTGACCGGAAAGGGAGAATATATATTCTAGATGGTACAGACAGTATTGTTAGGATTTATAGTAAAAGTGGTAAGCCTCTGTCCACATTAGGTGATCAGAGCACCTTGAATCTTCCCATGGGGCTGGATGTGTCCCCGGATGGGGGGGTGCTGGTTGCTGATTCTGGAAATCACCGGGTAGTTTTTTTCCCTGTAGCAGCTGCAAATCCAGTATTATTCGATCTTCCAATTCCAGTTGATGGCAATCCTGCCGATCCGACTGATGTGGTTTTCGGTCAACATTACGATACGTTTTTCGTGGTAGACAATGATAATCACAGGGTATTGGCTCTTGATATGGAGGGCAGGGTTCTCTGGAGCAGTGGCAGGATGGGGCGTAATCCTGGAGAGTTTCGGTTTCCTTTTATGCTGGATAGAAACAAAGAAGGAAATATTTTTATTGTTGAAGTGATCAATACCAGAGTGCAGGTATTGGATAAGGACGGGGAATATGTCAGGTTTATTGGCGACTGGGGGATCGAAGCGGGGCAGTTTTTCAGGCCAAAGGGTGTTACTGTGGAGAGCCTTGGTAAGCTTTTTGTTTCAGACAGCTATCTAGGTGTTATTCAGATTTTTACCACTGGGGGAGAGTTTGTCGGGGCTGTTGGTGACGAAACAGGCACACTGCGGAAATTTACAACACCAATGGGAATAACTGCTTCTGGAAAACGATTGCATGTGATTGAGATGTACAGTAATCGTTTGGTTGTCTTGGAGAGAGAGGGCCCTTGAATGATGTGTCAGAAACTGCCCATCGCACTGTGTGTCCTGTCCGGACTTTTTTTCTTCCTTGAGTGTGCGTCTGCGGCTGGAAATCTGACGCAGAATTCTTCCCGTGAATGCGCAGTATGTCACTATCGGTGGATTGAGCAGTTTGTGGAGGGGCGCGGTACTGCTCTAGCACATTATCAAGTTGAAGATGTTGCAGGTGACGAGCTGATGTGTTTCAGTTGTCATGACGGATCAATTGACGATTCTCGTACAAAAGTTTGGGTGGGGGGCATACATAAGACAGAGGTTAAACCTTCTGATAAAGTGAAAATACCCAAAATTTTTCCCCTCTCTCCGGAGGGAAAGATTGTCTGTTCCACTTGCCATTCAGCCCATTCAAATCCGACTGACACAACTATAGAGCGTAGTGTGTTTATGAGAGTCACTAATACTGACTCTATTCTGTGCGAGATGTGCCATGTGAATCAAGCGCTCAGGAAGACCAATCATCCTGTTCATGTCGGCAAAAAACCTCTCCCAGAGGTGCTTTTTGCTGAAGGTGCCAAGGCGTCGTTGATTGATCCTAATTATATTATCTGTGAAAGCTGTCATACTGCCCACGCCAGCGTTGAACGGACTCTGGTGCACACAATGGCGGAGTCATCTCTTTGTGTCCTCTGTCATACCAATAAAATTGATGCTGACCCGGAGAAGTCGGTTACAGGAAGTAATCACCCACTTAAAGTACAGTTCAAAACAGATTCTTCCCTGACACCGCCTTTGTATGGGGGGCCGGGAAATAGTCTTGAATGTTTGTCGTGTCATAAGGTGCATGAACATGTACCGGGGACCAAAGCGCTGGTGGCAGGTAGAGAATCTCTATGTTCGTTTTGTCATGCAGATAAAGATCCTCGTCTGTCTCCTGCTGCAGATGTTAAAGCAAACCATCCTCTGGCTGTAACCTTTAAATCTTCTCCAGAGAGTGCGGTACAGCTGGCTGCAGGTGAAAATAACACTGTTTATTGTTTTACCTGTCACCTTATGCATCAGCATGCCCCTGGGACAAAAGCACTTGCCGCAGGGCAGGATGTACTCTGCTCTTCTTGTCATGTCGCCCAGTCTATGGTGGGAAAAACAGATCATGATCTATCTGTTACTGCTCCAGCTGAGCGGAACAGTCTTGGGCAAGATGCTGGAAAAGATGGTGCCTGTGTTTCCTGTCATATTCCCCATAAGGCGCAGGGACCGTTTCTTTGGTCTCGTTCCGGACTAGGAGCAGATGCATCGCCATCCGATCTTTGTCTAACTTGTCACTCAACAGAAGGGCCTGGAGCTAAAAAAGGAGTTGGGGAGTATTCTCATCCGGTGGGAAGCAAGGTGGAAGGAGCTGAGTTACAGCTGCCTCTCTATACAACAAAGACTGGAGAAGCAGTCATGGAGTGTCACACCTGTCATAATCCACACCAGTGGCAGCCCGGGAATGGGAATACAGGGGAAGGACAGGGAGAAAATGCTGAAGGAGATGGGACCAACAGTTTTCTACGCCAACCTTCCACAGGGGAACGGTCACTTTGCCTGACCTGTCATCCCGGCGAAGGGAATGTCGAAAAGACAGACCATGATCTTCGTATAACCGGCAAGGCCCTCAAGAATGTACGTGGGGAGACTGTGGTAACTGGTGGTGTGTGCAGTGTCTGTCATATACCACACAATGGAACCGGACCGAAATTATGGGCTCAGCCCCTGTCAGAGAAGGAGCAATCTCCTTCGTCACTTTGTTTGAGTTGCCATAACAAGCAGGGGGTAGCTGCAGCCAAGACAGTTGGTGAAAATTCTCACCCTGTTGGAGTGTCAGTTGATGGTTCTCCTGAGCTTCCTCTTTACACGATGAGTGAAATCAGTCAGGTCATGGAGTGTTCTACCTGTCATAACCCACATAACTGGAGACCGGGTGAACACTATTCTGGCAGTAATGAAAATATAGAAGGGGATGGCCTGAGTAGTTTTTTACGAGAAAGCAGTGTGGATGAACCGAAACTTTGCGCCAAATGTCATGTTCGTCAGAGTAATGTGGCGGGTACGGACCATGATATGCGAGTGGTTGCCCCTGGGGTCCTGAAGTCGACAACAGAAGCTTCTCCTTCAGTTTCAATTTGCACACCCTGTCATGTTGTGCACAACGCTTTAAGCCAAACGGCGTTATGGGGCGGGACGCTGGCAGATGGAAAAAATGATTTCATGGCTCGTGCTTGTTATGGCTGTCATAACAAGAAAGGGATTGCCCGGAAGAAACTTATTGCGGTAGGTGCTCATCCACAGCGGATATATTTTGGATATAATAAACCGTATTCAATCGGCGCGAGTTCTAAGCATATTCAATATGAAGAAATACCACTATATGATGCTCAAGGGCATAAAAAAGTAACTGGTGAAATAAGCTGCCCAACGTGCCATGACCCCCATGTCTGGCGGGCTGGAATATATGAGAAAGGCATAGGGACTAAGGTTGAGGGGACATTGGTCAGTAGTTTTCTCCGAAAAGACCTGCGAAGAAGGTTCTGTTATGAGTGTCATGGGAGACAGACACTGTTTTTATACAGGTACTACCATAGCGCAGAAGAGAGAAAGGTACTGATGCAACCCCGAACTTCCAGGCCTCAAAGAGCGATTCCCTGGGACAGGATTCACCAGGACCGACCGGGAGGCAGGAGGCCATGACAGTGAATAAGGTGATGTTTCCTGGAAATGTTCTGGTACCGATTGTAACAAGTATTGTCTTTATTGTCGTGTATGGTTTTTTTTCGGGAGTATCATCTGCATCTGAAGGGTTACCAGGTTCCAGTCAGTCAGTACAATCCCAGGTTGTGGAAAAGGAGTTTCCTCACGGTACCGACGGGGAATCATGTCTTCTTTGCCATGCTGTCAGGCCTGCAGGGAAAGCACCCCAACAAGCTTTACCGGATAGCACGATGCAGACTGCCTGTGACCGTTGTCATATATCCCTGGCGGACTCTCACTACCAGGGGAGTGATCCTTTTCTTGATACTGAAATCAGGAAAGAGGCTATGGATTCCGGTATACTGCCGAAAAATGGACAACTGGCCTGTACGAGCTGCCATGATCCTCATGGGAAGACGGATGGGAAAGGAATACTTCGTGCCGAGTATCTTGGGTTTTGTAATAAATCAAGATCAATAGATCCTCACTGGAACAACCGGCACTGCCTGAGTTGTCATGAGCGGCAACCTGTTAAAGGAAATGTCTCGTTACAGAAGGGTGGTGATGGCATAGCCTTGTGTAATCGCTGCCATGCCTCTGTTTACGCCAGGGCTGATATTCACCCTGTGGGGGTTGAGCCCTCGTCTACGGTGCGTATTCCAGCGCACATGGTTTTGGAAAATGGGAAGCTTACCTGTCTTACTTGTCACGATCCGTTCTGTCAGATCGGAACTGTAAAAAAAGGAAAAAGGTTTAAAACAAATGTTGTTTTCCTGCGAGGCAAACAAAGATCGCGTAGCGGATTCTGTTTTCTCTGTCATGTCGGAGAAAATTATAACCGTTTAAATCCCCATGAACAACAAGTCGATGAACAGGGGCGGATCCAGGAGGAAACGTGTCTTTTCTGTCATTCAAGTGTACCGGATCAGCAAGTACCGGGAGTGGGAACTGTGCAGTTCGTTGTGAAAAATCCAAATGCTACCTGTATCGGTTGTCATCACGGGTTTACAAAAGCACATCCCGCTGGTACAGATCACCTGAAGGTGCCTTCCAGGACAATAATGAGAGTGTTAAAATCTTCAGAACAACGAATAGGTGTAGCTCTTCCTCTCTTCAAGGGGAAAATCGTCTGCACTACCTGCCATAACCCTCATCAGGCTGGAGTTATCAGATTTGCAGCTGCTGCAACGGGGGCAAAGCGGGGCCATAAACTACGTCTGATGCCCGGGATCATGCAATGCATCGGCTGTCATTGGGACAAACGGTAATGTGCTGTAAATGGCAGTCATGGTTTCCAGACAGCGTATCCAATATGAAATATGACAGATTGATTCTTCCTGGATAAATGAGGTAGTTTGAGATGAATCAGGAGAGATGGCGTCTCATTTCCTGCTCGATGGTGTCATTAAAAGGAACAAAGATAACTTTTGTGTCTGAGCTGTCACTTTTCTGAAGAAAGGTCTTTGTTTCATTTATGGCAATGGTGCATGCTGCTTGTGGAGGATAGCCGTATATACCGCAGCTTATTGCCGGAAAGGCGATGGAGGAGAGTCTGTGTTTCTTAAGTAATGAAAAACAGTTCCGATAGCATGACGCCAGTAGTTTGGCTTCGTTGCAGTTGCCGTTTTGCCAGACAGGGCCTACGGTGTGAATAACGTGACGGGCAGGAAGGTTATAGCCCTTCGTGATTCGTGCCTCTCCAGTGGGGCAGCCGCTAATAGCTTCACACTCTTGCAGTAAGCCAGGCCCGGCAGCATGGTGAATTGCACCATCAACCCCACCACCGCCAAGAAGTGAATTGTTGGCAGCGTTGACAATGGTGTCAACGGAAAGGAGTGTTATATCAGCGCGAACGACTTCTATCTCTGTCATGACTTGTTTAGTCGAGCCAGCTCTTTGTCAAGAATGGTGCCGAGGGTGAAGGCAAAGTCACCAACCAGCCTGATGCAATCTTCTCTAGTGGAGTCTGATCCTGAATAGTACTGCTTTACATCGTCCTTGTTTGTCCAGTCAACCCGGGCAATATCAGAGCAGTTCTTTCCTCCATAGGGTTGTGTTAATTGGTCAAACTGTTTGATGAGTTTCTGGCTGGCTCCCCACATCATGGGGTGTTCTTTCTCCTCAAGGTTTCCTCTGCTGTGCAGTGATGATATTGTCGCGATTGCTCCAAGCAGTGTGCCGCAGACTGATCCTGTGGCAGCAATTCCACCACCAAAGGCACCGGTAGATTTAATCACGTTTTCGTCATATTTTTCAATCTTTTCCAGGCCAACGGCCAGAATAGCCTGACTTCAGTGAAAACGTTTCTTGAAAAGATCCATTGCCTTCTCGCGCATATCTTGAGGTGTCATAGTGGTTATTTTCCGTTAAAAGTTGTTGTCTCTTCCTGAGAGAATACTGTATGGGTGTGAATTATACACCTTTCAATGGGGTTTGTCAGTGTCAGATTCGCATTGGCGATTATCAGCAGATTGCAGTTATTGTTAAATCAGGGGCTTTCGGGGGGGCTGTTTGTCCTCTTTGCATGACTATCCACAACACCTGATGATAAGCCGGTTATGGTGCATATCACTAGTGTCCCAACGTTTAATCAAATAATTTCAACTGGATACCGCTAGGAGGTTTCTCTTTTTT
>JALSMA010000028.1 GCA_026988015.1 Desulfobulbaceae bacterium | reverse complement strand
TGTGCAAGCCTTTTGTTGAGTATTGCTCTGTATGCTTGCATAGTGTACTACCTTTTTAAAGTCTTTACTCTACAATAACAGTTGGTTGTGACTTTTTGAGGACAATCTAATTAGATGCAGGAACTTATAAATGTAAGCCTCATCTCCTAATCCTGAATCCGTAACAATTCCGCAGTTGTTTTTTTATAACAGACTGAACTGTAAATACAAAACTCACAACCAGGTATATTGGGGAAATTCATTCCCCTCCCCTTCGGGATAATGGCTTATGAGTCCGGCGGCTCGGCACATCGATTTATCGACACAAAAAGAACATAACACATCTGATGCAGAAATTTCACTCCTCCTTCCCAAGGGTATCACCTGGAAATGATCACGGGTGCAGGATGAAAAATGGCAGGCTTATGCTCAAACAAACCTGCCATTTCCAAATGAATATATATTCTATATACCCCATCATCTCCCAAAATCAACTGCTTTCAGCATGCTTTAATGATGGCAGTTACTTCCACCCTTGCAGGCTTGGTCTGCATTCATTTTAGGAAGTAGACCGGCGGTGAATTTTTCCATAACAGAGGTAGCATCCGGTATGGAATTTTTGTCAGCCCAGTATACTTCAATTCCGACTTCAGAGAAGCCCTGCATCGGCCTGGCACCTATTCCACCAACAACAATGGCATTGACACCGGCATCACTGAGCACCTTCACCGGCAACATACATCCTCCAGCACCATGATCCGGAACAGGTAAAGTTTCGACTGCACTGATGTTCTTCTCGTTGTCTACGTCGACCAGAGTAAACACATCACAATGGCCGAAATGATCCGATCTTGATGCTTCCATACCACCGGGATTATTGGTTGGTATTGCAACTCTCATATTTTGTCTCCTTTTTAGAATTGATAAGCTTGTAAAAAGCTAAAATAACCGATGGCTGAGTCGGCAAACGTAGACTCCGACAAACTTCAGCTTCCCCCCAGAGTACTTCCTGAGGGAACGAGGTGTGAATTTTTCATTTAATTTAGACGCACTGGAATGCGTCGTAATTTTAAAAAAATGGCACAACGAAGCAGGTGAAAAGTTTTATGGCGCCATCAGATTTTGATAAAAATGGTTAGTTCAGTTTATTCATTAGTGGAACTCTTTTTCAGGAGGCCCAAACAATTTATCAGTTATTTTCACATACCAGGCAGCTGATTGAACCTGAATAATATAAGACACTGCTATGACCAGCGCCGCATCAGCACCCTTTTCACCAAAGGCATTTATGGCGATGGCAAGGGCAATGGAGAGGTTCCGCATCACCGTCCCATAAACAAGGGCAATGGCATCACCACGCACAAACAAAAGCTTCCCAACTATGGTTCCAAGTAGAAAGTTAACAAAATAGATGATGAGCAACGGCCGCAGTATCAACAGTAGAACATTGGGATCCTGGGAAAGCTTTTCAGCTTTCAGGGCAATGGCAACAAAGACAATACCCAGAACTCCGATGGTTGAAAGAGATGGGAAACGTGGTGCCCAGGTCTTTTTAAATTCCTTCTGACCAAACTTCTTGATAAAAAGTGATCTGGTAAAATAGCCGAGAACCATTGGAATAAAAACGATATACACAATCTGTTTCACCACCAGAATGGCATTCATATCCACTTTGGCGCCCAACAGCACCATAATATATACTGGTGTCACAAGTGAGCCCAGAGTCAGGCCAATCACCGTCATATTGATTGCTGCTCCCATATTTCCCTTGGCAAAACCTGTCCATGAAATAGTCATGCCACTGGTGGGCAGCAGGGAGGCCAGTAACAGTCCCAAGGCCATATAACTGTTATCCGGGAAGAACCAGATCCCAAGCGCATAGGCAAGAGCTGGTATCACCAGAAAATTGATCAACTGAGTTACCACCTGCAGTTTTACATTTTTAATACCTTCCTTGAGGTGCTTGATGTTCAAAGTAACCATCATGGGATAGACCATGAGAAAGGTCATTGGAACAATCAAACTTTTCAACTGCTTTACCATCTGAGGGTCCACCGCTTTGCCAAAGACAAACCCCAGCCCCATCATCACCGGGATGGCATAAATGAGCCTCTTATTAATTGAAATAAGGAAATCCCACATGATCAACGTGCCTCATCAATCATTGATCGAATTTTTGCAAATGTCTGAGCCAGTGACTCGGGAAATCCAGGATCATCCTGAACCAGTTCCATGATTTCAGTTGCACCATAACTTAGATAACGCACCTGAGTTTTTCCCTCTCTTGAAAAAACCATCACAAATTTGGGCATCAGAATGGAGCGTTCAGGGTTCATACTGAGACTCTCGGATGCCTTGGTGGGCTTACACAGCTGGATCATATGAAGATCAAAATCATCCGATACCTTCCCCCCATGTTCGCGAAAGGTTTTTTTCATATCCATTGTATCAACGTTATTTATTACAAAATCATACTTTTGTACAATTCCCCCGAAATCACTCACAAACTGCGCAACACTCTTCTCACTCTCCACACTGTACAGATCCTCATTACGATTCATACTTTCCTCCCGGAGCAACAATATCCATATATTACCGTCATTCTCAATGAACGACAGGCCTTTTAGATACAAGCCAAACGAGCATATGCACACGATAGTGTTGCTCCACGGTCCTGTCAAGAGAAAATATCATCAACAGGATTTAGGTTACAAAAATATCAGATTCGGAGTATTCTAGGGCTAATCATATCGATAGAACAGATAAAACGAACAAAGAGTAAAACATGCTCCGTTATCTCTTTTAATTCAAGTTACCCAGTACATATTGAATAGATCAAAAAATGCGTCGTTTGATACTCTACATAATGCTCTTTTCCATGGTGCCTATCTTCACGGGGAACACTGCCCTTGCCGCTACCAGGCAAGATGTTCAATTCACCGATATCACCATCACCACATCCACCAGTCACCTGCTCCTCTTTGCTGTTCTGAAAAATAATGAAAATAGAGATCTGATACAGGCACTGCACAGTGGCATCCCCATGCAGTTCACATTTTTAATAGAGCTTTACCGTATCAAAGACAACTGGCCGGACGAAGAACTCATCACAATGGAGTTCACCCACACTCTCAAATATGACACCTTGAAGGAAAACTATCAGTTGGAGAGAACAGAGCAGAAAAACAGAAAATTCACCTTCGAGAGCCTTGAGGAAGCGATGGAGATGATGAATGACATCAATGGGTTGAAGGTTATAGAGTTGATTAGACTTCAACCGGATGCTTCTTATGAACTGCGAATGAAAGCGGAACTATATAAGAAAACGCTTCCCATGAACCTCCACTACCTCATCCCCTTCATCTCCATGTGGGATCTGGAAACGGACTGGTTCACCATTGAATTCACCTACTAACGAGTATAAAGACAGCCTTTTCATGGACAACAGCAGCCCAGAGCCAACAGAACATCCTGTTATTCAGGAGCTGAGTAAGCCAAGACTTACACAGGAACAAAGACAGGACAAAAAACGGCTGATCAGACAGGTCATCCTTATCTGTCTCTGTCTCATCCCGCTCTTTGTCTGGCTGGAAATCTCTCTTTTGAATGCTGATATAACCCTGCCCGTTTCCAGTGACATTCTCATTTTCGGAATCATCAACCTCAATGTAATCCTCGTTCTTCTCATGCTTTTTCTGGTTCTTCGGAACCTCGCTGAACTCTTCTTTGAATCGAAACAGAATATTCTAGGATCTAAACTCAAAAGCAAGCTGGTTATCTCTTTCATATCCCTGTCACTCATCCCAACCATTCTCCTCTTTTTCGTCTCCCTGCAGTTTGTTTCAACCAGCATGGATTACTGGTTCAACTCCAACATAGAAATCTCTCTCCAAAACTCCCTTGATCTTGCTAAATCGTATTTTAATGAGACAGAAAACGAGGTGGAATCTTTAGGGAGCACTGTTGAAAAAGAAATCACCTACCTGCACCGCAGTCCGCGAGTATCCGCAGATCTCCAAAATACGCTTACTGCACTTCTTGCATCCCACGACACCAGAAACGCCCTGAGCTTTTCACTGATTACCGACCAGCGCAATAAGGTGTTCACCACGTCGTCCCCACTACTCAG
The DNA here is from genome assembly GCA_026988015.1 of Desulfobulbaceae bacterium. Taxonomy (GTDB): domain Bacteria; phylum Desulfobacterota; class Desulfobulbia; order Desulfobulbales; family Desulfocapsaceae; genus Desulfocapsa. Next base: position 54,014 of record JALSMA010000028.1, on the reverse strand, counting down.
CAGTAAAAAGATCCCACCGATCCCCCAAAGAGTTCTGGACAATGTTGTTAAAAATCAGCAACCGGAAAAAGTAACTCAGGAATCATCGGCAGGAGATCTGGTTCGTCGAGTAAATCTGCTTATATTTGAGAAGGATCCCTCGGATGAAATATTTCTGGTTACAACCCTTTTGATTAAAAAAGAGCAGTTGGAACGGCTTAACTTCATATCAAAAGGCATTGAGGACTACCGGCAGCTGAAATACCTCAAAAAACCGTTTAAATTCTGGCTGCTCATTGTCCTGCTTATTGTTACTCTGCTTATTATTTTCTCCGCCATCTGGTTTGGCCTCTATATCGCCAGGAGTATCACCGGTCCATTGGATAAAGTTGCCATGGCCACAAGACGTGTCGCCGACGGAGACCTTAACTTTGTGCTGGAGAAAGAGTCCAACGACGAGATGGGGCTCTTGGTAGATTCTTTTAACACCATGACCGCCAACCTCAATGCCAGTAACGCAAAACTCGCTGAAGCACACAACGCTCTCCAGGAAAGTTCCCGAGAATCCGACGACAGAAGGCGTTACACTGAAATCATCCTCCAGAATGTGGAGGCGGGTGTTATCTCCCTTGACGAGGAGGGGCGGATAACCACCATTAACCGCTTTGCCGAGAAACTACTGAACATTGGCAAGGATTTTTTTCTTGGTCGTAAGTTTTCGGAGGTACTCCCATCCAAACACACTGCCATCATCGAAGAGTTCATCACCGAGCTGGCTATCACTGGTAAGCCTTCAGTCCGTCAGCATCTCAAAATCTCGGTGTTAAAAAAGAACTTTTCTCTTTTTGTCACGTTCACCCGTCTTGAGAATGAGGAAGGAAAGCCACTTGGATTCGTACTGGTCTTTGCAAACCTGACCGAACTTGAAAAAATGCAGCGTATGGCAGCCTGGCGCGAAGTGGCACGCCGCATTGCCCATGAAATAAAAAATCCCCTCACTCCAATCCAGCTCTCTGCCCAGAGACTCAGAAGGCGTTATCCGGAAATTCTTGATAAAGATAATTCGATTTTTGATCAGTGTACCAACACTATCATCAAACAGGTCGATGAGATCAAACTTCTGGTCAGTGAGTTTTCACAGTTTGCCAGGATGCCCAAAATCAACCAGGCCCCAGCCAATATTCTCGGCCTGCTTGATGAGACCCTGTTCCTATATAAACAGGCACACACTAATATCCGTTTTACAGTGAAATCTGAAGGCAAAATCCCCATCTTCAGCTTTGACGCAGAACAGATGAAACGCTGTTTCATCAATCTCTTCGACAATGCTGTAGCAGTTTTACCAGACGGCGGCACAATAGATATTATTTTGTCCATCAGTGATGGAGAAGAAAGTATCTTTATTCAGGTATGTGACTCGGGCCCCGGAATTACCGAAGGTGAGAAACAGCGACTCTTTGAACCCTATTTTTCCACTAAAAAGACAGGTACCGGGCTGGGACTCGCCATTGTTTCCACAATCATTTCCGACCACAACGGCTATATCAGGGTCCATGACAACCCGCCCCACGGTACGATATTCTCCATTGAGCTTCCCCTGCTCAACAAATCTGACTATCTACCTGAGTCGTAGGAACGGATATATTAGTTCACCGGAATACCATTATTCTTCGCAAGTTACAGTCCGTCCACTAATGAAAAATTTAATTCTACATCGCGATATCGTGTAACAGCAGTCTTCATAGCAGCATTTCGGCTCTTGGTGATAACAGTACCTGGAAACGTATTGACTGTCAGGGAGTGGATAAAGTATATTTTTCTCATAAAAGTACTCCAAATCAAACGCGACTCTCAAAAGCTGCTTGTAAATTTTCCCACTGGATGTAGCATCACCGTTAGAAGGAAACACCAAACAACAAGATCAGACTCACAATTGACATTCGCACAGGTTTAAATAAACTCTTTATGGCAAAACAAATCCTTATCATAGACGATGAATCCTCTATACGGGAGAGCCTCTCAGGCATTCTCGAGGATGAAGGTTTTATTCCGGTTTGTGCTGCGTCCGCTGAAGAAGGAATCACCATCCTGGAGGAAAACAATATTGACTTGGTTCTTCTTGATATCTGGCTTGGTGACAACATGGACGGTCTCACCGCTCTTGAAAAAATCAAGGCGATCCATTCCCTTCCTGTCATTATGATTTCAGGACATGGAACCATAGAAACTGCGGTTAATGCCACCCGCAATGGCGCCTTTGATTTTGTGGAAAAACCACTCTCCTACGACAAGATCATCCTGGCAATCAGTAATGGTCTCCGTTTCTCCCAGCTTGAGCAGGACAACAGGATTCTCCGCGACAAAACAGATAAAACCGTACAACTCACAGGGGAATCCGAAGTTATCAGGCAACTGCGAGAACAGATTGAACGAGTGGCCCCCACCGATGCCTGGGTTCTTATTCGTGGTGACCATGGTACCGGAAAAGAGCTGGTAGCACAATCCATCCACCGTCATTCGCTCACAGCAGACCGTCCCATGATCGAGCTAAACTGTGCAGCAATCCCTGAAGAACTCATAGAATCTGAGCTTTTTGGCCATGAGAAAGGCTCTTTTACAGGAGCTCACACTTCTAAACGTGGAAAATTTGATCAGGCCGACGGCGGCATACTCTTTCTAGATGAAATAGGTGATATGAGTTTGAAGACCCAGGCTAAAATCCTCAGGATTCTGCAGGAACAGAAATTTGAACGAGTGGGTGGTCACAAAACGATCTCTGTTAATGTGCGGGTTCTTGCTGCCACCAATAAGAATCTCGAAGAGGAAATCGAACAGGGCAATTTTCGGGCAGATCTTTTCTGGCGACTCAATGTTGTCCCCATAACAACGCCCAGTCTTTACGAAAGGCTATCTGACATTCCGCTTCTTGTTGAAGATCTTATGAAAGGATTGGCCAGCAGGGGTCTTGGGAAAAAATCGTTTTCAGAAAGTGCCCTGGAAGTTATGATGCAGCATTCGTGGCCCGGTAATGTACGAGAACTGAGAAACTTTGTAGAGCGAATGGCCATCATGTGTACTGCTGACATTATAAGTGATAAAGATATCGCTCTTTTCTTAACCCCCACCATGGCGCCACCTGCTTCTGCCAGTCGTCCGCAGGCTCTGAGGTCTTATAGCATCCCAAACTTCAAACAGGCAAAAAAGGAGTTTGAAAAAGAATATCTTCAACATAAACTCAATGAAAACAAAGGCAACATCTCCCAGACCGCCGAGCAGGTTGGAATGGAACGCAGCCATCTCCACAAAAAACTGAAATCCCTAGAAATCACAAATCAGGAGTAACACAATGGTCTTCCCCGAATACCGCCCCCGTCGTCTTCGTAAAAATGAATCACTGCGGGCATTGATCCGTGAAACGCAACTTTCCCCTGCCCAGTTTGTGTATCCGGTATTTATCGCACCAGGCAAAAACAAACGAGAGGAGATATCATCCATGCCCGGGGTATTCAGACTCAGCGTTGATCAGCTTGCCAGAGAAGCTGCTGAATGTCTGGAACTTGGTGTAAATTCAATGATCCTCTTCGGGCTTCCTGAGAAAAAAGATGCCATGGGTAGTGGTGCCCATGCAAAAGATGGGATTATCCAGCGCGGTATCCGTGAACTCAAGAACAAGGCTCCGAATCTTACTGTTATCACCGACGTCTGCCTCTGTGAGTACACCGACCATGGTCATTGCGGGTGCCTTATAGGAGACACTGTTGACAACGATGCAACCCTTGAAATACTTGCTAAAACAGCCCTTTCCCATGCCCAGGCTGGAGCTGACATGGTGGCTCCCTCTGATATGATGGATGGTCGTGTTGCAGAAATACGGGCAACTCTGGATGAAAGTAATTTTGACATGATTCCGATCATGTCCTATGCCGTAAAGTACGCATCTGCATTTTATGGCCCTTTCCGGGATGCCGCCGACTGTGCACCACAGTTTGGTGACCGCAGGAGTTATCAGATGGACCCTGCAAATACCAGGGAAGCGCTGCGGGAGGCTACCCTTGACGTTGATGAAGGTGCGGACATCCTCATGGTAAAACCCGCTCTTGCCTACCTGGACATCATAAGCCGTCTCAAGGATGAATTTGACCTCCCCATTGCCGCTTATCACGTAAGTGGAGAGTATGCCATGATCAAGGCAGCTGCAGAAAAGGGATGGATAGATGGCGACAAGGTTATGGCAGAGACCCTTCTTTCCATTAAACGTGCAGGGGCAGATATTATTTTAACCTATTTCGCCAAGGACATGGCAAGGCTCTTACAGGGATAAAAGAAAAAAAATGAACATTAAAGAACTACGAAAAAAAATGATGCTGGCCAAGAAAGATAATCTGGAGAAATCCACCGTTCTTGCCATGCTTCTTGATGCCGCCCAGAAAATTGCCAAAGCAGATGGAAACAGGCAAGCAGAGGAAAAAGACATTCTGGCCGCAGCCAAAAGGGAGCTAAAGATGGCACACCAGTCCATTGAAGCCGGAATAGACGTTGGTAACACTGTAGCCATACTCGAAGTATTCATTCCGGAAACCAAAAGCCCTGAAGAGACCAGTGAGATCGTCGCCGCAATTGTGGCAGAACTTCCTGAGAAAAACCCCAAACTCATAGGGCAGGTCATGGGCCGCCTGAAAAAGGAGTATGGCGAAACGATTGACATGGGTATCGCCTCCCAGATGGTAAGAAAAGCACTCAGTTAAGGGATAAAGACTGAAGCACCCTAGTCTGACAACTGACCATCCTCTGTTGCAGAACCGGGCTTTTCAACCAGACCAAGCCGAAACAGAAAGCCCCGGCGACATCTGCAAGCAGATCGTATCCGCTCACAGAACGAAGCGCTATGAACGACTGATGGTACTCATCACTCATGCCGTACAGTAGACAACAGAAAACTGTCAGGAGTGTATATCTGCCGGGTTTTTCCGGTGCCCGGCCACCAAAGAACCAGAGAACGGTTGCAGCCAGTACCCCATAGGCTGTCATGTGGGCGAGCTTGTCGGCACCCGGAAAAGACGGCAAGCTCAGGCTGTCACCACTCTGATGTGAAAGAAAAAAAATAGTCCCCATGACCAGGGTCACGGGGACTGTTTTTACTACATATTTCACCGCCACTCAGTCAGACGATTCGTGTTCCGAGGAGTCAACATGAACCCGTTCAAGAACTTCACTGGGAAATCTCTTTTTAATCCGCTTGATGGATGCGCTGATCTCTTTTGCCGGATAGCTCTCTTTAACACTCTTTTCTTTATCGCTGTAGGCAGTAAACTCAAATCGCTTGTTGCTGAGATCAAAGGTGTGACTCCAGTTTATCTCAATGGTATCAGATTTTTCATCAATGGGAATCTCCAGTGCTTCACCATCCCTGGCCAGCTGCACTGCATCAGAGTCAGTTATCTCTAGAAGCCAGGCATCACCCTCAGCGGTCGCCAAGAGGATGAACACTCCAAGCTCTCTGATCTTCTGCTTCTTCTCTTGAGCCACTTGAACAATGGCATCTATCTCAGCAATCAGTGAGACCTTGAAGGCAGCCTCGGGATTGTTTGCAACCATCCCTGCCTGCTTTTTTGGCAGACAGCAGTGTTTAAACTTTTTTCCACTACCGCAAGGACATTGCTCATTTCTTCCTATCTTTCCCATATATCATACTCTCTTTTCTTATCGGTTCTCGAAAATGCATATACGTTCAGTGCATGCTCATTACGAGCATTTACTGTAACCACATTCATGGCACGTTTCACACCCTTCCTCAAAGACCAGAGCACCGGCACATTCGGGACAGGTGGAGGCAAAACCATGCTGGGTTCCAGCCATGAATGATTTGAACAATTTACTCAATTGAGCAGGAAGGTCAAGCATATGTCCGCTTGAACGATCAAGCTGCTTAATAATTTCAGAGGCCGGGATATTAAAGCGGAGGGCCAAGGATACCAGCCGACAGGTGGTGGTCCACATGGTTGACTTGTCTTTGAGATCCACCCTGTTATCAAAGGGGAATTTGGCAAAGACCTCCATGGGTTGTTCATTCTCATCAAAACAGACAATGATATACACCGACTTCTGATCCTGATCTTTTACCCGATACCGTTTGGCACTGAGTGTATCTGGCAGGGTTTTTTTCACACCAGCACTGGACACCAGTGCCATCTCCTGATCTGAACCTGTATTATCTGTGGTGTTCAGTACCTGAGAATCCCTGGACCCGTCACGATAAACAGTCAGCCCCTTGCAGCCGAGTTTGAATCCCATAATATAGGATAGTTCAACCTCCTCACGGCTTGCACTGTTAGGTAAATTAATGGTCTTGGAAATGGAAGAATCCACCCCGTTATTCTGCAATATTCCCTGCATCTGGATATGGCCTTCCGGGGAGACATCCTGCGCTGTCCGAAACACCTCCTGCCACTTCACTGGAATTTCGTCATGACCGATCACCGTTCCGGAATCCGCTACCTTTGCCATCAGCTCGTCAGAGTAAAATCTCTCTCTTCTGGCAACCTGCTCAAAGTGTTTATTAACAAGAATCAACCGATCTCCATCCATCACATTCTTGACCATCACAATGGAAAAATAAGGTTCGCATCCTGAGGCGCAATCGGCAATCATGGAGACAGTACCAGTGGGCTGAATGGAGGTAAGAGCTGCATTGCGTCGCGCAGGATACTCATTTACTTCGGGGTCATAGGCTGGGAACGCACCTTTTTTTTCAGCAATCTCGATGGAACATTCCTCAGCTTTTTCTCTGATAAATGCCATTATTTCCGCTGCCTGGGAACGCCCTTCTTCGCTGCCATAAGGGAGTTCCAGCTGGATCAACAGGTCATGAAGTCCCATGATACCCATACCTATCTTCCTGGTCTTGAGGGTCATCTCCTCGATCTCGGGAATAGGAAAACGGTTACAGTCGATAACGTTATCAAGAAAGGATGTTGCGACACGGACAACATTTTCCATACGGGGATAATCTACTTTTCCGTCTTTTACAAAATTACTGAGATTCAACGACCCGAGATTACAGCTCTCATAGGGAAGAAGCCATTGCTCCCCACAGGGATTGGTCGCCTCAAAGTCACCAAACTGGGGAGTCATGTTATCTCTATTAGCAGCATCAATGAAAAGGACACCAGGCTCACCATTATGCCATGCCAGGTCAATGATCTTCTCAAAAACAGCACGGGCACTGAGGCTTCCAACATCCAGTCCCGACGAAGGCTCGATGAGACTGTACTCGGCATCCTCTTCCACTGCCTGCATAAAGGCATCGGTTATAGCCACACTGAAATTGAAGTTATTAAATTTATCCTGATTTTCCTTAGCGCTGATAAAATCCATGATATCCGGATGATCAATGCGAAGCACACCCATGTTGGCCCCACGCCGCTTACCACCCTGTTTAATGGTTTCAGTCGCTGCATCAAAGACTGCAGCAAACGACAGCGGACCAGAAGCAACGCCCTGGGTCGATTTGACAGAGGCATTTCTGGAACGAAGCCTGGAAAAAGAATACCCCGTTCCGCCACCTGTTTTATGGACAAGGGCACCGTTGCGAATGGCGGTGAAAATACCATCCATGGAATCTTCGATTGGAAGGACAAAACATGCTGAAAGCTGGCCAATGTCTGTTCCTGCATTCATCAAACAAGGAGAATTAGGCAGGAAATCCAGATGATATATCATTCTGAAATAGGACTCACGAAGAGCCTCAAAACCTTCACTGTCTTTATCTACTTCAGCCACCGCATTGCTCACCCGCTTGCAGAGCGTTTCCCAAGTCTCAACGGCATCACCGTTACTATCTTTCAGATAATAGCGCCTGCTCAGTACGGTTTCTGCAGTCGGGGTCAATACCTGTTTGGTTAAGTCGGGAGTCATAGTTTCCTCATTTTGGCTGAAAATAGTAAAAACGAATAGCTGAAAGGCTGATAATTAATAGGCACTCACAGAACTGGCCATAAGAAAAGTGTTTTTCAAAGATTTTAGCAGTCCACTTGCGAGAGGGAACATACACCACACATATGGCTCCTTGCAAGAACTATCTACAACATATAGTGGGAAATACCATTTCTCAGTTCAAAAAAAACTTTAACTCAAAGAAAAATCGACCAATTCCCAAAACAGCTTTTTCTGGACTCACAAAAAAAAGAAAATTTCAATGGCAAAATGCAACCACATGGTGGTACAGTGCCATGAATATTACACTTCTAGGCTTAAAATTTGGATGTGATTTTTTACAATGATGATACACTTCTTTTTGTGAAATGACGGCCCTGCTCCATTCCGGTCCTCATGCCAAAACATTCCAGCTTAATTCCTGACAAGAGGAGAAATATGAAATTTGAAACAACAGCACTCCATGGCGGCCGAAAAGTGGATTCGGACACCCTATCCTGTGCAACTCCCATATATCGTACCGCTTCGTACCTCTTTAAAGGTACAGAACACGCGGCCAATCTCTTTGCCCTGAAAGAACTCGGAAATATCTACACACGGATCGGGAATCCCACCCAGGCAGTCCTCGAAGAACGTATGGCTCATCTTGAGGGAGGAGCCGCCTCACTCGCACTTGCCTCCGGCACCTCTGCAATATTCTATACCATAATTAATATCTGTGAAGCTGGGAATGAGATTGTGGCCGCCAACAATCTCTATGGCGGAACTTACTCTCAATTTGATTCTATTCTGCCTCAACTTGGTATCAATGTTAAACTCGTTGACCCTGTGAACCCGGAGAATTTCAAGAAGGCCATCAATGAGAACACCAGGGCGCTCTACTGTGAAACCATTGGCAATCCCAGCCTCACAATGACTGACATTAACGCAGTTGCCAAAATTGCAAGGGAACACAAGCTGCCACTTATAGTAGACGCAACCTTCACGCCACCGTGCATGATGCGGCCCATTGATCATGGCGCAGATATTGTGATCCATTCTCTCACAAAATGGATAGGCGGACATGGCACTGTTATTGGCGGGATCGTTACAGATGCCGGAAAATTTGACTGGACTGACCCTAAATTCACTCTCTATAACGAGCCTGACACATCCTACCACGGACTCCGCTATGCCCATGACCTGGGTGACCTGAACCCTGTTGCCTTTGCCCTGCGAATGCGCCTGGTTCCACTCCGAAACCTTGGTGCCTGTATCTCACCAGACAACTGCTGGTCAATTCTTCAGGGAATGGAAACCCTGAGTTTGAGAATGGAGCGTCACTCTCAAAACGGACAGGCTGTTGCAAATTTTCTCACCAATCACAACAGGGTCGATTGGGTCAATTACCCCGGCCGCAAAGACAGTAAGAACTACGCCACGGCCAGCAGCTACCTGAAAAACGGCTTTGGTGGTATGGTTGTATTCGGTGTCAAAGGCGGACTCAATGCAGGAAAGGACTTCATCGAATCCCTGCAGCTCTTTTCTCACCTGGCAAATGTGGGGGATGCCAAATCACTTGCTATCCATCCCGCTTCCACAACCCATTCCCAACTTTCACAGGAGCAGCTCGAAGAATCAGGGATTAGCCCTTCAATGATCAGACTTTCAATCGGCATTGAGCATATTGATGATATTCTGGCTGATCTTGATCAGGCCCTTACAGCCAGTTGACCCGGAGGAGAAAGTTGTTAACAGTTCGCAAAGAGTATCTTACCATCACCTCACCAGAGACCGAGCAGCTTCTGGACAGCGGCCTGTCACTCAGTCCGGTGACCATCGCCTACGAGACCAGTGGCACCCTCAATGAGGCCCGGGACAATGTGATTCTTATCTGTCACGCGTTCTCCGGGGATTCCCATGTGGCTGGTGTATATGAGGGTGAGTCTGAAAGGCAGCATCCCGGTTGGTGGGACTGTATGGTTGGTCCCGGTAAAGGAATTGACACAAACCTCTATTTTATTGTGTGTTGTAACATTCTTGGCAGCTGCATGGGATCAACTGGTCCTTCATCCATCAATCCCGAAACCCGAAAACCCTATGGACTGGATTTTCCCATGGTCACCATCGGGGATATGGTCAATTCCCAGAAAAAAGTGCTGGAACACCTGAATATCCAGCAGCTTCATTCAGTCATTGGAGGTTCGGTTGGAGGGATGCAGGTCCTGGAATGGTGTGTCCGCTACCCTCAGATGGTTCGCTCCGCCGTTCCCATCGCAACCACCATGCGTCACTCAGCTCTGGCCATCGCCTTTAACGAAGTTGCACGACAGGCAATTATGGCTGATCCGAACTGGAACAAGGGCAATTATTACCACAGCTCCTATCCTGACCTGGGTCTCGCCGTTGCCAGAATGATCGGTCACATCACCTATCTTTCAGACGACGCCATGCGCCGCAAATTTGGACGAAACCTGCAGGACAAAGAAGATTTTTCCTTTAACTTTGATGCGGATTTCCAGGTGGAGAGTTATCTTCATTATCAAGGCACAAAATTTGCAAAACGCTTTGACGCAAACTCCGTACTCTATATAACTAAAGCCGCTGACTACTTTGATCTTGCAGACACAGTCAACACCCGAGAAAGCCTCCAGGACCTTACCGGAAGCCACTCCAAATTTTTAGTTATCTCATACACCAGCGACTGGCTCTACCCTACCTACCAGGCAAAGGAACTGGTCCAAGCCTTAAAGCGCACAGGACAGGATGTCAGCTTCTGTGAAATAGAGGCTGATTGCGGCCATGATGCATTTCTCATTCCAGACGCCAGACTCACCAAGCTCATACGAGGATTTTTAAATGGCATCGACGCCCCCCAGACAACTACGATTTGATCTCGCTGTCATTGCCTCCTGGATCAAACCGGGTGCCCATATCCTTGACCTTGGCTGCGGCAAAGGAGACCTCCTTGCCTGGCTCAAGGAACACAAGAACATTCATGGCACTGGTATCGAGCAGGATAAGGAAAAGGCTGCATCCTGCATAGAACGTGGATTAAGTGTCCTGCAGGGTGACCTTAAGGATGAGGTTATGGACTACCCGAATGAATATTTCGATGTGGTCATCCTCAGCCAGACCCTGCAACAGGTGTATCAGCCAGACAAGCTCTTGAAATCCCTGGCCCGGATAGGAAAACAGGTGATTGTCAGCTTTCCAAACTTCAGTCATCTCTCCATCAGACTGCAACTGCTCTTCAAAGGGCAGGCACCAAAGAGTCGTCAACTCCCCTACTCCTGGTACGACACCCCAAACATCCGTATCATTACCCTGGAAGATTTCAGAAGATTCTCAAAAGATGTCGGTTACAAGATTGTCAAGGAGTGTGCCATCAACACCCACGACCATGATAGAAGTGGGAAAATAGTCACTTTTTTCTCTAACCTCCGAGCCACCTATGGCGTTTTTCTCATTGAAAAAACAAAATCTTCCTGACTCTACCATCTCCAGCGCCACTAAATTCCCACACCTTATAATAATAATTCTTGACTACTGCACTACCTATGAACATTTTATAAAGAGTTTTCCTGTCGACAAAATTACAACCAGTAATAAGGAGTACCATGGGAACCATAAAACAGCGCCTGGAAGAACACCTCATCACAAAGGAGCCATACTATCTCGCCTCAGGAAATGAGATGGAAATAGCTCTTTCCGCATATAAAAACAAACTGCCCCTGCTTCTCAAGGGACCAACGGGATGTGGTAAAACCAGGTTTATGCAATACCTGGCCTGGAAACTTCAACGCCCGCTTATCACCGTCTCATGCCATGATGATCTTTCTACCAGCGACCTGGTCGGTCGCTACCTCATTCGTTCCGGTGAAGCTGTCTGGACTGATGGTCCTCTTACTCTGGCAGTTCGGGCAGGAGCAATCTGTTATCTCGACGAGATCGTTGAAGCTAGAAAAGACACCACTGTGGTTATTCACCCTCTTGCAGATGATCGCCGTGAACTCCCCGTGGAAAAGCTCGGAGAACTCCTCAGTGCTCCACAGGAATTTATGATCAGCGTCTCCTACAATCCCGGTTACCAGAGTGTCTTAAAAGATTTGAAACCATCAACCAGACAACGTTTTGTGGCCATTTCCTTTGACTATCCAGAACCTGAACGTGAAACTGAGATTGTAATACGAGAAGGTGGAGTTGACACGGAACTTGCGTACTCACTGGTTAAACTTGCCGGAATGACCAGGAGCCTGAAGGATTCAGGGCTTGCAGAAGGTGCATCCACCAGACTCCTCATTCAGACAGGCCAACTGGTTCAGGATGGAATTGATATCCATGCAGCATGTCGGGCTGCACTATTGGAGCCCTTGAGTGACGATCCTGAAATGCTGGCTGCCCTGCAGGAAATGGTCAGCTCCATATTCTGACAGCCCCATGGGATATCAGTATGAAACTTGCAAAACTCACGGAACGTTTTTATGCATTAGTTGCCCCGGATATCCCTAATGAGTGGGATGTTGAGGAGGTACTCGAACCTTTTATCGATGAAAGTGATCATATCTGCGAGGCAGCACTAAGCCACATCCCGATGATCTGGCCCGTTTCTAATTCCCTCTGTTTTGACTTTCTCCGTCTGCTCCCGGAAACCTTGAAACAGCTCAGCCTTGAGCAGATTCCCCGCTGGATAAGCATAACTCTTGACCACTATGAAACGAATGGTCTCCGATCGGCCCAGCGTTTCATGACTGATGACATCCCAAACTACCTTGCACAGCTGGGGGGAAGTGGAGGACTCAGTTTTGATTCCATCGAGAAAAAGCTCCTCCCTTACATACGTGGCATAGCCCGGAAAGACCTGCAAATCTGTTATTCCAGGCAAATCTACACTGACACTACCAGTATCTATCTTCCTGAAAAACTCTCTTTTTTCTCAGAAAGCAGTGACAACTTTCTCTACTATAAACTTATCCTTACCTTTCAATGGGGCTTCATACACTGCGGGATTTTCACCGTCGAGCCACAGCTCTCCGAGAATCAGGTGCCAAGCGAATTCCTGCAATTACGACACTATCTCAATGGCTTTGATAATCCCGCCCTCGCTAGGGATATTTACCACGTTCTCGAGTCCCTCAGAGTACGGATCTTTCTTGAACAAGAATTTCCAGGACTGCTGCGAGCCTCGGCAAAACAGATTTTCCCCTGTCTCAAGCAGGCAAACAGCAACCATCCCCTGGCCGGAATTCAGCATGCTGTAATCGCAGACAAAAAAGATATCCTTACCACCCTTTCACATCTTCTCACAGAAAAAGAGGCGGAACCTTATATTTATGGGAAAGCAACAGCCAATAACTCAGTAGCTCTCACTGCCAGGCTCCACAAAATCCTTGAACCACACCACACTAACTACCTGCCGTTTGAGCGATTCTCTTTTCAAGGACACTTCAGATTGAACGCTGTGGCTGCCGCCAGAACAGCGGCGAAGCAAAAGTTGGGAGAACAGCTCATCGACCTGATGACCAGCCACCTACTCTCACTTTCGCGTGAAAAACTTCTCGAAATTTACAAAAAGGATGAGAAAAAAAATATGGCTGAAGGCACTGCAGAATCCGATGTCACCATGATCATGGATAGTGAACTTGTGCGCACCGCAGATCAGGAGAAAGCTGCCCCCCTATTGGTCACCATAAATAATCAAGAGATTACTCTTCCCCAAGAACTTGCAGATTTCAGTAAAAAATTTTTTGATGAATTTGGGCAAACACCAGCACGTTTTCTTTCAGCAGCAGTAGGAAAGGCGGGGCAGAAGATGCTGGAGACGGCATCTCCAGAACCTCCTGAAGAATCTTTTACTGTCAATAGAGACGTCATTGTTTACGATGAGTGGGATTATCGAAGACAGGGTTTTCGCAAAAACTGGTGCAGTCTCCATTGTAAAGAACTCTCTCCTGTCCATTCGTCATTTATCAAAAACACCTTGGAGAAATATCATGGCTTAAGTCTCCGGTTACGACATCAGTTTGAAATGCTGCGCAGCCAAGAGCGTTTCGTACGACGGCAACGAGAAGGTGATGACATCGATTTTGATTCCCTTGTTGAATCCCTCTCAGACTCCCATGCCGGAATTCCCCCGTCGGATCGGCTTTTTATCCGTCTCAAACGCGACTCTCGAGATATCGCAGTTCTCTTTCTGGTGGATATGTCAAACTCCACTGCCGGTTGGGTCAATAACGCCTTAAAAGAATCCCTGGTACTCATGGCAGAGGCCATGGAGGTACTGGGAGACAGGTACGGCATCTATGGGTTTTCCGGAATGCGCCGTTCACGATGTGAGTTCTTCCATATCAAACACCTCACCGAACCATTTGGTGCAGCAGTGAGACAGAGGATAGGTTCCATTGCCCCTGGTGAATATACTAGAATGGGACCCGCCATTCGTCATTCCATAGAGATCTTGAAAGATATTGATGCAAAAGTTCGTCTTCTCATCACCCTGAGCGACGGAAAACCCGAAGATTATGATGCCTATAAGGGAGAATACGCCATTGAAGACACCAGGCACGCTCTCCTTGAAGCCAGGATAGCTGACATTCACCCCTTCTGTATCACCATAGATCATCATGCAAAAGAATATATGAAGCATATGCATGGGCCGGCGAACTATATTTTCATCGATGATGTCAGAAAGCTTCCCCTGCGGATGCCGGAAATATACAGAACACTGACCTGCTGAAATATTCCATTCTTCTTATGCACAGAAAATCTTATTGAAAATAATTATCAAAATGATACATTCATAAACAGAAAATCAGAACGCTGTTTCACTTGGTATTTGTATTATTAAATTTTGGCGAACTTGGAGGAGCCATGAGCAAAACAACCGAAAACCTGAAGGCAGCATTTGCCGGAGAATCACAGGCCAGAAATATGTATACCTTTTTCGCAAAAGTTGCCAGAAAGGAAGGATATCACTATATTGCAAAGATTTTTGAAGAGTCTGCCGCCAATGAGGAACGCCACGCAAAGGATCATTTTAATCTTCTGAATGGAATTAGTGACACCGCAGCCAACCTTCAGGAGGCAATCAATGGCGAAAACTATGAAACCACAGAGATGTACCCCACCTTTGCAAAAGATGCAGAAGAAGAGGGCAACATGGAGGCAGCCATACTGTTTAAGCAGATTGCCAAGGTGGAAGCACACCATCGTGACCGCTACCAGCGCTGCTTGGATATGCTGAAAGATGGTACCGTTTTTAAGCGGGAAAAACCCATTCGCTGGAAATGCTCCATATGTGGATTTACCCATGAGGGAACCGAGCCACCACCAAAGTGCCCCGCCTGCAAGCATCCGAAAGAGTATTACGAACCGGCCAATATGGATATCTAGCCCCCCTTGGCGGTGTTTACCTCGTTGGCGGCACCGCCACAGTTGTTACCAGGAACCAACAATGTCAAAATACATCTGTTCTGTCTGTGACACCGAATACGACGAAGAAAGGCAAACTGTACGCTGGAACGACCTGCCTCCCGACTGGCATTGCCCGGTCTGTGAAGCTGGTAAGCCCTTCTGGCGCAGAGCAGATTCCAGTCCTGACATCTCTGCAGATAGAGAGGAATCCACCAAAGAACGGGTTATTCTTTTTGAGCCCGACAAAGCCGAAGATTCCCACGAGTCGTATATGGCGAATATCCACGCCATGGCCACCAGCGGCAAGTCAATCATCGAGCCCATGCAGACCAGAAAACCGGTTATTTCCTGGGATGACATTCTAATTCAGGGCGCTCAACTGGCAAAAATCCCTCTGAATCATGATGAACCCGTGGAAACCATAACCACAATCGGACGCAATGCCAGAGAGCCATTACTCATCGCAACACCTGTATATATCAGCCACATATCATTTGGAGCCCTTTCAAGGGAGGCAAAAATTGCCCTAGCGCGTGGCAGCAAACTGATGGAAACCGCCATCGGCTCCGGAGAAGGTGGCATTCTCCCTGAATCGCGGAGCAGTGCCCACAAATATATATTTGAGTACGTCCCCAATCGCTACAGTGTCACCGAACAAAATCTCCGCAACGCCGATGCCATTGAGATAAAGTTTGGCCAGTCCGCAAAACCTGGGATGGGTGGCCATCTTCCCGGCAACAAAGTAACAAGCGAAATTGCAGAAATCCGTGGTTTCAGCGAGGGTAACGACATCACCAGCCCCGCCCATTACGAGGATATTTTAACCCGTGAGCAGCTCAGGGAGAAGGTAACATGGCTACGTGAGGTCTCTTGTGGCCGGCCCATTGGAATCAAATTTGCTGCAGGCCATATCGAGGCAGATCTTGAAATCGCTCTTTATGCCGATCCCGATTTTATCACCCTCGACGGACGTTGTGGAGGCACCGGGGCATCCCCTAAATATGTCAAAGACTCGGTTGGCATCCCCACGCCATTTGCCATTTATCGTGCCAGAAAGTTTTTAAACGAGAAAAAAGCTTTCCATGTCTCCCTCATCTGTACCGGTGGACTCCGGGTTTCTTCAGATTTTGCCAAAGCCCTCGCCCTTGGCGCTGATGCCGTGGCAATCAGCACCAGTGCAATGATGGCCATCGGCTGTCAGCAATACCGTATCTGCAATACCGGTAAATGTCCCATGGGGATCGCCACCCAGGATCCGGAACTACGCAAGATGCTGGATATTGACAAAGCCGCAAGCATGCTCCACAATTTTCTAGAAGTTTGCACCCGTGAACTGCAGGACTTTGCCCGCCTCACCGGAAACAATCACACAAACAAGCTGTCGCTGCGCGATATCTGCACCACAAATTCAGAGATTTCAGGCCACACCGAAATACGGCATGTTTGACCCGATAAGAGAACAGAAAATCCCCTTTCAAGCTGCCTGTGCAGTAAAACTGCCCTGAGGCAATTTCAATGTTTTCTCAACTCGCACTGAGTAGTACCACAGCCCCAATCATTGACTGGGAGATGACACCAGATCTTGCTTTTTGTACATTCTCGGCAAAGGGGCTTCGCGATGATCTCTCCAACACGGGAGAACGGATCTGCTATTTTTTCATCGACAACTACGGAGAGGTTCCACGCCTTTATCTCATGGAGCGAGGCACCCGATTTGTAAACATTCTTGCTGAAATCCTGGCACCACTTGATATGATGACAGCATGCATCATCGACCATGGAAGCACTCTCTCCTCAAAAGATAATTTCCCTGTTAACCACGCCTTAAAAACCTGGCTTATCCATGAAGTGATTGAGAAAAACAATAGTGTCTTCCTCATCCCAACAGTCCTTGAGGAATCAGACAGTGAAGATTTTGGGGAAGCGCTTCCCAGTACCGGGGCGGCTCCTTACAAAGGAGAACGGGTCACCCTGCCATCGGAGCAGCGCACTCTGGAGGAGGCCGAACTTAACGAGTCAATCCTACTCTGGAACTTCCCTGACACAGCAATCAACCCGAAAGGGTACTTTGAAAATTCTCTGCTAGAAAGTGAGGATCCCCGCATTATCATTGATGAAAAAACGGGCCTGATGTGGCAGAGAGCAGGACTCGATCTCTGTTCAATCAGGAAGATGACCAGAGACATTAAAGACCTGAATCAGAAGGGGTTTGGCGGACATAATGACTGGCGTATACCCACTCTTGAAGAAGCGATGTCGCTCATGGAACCGAGTCTGAGCCTGAAAGGTCTCCACCTGCACCTCTGTTTTTCAAAAGAGCAGCCTTTTGTCTTTGTTGCTGCAAAACGGGAACCTACCGGGTTCTGGTTTGTGGACTATAAACAGGGAAAATCCTATTGGTCCTCGGGAACTGTTCCCGGTGGATTCTGCCGATTGTGCAGAAGTATCCTCAACTGATTCCACCAACTTACCGAAGCATATTTTGAAAACTACACAAAAACTCTTTTACATTTTCCTGGCAGGTGGACTTGGCGGTTTTACAAACAGCCTCGTGGTCTGGTCACTGGCAAAACTTGGAATCACTCCTGCACTCGGTTTTACAATGATCCCTGGAGGTGGTCCCGAATGGTGGATGCGACGCATTGCAGCAAGTGCACTCTGGGGCATCATCTTTCTCATCCCGATCTGCCAGAAAAAACCTGTTACCAAGGGCGCAATACTCTCCGTACTGCCGTGGCTGTCGAGTGTACTCTTTGTCTTTCCGGTTCAGATGAAAATGGGATTTTTCGGGATGGGGTTTGGCGTTGCCACCCCTCTCTGGACACTCTTTTTTGCAATGGTCTGGGGAGTTACAGGAACGTTGTTTCTCGCTAAATGGTATCCGGGGAACAGCAACCTGAAGAGTACTCCGCAACGGCTCATCTGAAGGTTTTCCAAGTCTACTCATACTGCCTGGCCATCGGTTATGTCAGCTTTTGACGATCTTGATAATTTTACGTTTCACGGATTCAGGCTTAAGAGAGCAACATGGAATCCATGGCAAGCTCTTCTCCCTGAGACTCATAGAAACGACGTACCAGATCTTCGACGGTGAGGGTATTCTTTTCCTCACCACGAACATCATAAATAATTCGCCCCTGGTGAAGCATTATGAGGCGGTTGCCAAAGCTGATAGCATGCTTCATGTTGTGGGTGATCATCATACTGGTGAGACCCTGTTCTTTTACAATATCCCGTGTCAAGGTAAGAATCTTGCCCGCTGTTTTGGGATCCAAGGCTGCAATATGTTCATCAAGCAGAAGTACTTCCGGACGGATCATGGTGGCCATGAGCATGGTCAAAGCCTGACGCTGCCCGCCTGATAACAGCCCCACCTTATCAAGCAATCTCTCTTCCAGCCCCAGACCAAGGTGGGCCAATCTGCTTCTGAAAAGTTCACCATCCTTTGCCTTAACCCCACGACCAAGCCCCCTCCTCAATCCTCTTCTGTTGGCAAGAGCTAGATTCTGCTCTATGGTGGCCGACGGACAAGTCCCAAGCAGAGGATCCTGAAAAACCCTGGAAATGTATCTGGCCCGCTTATACTCCGGCCACCGGGTCACATCCTTTTTGTTCACTGTGATTTTACCGGTATCCGGAAAAAAACAGCCGGCAATGCAGTTTAGAAGAGTAGACTTGCCGGCACCGTTGGAGCCGATAACCGTGATAAAATCCCCCTCTTTAATCTGGAGATTTATATTATTGAGGGCAAAGACCTCATTGACACTTCCCTTATGAAAGTATTTCTGACATGCATCAAGTGTAATCACCGCTGTATTAACCTGTTTTTGAGATTTGGGGCAATGAGGGCGCTGATAACCAAAATGGCAGTAACAAGATTCAAATCACTGGGATTAAAGGTAAAACCACCAATCTCCAGTCCCAACGCCAGGGCAATGGCCAGGCGATACAGGATGGATCCGAGAAGGGCAGCGACAAATGCCCTGGCAATACTGCTGCTGCCAAATACAGTTTCACCAATGATAACAGACGCCAGGCCGGCAACAATGGTACCGATTCCCATGCCGACGTCAGCCGCACCCTGATTCTGGGCCACCAGTGCTCCGCTTATCGCCACAAGCCCATTGGAAAGCCCGACACCGAGAATAATGATTGCATGGGTATTTACTCCAAGGCTGGTTACCATCTGCGGATTATCACCCGTGGCAAGCATGGCTTGACCTAGCTCTGTTCCAAGAAACCAGACAATGAGAACAACCGTGGCGGCAGCAAGCATCCCGAAAACCAGCACCCCGGAATAATGCGGTGGAACCCCGAGTGCAATCACAGCATCAAAAACAGTATCCGCACTAAGCAGGGCAATATTGGGACCGGACATAATCCTGATATTGATCGAGTAGAGCGCAATCATTGTCAGGATGGAAGCCAGGAGATGGAGAATCTTAAATTTGGTATTTAATACAGCGGTCACAACACCCGCCAGAAATCCTCCCATGGCCGCAAATACCAGAGAGAGATAGGGATTATAACCTGCAGTAATGGCCACTGCCGAAATAGCAGCGCCAAGAGGGAGACTGCCGTCAACAGTTAAATCAGGAAAGTCAAGAATACGGAAGGTGAGGTATACCCCAATCACCATAATTCCATAAACCAGCCCCTGCTCAATGGCACCTAAGGCCGCATACAATGTCATATTCTTTCCTGCCCCTTCTTTCGCTTACTGCAGTCTGTGATGTTTCTGTGGGCTCTACCCCTTCATGGAGAGAGCCGCAAAAACAGGCTGTTTCCAGCTATAGTTGCGTATCGATTATTCTATGATTTTAGTAGCCATGGCAAGAAGTTCCGAGGGTGGAGTTACGCCCATCATCTTGGAATATTTTACATTAATATGTAGTTCAAGTTTCTTCTGAAACTCCACAGGAATATCTTTGGGACTGGCACCGGAAAGAATTCTCTCAACCATAGCGCCTGTCTGCAGGCCATGTTTATAGTAGTCAAACCCCATGGCAGCAACAGCTCCCCTTGTGACAGAATCCACATCTGCGGCAAAAACCGGCAGTTTATTCTGGGTACCCACTTTGATCACAGATTCAAGGGCTGAAATTATTGTATTATCAGTGGGAATAAAAATAGCATCTACACGACCGACAAGACTCTTAGCCGCCTGGTAGACCTCAGCAGTTTTTGAAGCAGTGCCCTCAACCACATCAAAACCGAGTTTCCGACTCAACTCTTTAATGCTGGCAACTGTTGCCTTGGAGTTGGCCTCACCGCTGTTATACAACACACCAAGACGTTTCAGACCGGGAATAAAGGTGGCGACCATTTCCAGATGTTCTTTCACTGGAAGAAGATCCGAGACTCCGGTGATCATCCCGCCAGGATGATTGAGGTCTTTAACAAGTCCTGCGGCAACGGGATCCGTTACTGCCGTGAACAGCAGAGGACGTTTCAGGGAGTCAGGTGCCTTACTCAGCGCCTGAGCGCAGGCCTGTGCAGAAGGAGTGGCAATGGCTATCAGCAAATCCGCCTCTTCACCAATCATCTGCTGAGCGATCTGAGTTGCCGTACCCATGTTGGCCTGAGCATTGTGTACCTTAAATATGACGTTAACACTGTTTTCCTTTGAGTAATCCTCTATTCCTTTAAAAACAGCATCAAGTGCCGGATGCTCAACAAACTGATTCACCGAAACGGTATACCCGTCTGCAGCCATAAGGCTCGAAACACTTACCAGACTGAGAAATTGAATCAACAGCAACACCTTCTTCATATTCTTCTCCTTTAAAAAAGCGGGTTCTATTCATTGATGGACGTCACTGACACAATCACTGCTCCTGAACTTTCCAACATTATGGACAGATCTGTTTTATTTCTTTGCCAGCGATAAACACATACGGTTCCTCCTGCTGCCCCCTGGACTTGCTAGGCTCAAGCTTTCAGATAAAACACTATATAAGGCCATACTCTTTTTGGCAACAGGCACCAGTGGAAATCAATGTATTGCCAGGAAAACAACCACGAAGGCGTATCAAATCAAGAGAACCTTCCTGAGAGGTCTAGCCCCAATTGAATTTGATAGCGTCGTAAAAATTCTTAACCTGCTTCGTTGCTGCATTTTTCGTTCAATTATGACGTACCCTAGTACGCCGAAATCAAATCAAAATACGCGCCTCGCAGCTGAAATTTTTTACTTAGCCATCTATCAATTGACCTTTTTACGAGATTGTCAAATTTGACTTACAAAGAACAATCAGTATACTTAAAGTACGATGATTTCGTCAGTTCTATGAAACACAGGTAGAAAGACATTCCCATCAGGACCAGCCCCCTCTAATCCAGCTCATACTGGCAGGAGTTACTAAAATATGAAGCGTCAACTACAATTTTTGTTTGTTGTGCTTTCCACCATCGTTTTCCTCATGCTGTCTGCTTCATGTGATCAGCAAAAAAGCCCTGTTAAAATCGGTCTGGCAATTAACCTCAGTGGTCGCGGTGGGGAAGCGGGTGAACATATCCGTGACGGTGCTCTTCTGGCGGTAGAAAATATAAACAGCTCCGGAGGAATTAATGGCCGCCCGCTTCAACTGCTCATTCGAGACGACCAGAATACAGATGAAGGTATCAGAAAGGCTGACAAATCACTCATAGATAATGGGGTAGTTGCTATTATAGGCCACAGTACTTCCGCCAACACCATAACATCCCATCCTTTTGTCACTTCCCACAACACAATTCTTATCACCGCCTATACAGCTTCAACCCAATTAAGCAGTCAGGACGACCTGTTTTTCCGGACTGGAGTTGACTGTTCGCTGTTTGCCAGAAAAATGAACATCCTCCTTCGTCAAAAAAAGATCCACTCTGTGGTCTTTCTCAAAGATATGGCTAACGCCGCATTTGTTCAAGATTACACAAGCTACGTCAGAAAGAATTTCAGTGGGCCCGCCACAGAGGTGGAATTTGATTCCAGAAAGACCTCGGACTGGGATCAGATAATCGCAGCAATAGTACAACAGGAGCCAGATGCCGTAATCTTTCTGACCGAAGCAAGTATGACCAGTGTAGCCTTGCAGAAGCTTGCAGCTACCGGCTACACTGGCCACCGCATAGCCACTCTCTGGACCCAGACTCCCGGCCTGATACGCCTCGCCGGTAAGAGTGCAGAAGGGTTAAGCATCATCACCTATATAGCTCCGGATAATACCCGGCCTGAGTATCTTGCTTTTGCAGAAGAGCTTAAAAAGAATTTCCATAAAAAAGCAACTGCCAGATCCACAAGGGCATATGAGATAGTTATGATCCTGGCCGATGCCTTACAGCGCAGTAACACCTATTCCGGCAGTGAACTGAAGGCGGCACTTCTGGCTGGAGAGTACAATACCCTCATGGGGGAGGTTGCATTTGATCAATTCGGTGATGTCGTCCGACCCGTATATGAAGTTATTGTGAAGGAAAAAAAGTTTTACAACAACGGTGAACTATAAGTGTCCCCCAGGACTTTACATACAAAAATCAACCAGATTCTCTTTTTCGTCGCCACTGGTCTATTTTCCATCGTTTTTCTCCTCACCGGAATCAGTGAATACCGGGAGACAAAAACTGAATATGCCTCTGCAATCCAGGCTCGGATCAATGTCGCCAAAGCACTTATCGGTAAAGTCCTGTTTCAAACCGATATTGTGGTACAAGCGGCACTGCAGGACAACCCTCTGAGACAGGACTTACTCAGCCACCTGGAAACATCTCACCTGTTTGCACTCCATGGTGATATCTTTTACGTCCTTGACCCTCTGGGAAAAGTCGTTTCTATTTCAAAGCCATTCAACAGCTTCAAAGGACTTGATTTCAGCAGTATGGTTTCCACAGCGTTAAGTTCAGACAGACAGGTACTGCACCACTACCAATCGATTGTAACCAACCGTTCAGTAATAACTATTCAGTATCCGATAAGTGACGGATACCTACTGGTGGTGGAGCGCAGCCTGTCCACCATCACCCAATTTATGACAAGTTTTGAAAAAGGAAAGCTGTTTCCTGGTGAACTCTTTTTTGTATTGTCCGACAAAGGCAGAACAATCTATCACCCTGAGCAGACCCTGATAAAAACCCGTCACAATCTTGCCTTTGACCTGAAAGAGCTCTCCAAACCTGATAATCTCGGTTTTTTTTCCTTTGTTTATCAGGGAAAAAAATATATTGCAATCCGTGAACATTTTACAGAGCCCAATAGCTGGATCATATACTACAGCATCCCTTACACAGTTATAACCTTGGCCATTAAGAATATTTTCTTCAGACAGCTCTTATTTCTCCTCTTCTTCTTTACTCTGTTCTTTTACATTTTCAGATTTGTCATTAGCAGATACTTCTCCACTCCCATTAACAATATTGTTGCCGCTCTGAAAGTTGCTGACCCGGAAGCTAGGCTCTCATTTTCCCAGGAAATGGCCGATGGCATCCTTGAGTTTGACACCATTATTAAAGCTATCAAATCCAGGGACCAGGAAATATCCCACACCGCAGAACGATTTCAGGCAGTCCTTAACAGTCTGGATGCAGTCGTTTATGTTGCAGATCTGACAACTCATGAGCTACTTTTTATCAATATCCAGGGACTCAAACAGTATGGCAATGATGCTGTTGGCAGAAAATGCTACACGGTTTTACAGCAGGCAACAAAACAACCCTGCAGTTTCTGCACAAATAAAATTCTGGTTGACCCTACAGGCATGGCAACTGGTGTCCATATCCGGGAATACCAGGATGAGAATACCAGGCAATGGTTTGAATGCCGCGACCAGGCAATTCGATGGACCGACGGCAGATTGGTACGTTTGGGAATCACCGTCGATATCAGCATCAGAAAAGAAACTGAAACAGCGCTACAGACCGAAAAAGAACGTCTGAACGTTACGCTGCAATCCATTGGTGATGGTGTTATCACCACAGATGTGAAAGGCAAAATTTTATTTTTAAATAAAATGGCAGAAAACCTCTGTGGCTGGACTAATGAAGAAGCTCAAGGGAAACCATCCTCAATCGTTTTCAATATTATTAACGAAAAAACAGGTCTGAAATGTGCCAGTCCGATACAACGGGTGATGCACCTGGGGAGAATCATCGGGCTTGCCAATCACACGGCACTTATTGCCAAAGATGGTACGATTCGATCCATCGCCGACAGTGGGGCTCCGATCAGAGATAAAGAGAGCAACATCATTGGTGTTGTCCTTGTTTTTCGAGACGTTACACACGAACAGATGCTGGAAGAAGAGCTGCTCAAGACGAAAAAGCTGGAATCAATTGGGGTGCTTGCTGGTGGAATTGCCCATGATTTCAACAATATTCTCTCAGCCATTCTCGGCAATATAGAACTGGCCGGTTACCGGATAGCAAAGGAAGATACCCGCACTGTATCCCTCCTTGCCGAGGCAGAAAAAGCAACAAAAAGAGCAACAAAATTAACCGGACAGCTTCTTACCTTTTCAAAAGGTGGGGAACCTGTAAAAGAACCGACTTCCCTTGCTGAAATGGTCACTGAATCTGCTAATTTTGTCCTCCATGGCAGTAACATTGTTTGTAATTATTCCTTCCCGGAGGACTTGTGGATGGTTGAGGTAGACAGTGGGCAGATTGGACAGGTCATCCAAAATATTACCATTAATGCCAAACATGCCATGCCGGAAGGAGGGACTATCGTCGTCCACTGTGCCAATGTGACAGACACTGCAGCAGAAACCCTGCTCAGCGTGGATGCCGGCGATTATGTCCGTATCTCCATACAGGACAATGGGGTTGGGATACCCAAAGCTATTTTAGATAAGATATTCGACCCGTATTTTACAACGAAACAGGAGGGCAGCGGACTTGGCCTGGCAATCTGTCACTCAATCATCAATAAGCATGAAGGGTATATCACGGTGTCTTCCAATATAGGAAAGGGTACGATCTTCACCATATATCTTCCCGCTATACGTTCTCAAGCAACAGACAGGGATAACACCGAAGAGGCAAGTGTGCGGGCCGCTGTACGGTCTGCCACAATCATGGTTATGGATGACGAGAAAATGCTTCGTGATGTTGCGGCGCTGCAACTTTCGACCCTCGGCCACAAGGCAATCCTTGTAGAAGACGGGCTGCATGCAATTAATAAATATCAGGAACTGCAGGATAGTGGAACCCCGGTAGATATCGTCATCATGGACTTAACTATTCCGGGAGGGATGGGAGGGCAGGAGGCTGCAGAGAAACTTTTAAAGATTGATCCTGACGCTAAAATAATTGTAGCGAGTGGCTATTCAAACGATCCGGTAATGGCCAGCTATCATAAGCATGGCTTTATTGCTGCCATTACCAAACCATTTGATCTGAGACAGTTAAGCGATACAATTGCACCAATTCTCAATTAAGTCTGGTGGGCGAGGTGGGATTCGAACCCACGACTTTCAGCTTCGGAGGCTGACACTCTATCCAACTGAGCTACCCGCCCATAGCAGGTTTTGATCCTTTTTACGACGCCATCATTGTTAACCAGGCTGTTGCTATTACTTCTTCCTGCAACCCTGATGACAAACGACAAGCACTTCTTTTACCAGACTCTTCCCTGAATTACCAACTCAATTTTTACCGGAAAAGTATATACAATGTTCACGGATTCTGGTTTACTGGAAACAATCTATAATGGATGATAAGGCGACAACTTTCACCAGAAATCACCTTATCTCTCCATTTTACAGCTCCGTCAGAAATCATACCTTAAACCTTTTCACCAGATCTGTTAAAGTCCCAGCCAGTTCTTCAAGACCTTCAGCCTTCATATTTACCTGAGAACTATTCCCACTTATATCTTTTGATGACTGGCCCACTCCCGCAATATCAGAAGCAATCTCACCGGTAACAGATGACGCCTGTGCAACATTCTCATTTACCTCTTGGATTCCCTGAGAAGCCTGGCTGATATTCTCAGCTATTTCCTGAGTTGCGCTTGACTGTTCGTGCACGGTCTGCACAACCATTGATATTTTGCCGTCTATTTCATTGATAACCTCAGATATCTGCGAAATTTCCGTAACAGACCCCCTACTGGCACTCTGAATAGCTTCAATCTTCTCCTTAATCTGCCCTGTGGCCTCGGATGTCTGCTTTGCCAGGTCTTTAATTTCGTTTGCAACCACCGCAAATCCCTTACCAGCCTCACCGGCACGTGCTGCCTCAATTGTGGCATTGAGTGCAAGCAGGTTGGTCTGTTCTGAAATTTCAGTTATGGTCTCTGTAACTTTACCTATTTCAAGAGCGGCATTTCCAAGCTCCTTTATCTGAGTTGATGCGTTTACCGACTGAGCGACAGCAGTCCTGGTAATAGATTGGGTCTGCTCAGTATTGGTAGAAATTTCAGCAATGGTAGCTGACATCTCTTCTGCAGCTGACGCAACCATGTTTACATTCACAGAGGTCTCTTCGGTGGCCGCAGCAACGGATCCCATATTAGCGCTCATCTCCTCTGCAGCTGTGGCAACAGTATTAGCACGTCCCGTTGTCTCCTCAGCATTGGCTAACATCTCTTTCGATATTTCTGTAAGCTCTGTTGACGCAGTGGATAATGTCTTTGTTCCAGATGTTATATCCTGAAACATCACCCGTAAATCCGCACTCATCTTATTAAGAGCATCAGCCAAAACACCAACTTCATCTTTCTGAACAATTGACAGCTTTCCAGTCAAATCTCCATTTTTCAATCTTTCAGCAAAAGAAACCGCTTCATTAAGTGGTCCGGTGATCCGAGTCGCAAGAAGAAAACCGCCAATCACAGCAAACAGTATCGCCACCACAGTGACGGAAATAGTCCTATAGAGAATACTCTGCATCACAGATTCCATTTCTCTTCCAGCCTGCTCTACAACCCCACCCAACATCATCATGAGTTTTTCGCCCACCGCATCGGTTCTACTATCTATCTCCGAAAGAGCATTCATCTTTTTTCCATCTACTTCTTCAGAACTAATAATGTCTTTTTTCAGTGTATATATATTTTTGATTCCAACTATAAACTGGCTATTATGTAGATTATCAGCCTCTTTCAGGAGTCGTATAACTTTTCCATCTTTTGCTGCATAAAGCGTACCTGCAGCGGTTTCCGAACCATTTAAAATGGCATCTTGAAAAAAGTCAAATGCCTTTACAAACTGAAGATGCTCCTCCCATACTGCCTCAAGCCGCCTTGTATCCTCTGAGGCCAGGAGCTCCATGATCATCTGCATGTCACCACGCACAGCAAGCTTCATCTCCATGGCAGAATCCACAACTGTTGCCGATTCTCTAAGTGTGTTGGTTGATAGATAACCATTAACCCCAATCACTCCTGCCAGCAGCGCCATAAAGCAAAAAGCTGCTATTATTTTTATTTTTATCGAAATGTCACCAAGTTTCATCAAATTCTCCTGTTTTATTTTTGTATTTACTTAAGAAAGTCAGCAATCATACCAAAAATAAATAAAATAGGAATAGGTGTTCTTCTTAATTTTAGGAATTGATGAACAGATTGAGAGGCAGGAATACAATCTACAAACGACGAAGGTACTCCTCCCATTCGAGGGGGAGCATACTTTTCTTTTTACTGTTGCAGGACTTACAACAGGGAACAAGATTATCTTTGGTACTGAGCCCACCCCTAGAGAGGGGAACCAGATGATCCATGGTGATGTTTTTATAGATCGTTTTTCTGTCGCAGTAATGGCATTTCCCAGTAGATGTTTTCTGCTGCCACCAACGGCTCTTACGGAGATCCCGAGCCTTGGCTCTTTGGGTTCGCATATGGGCATCATCAGGTGCATCAAAATCGAAGAAATCTCTGCTGCTCATTTCACAAGTTCTCCAAGAAGCAAGGTACGCGCTGCCCCGATTAAATAAAGGGAACCTGCAACCAGGATAAGATCCCCCCCCCCTGCCAGCTCCTCAGCCTTTTCGATGGCAATGCTGACATCAGGCTGGATGACGCACCTCTCTTTGGCGCCAGCTGGTACATTTGCCAGTAATTCATCAGGTTCTGCTGAGCGTTCTCCTACAGGTTTGGTAAAGATAATGGTATCAGCAAGGGGAGCTATCAGGGCCAGTGTCTTTTGTAGATCTTTATCCGTCATCGCTCCCCAGACAAGGATCAAACGCTTATGGCTGCACTCTATTTTCAGTGTTGCAACTAGGGATTCCACCCCCGCTGGATTATGTGCGCCATCTAGTAAGTAGGCCACTGTCCCCGTGTTCCCGGTTTCTGAAACCACTTTCCTGGAAGAACGATCCAGGCAAAAATACTCCTGACGTCCAGGCCAATGGACAGATGCCAAACCCTGACGGATACAAGCCTCTGAGACTTTCAGCCCCTCCGTCTTCAACAGTTCGAGAACCGCAAGGGCAAGCGAGGCGTTTTCCACCTGGTAACCACCCTTCATTGAACAGCGCAGACCTTTATACAAACTGTTACTGAAATCCTTATTACCTAGCCACTGCCACAGACCATCAGCAGTGAGACCCGCTCCGAAATCCCTACCAAACAGGAGCAGCCTCGCCCTGTTTTTTTCACAGCTCGCCACTATCTCGGTAAGACCGGCACCTTCCTTCACTGCAGACACGACAGGAACGCCGGGTTTTATTATTCCAGCCTTCTCAAAAGCTACCGCTGAGATGGTATCACCAAGATATGCTTCATGATCCATGCTCACATTCGTAATAACCGCAACCAGAGGACTGACAATATTGGTGGCATCAAGCCTGCCACCAAGTCCGGTTTCCAGCACCACCATATCAGGATTCTCCTCACTGAACCAAAGAAACGCCAGTGCCGTGGTGAATTCAAAATAGGTTATTTTGTCATCACCCAGCACTCCACGAATCCGGGATGCCAGCTCTGCAAATTTAGATTCAGTTATAAAAGTATCATTTATCCTGAACCGTTCCCGAACTGAACTCAAATGGGGTGAGGTGTATAAGCCCACACGATACCCAGCCTTGGAGAGAATCGTCATCAAGGTCATACTCATCGACCCCTTACCGTTAGTCCCCGCCACATGGACTGTTTTCAGAGATTTTTCCGGATTACCGACTCTTGCCATGAAAGAGTGCATGGCATCAAGACCAAGCTTTATCTTGTGAAACTGGAGGCTGTCGAGATAGTCCCAGGCCTGTGTGTAGTTCATATGATTTTCAAACAATGGAGAGTTTTGCGTAGTCAAGGTGCAACGTTTTAAGACCATGCCTCAGGAAACTCACATCCACCGAGCGTCCTTTGGGCGCTCCGCACACCACTCCTTCACCAAAGAATGGATGTTTTACCCGAACCCCTTTTTCAAGATCCTTCGTTGACAATTTTGTCTTCTTCGCCTTCCTTGGAAAATTCATGGCACTTGAAACTGAAGATCTGGCAGACAAACAGGAAGGGCCACTGCTGTTATTTCTATCAATATCAAGCCGCTCAAAAAGACCAGCGCGCAGCTCAGACAAAAAAGGAGACATCCCCACCCTCCTGAACTGCCGATCAGGTGTCATAAGCACTCGGGGATAAGAGAGATATAAATATTTCCTGGCCCGTGTTGCGGCCACATAAAGGAGCCTTCGCTCCTCCTCCCACTGTTCTCCAGATTCTGCCGAGGCATGAGGAAAACGCCCATCTGCCAGCCCCATAACAAAGACAGCATCCCATTCCAGGCCTTTTGAGGAGTGGATAGTGGAAAGTATCATTTTCTCCTTATCTTCGCCCGTCCCCCCTCCTACCGTCTCAGGTGGATCAAGCGTGGTATCATCAACAAAACTCTGCAGATCCTCATAGCCAGCCACAATGGATTTCAACTGATCCAGATCCTTTTGACGTTTTGGAAAATCATCGCGGTATATTTTCTCAAACAGTGGCTGATAGTAGCTCCATACCATTTCATAGAGAGTACCCGGGCGAGTCTCCTGCTCCATATCCATGAAGAGCTGTGCCAGTCTTACCACACCATGCTGCCACGATTTGCCGCAGGGATATTCCGCCAGTGCCTGCCCCGGATTCCCACTGTCAGAAATAGCATCGGCAATTTTTCTGGCAGTTTTTGGGCCCACCTTATTAAGATGCAGCAGGATGCGATTCCAGGAAAGGGTGTCCAGGGAGTTCACCCGAAGTCGGAGGAAAGCTATCATATCCTTCATGTGCGCAGACTCTGTGAGTTTCAGGCCTCCACGTTTCTCAAAATCAACACCGGTGGCATTCAGTTCCATCTCAAGCTTATAGGAGTGGAAACCGGAGCGAAACAGAACTGCTATGTTATTCAGCTCGATGCCTTTTGCACGTAAGCCTGCAATCTTCCCTGCAACAAACAATGCCTCTTCCCGCTCATCACTGCCAGCAAAAAGACGTGGTTTATGGTTCCCCTCAATCTGTGTAAATAGTGTTTTGGCATATTTTTCGGTGGCATTGCGGATAATATCATTGGTGAGGGATAGAATCGGTTGACTGGAGCGATAATTTTCCTCAAGTTTGATAATCTTTGTCTCTTCGAATACCTTGGGAAAACGCATGATGTTATAAAAGTCAGCTCCCCGAAAGGAGTAGATAGACTGCGAGTCATCTCCAACAACCATCACGTTTTTATGACCATAGGCCAGCAGGCGAACAATATCCGCCTGGATAAGATTAGTGTCCTGATACTCATCCACCATGATGTGTGTATACCTTGCAGCTATCTCCTCACGCGCTTCTGGAACTTCAGCAAGAAGCCGTTTCCAGTTCACCAGGAGATCATCATAATCCATAAGTCCATTGTTAAATTTAAACTCCCGGTAATGCTTGTTAAGATTAAAAATATCATCAACATGCTCACTGAGATGGGAATAATGCTCGTAAATCAGATCATCAATGGGAATGGATTTGTTAACAGATCCTGACAAGATATTAACCAGCACTCTTTTGGTAGGAAACTGCCGATCTTTACCGGTGAGACCAAGGGAACCTTTCAACAGGTTAATGGTTCCCTCCGCATCGGCCCGATCAATGATGGTAAAAGAGGAACCAAAACCGAGATGATGCCCATGCCTGCGAAGCAACATATTGGCGATACCGTGAAAGGTCCCGCCAACTACACGGCGACAGGTATCATTGAGCAACTTCCCCGCCCGCCACAACATCTCCTGGGAAGCCTTTCTGGTGAAAGTGAGCAAGAGAATTTTCTCAGGATCCACACCCTGTTCCAGTAGGTATGCAACCCTGTACACCAAGGTTCTGGTTTTGCCACTTCCCGCACCGGCAATAACAAGCAGCGGCCCTTCAGTACTTGTAACTGCGGCACGCTGAGATGGATTGAGTTCATCAAGATTAACAGAGGGAACCGGAGAATTCGTCCCATTTTGAGAAGTAATTTTTTCCATGGCCGCTACATTACCACAGAGACTTTTGTGCTGCAACGTTGGTTGACAGGAGTACCTGGAGGTTTATAGTAGTAGCAGAAAAATAAGCATAGAATTTGTGATTGGCCATATTAAAGAAATCACTCGATTCCCTTCGGGGCGTTCGCTACCGGCGTATCCTGTTCTCTTTGAATCCTGATAGAGTCTAGCAGAATCAATGTGTTCAAGAAAACAGGCTGCATTACCAGCAAACGCTACGGATTTGGGACAACGACCTAAAATTCAACAGAGAACAGAACCATGGACACAAGTAAAATTGACGCCCTCTTCACCCGGGAAACCCTGAATCAGCTCTTTCCCAAAGAACGTACAAATGATTTTTTTGAAGCTCTGTTTGGCGATGCCAGTGAAGGAGCATACGATATCGAACTCGCTTACGGCGGGATCAATGGAAACAACCTCACCATGGAACTGCGACTGCGCGAACGTCCCGGTTGCTGCCTAGCCTGTAATCTGACCCAGGGCCTGCCTCAAGTATTCAGCAGACATCCCATTATCAATGTAAGCGGTATTGTGGCTGATGTGGATAGGCTTCTGGGAGACCTCGCTAGCTGTAAAGAGTGGACCCTGGGCCACACCGAACAACGTCAGAAAGAGATGCATATCATCCCCATAAACATCAGCCTCGAATAAGATTCCCAGTAACAGTATTCAGGAACAACACAAAAAAAAAGCCGACCCTCAACAGGATCGGCCTTTTTTGTTAAGTATTATCTGGATACTAACTGACATTTACCCGCGACCGACCATCAGATTTGGCATTATAAAGAATGTCATCAACCCGCTGCATCCATTCATCAAGTGTCTCTTCTACTTTCCACTGTGTCATCCCTATGGAAACACCCAGTTTCGTCCCGGCATTGGCCCAGATACCTAATCCATCAACTGCTTTACAGAGACGTTCCGCGAGTATTCTCCCCTGCTTATGATCAGTGTCGTCCATCACCAGCAGAAACTCATCACCACCAATACGCACCAGAAGATCCGTCGAGCGAATACCATCACGGAACACTTCAGCAACCTGTTTAAGTACCCGGTCACCCTGCTGATGACCAAGGTTGTCATTGATCTGCTTAAAATGATCGAGGTCAAGGGATGCCATGGTGAGTGGTCTGTTGTAACGCATGGCGCCAAGCATAATGTCACGAATACGTTCTTCAAATACCCTTCTGTTGGCCAAGCCTGTCAGGGTGTCTTTTCGTGAACTCTCAAAAAGTTCCTCATATTCAAGACCACGTCGCAGTGATTCAGCAAGAATGAGGAGGGACTCATTAATAAGGCTTATTTCATTATCCGTCAGGGCATTTCCATCTTTTAAAATAATCAGGATACCCGCATCCTCGGCAGTTTCAATAAGCCATTTGTGAGCATAATGGCCATCCTCACTCATATAAGCTCTGGCTTCCCTGTCGGTATTGTTCAAGATCTTTTCTGCAAATGCAATGATGGAACGACGCTTTGGACCATGTCCGGAACAGAAAAGATGTTTTTTGGCACGAACCTGATTCTTATAACCCACAAGCTCATGCTCAACCTGAGGCATCAGCCAGATAGAGTAGGACTCTATCATTCCAGAAACATCAAGTACACCCGCCATCCGGCCATGCAGCTTGTTCATGAGATCAAGACGTTCTGTCTGTCGCCGAAAATGGTCAAGCTCAACCATTACCTGATCCATACCACCATGCTTCTGATCGGTTGGAGTTATGTGCGATGAAGACGTTGTAATACTCATTATATGCTTTCCTCTGTATGAATTCTTACGGTTAATACTTGTATCGGAACAAAGGTAAAAAACCTTAAGGAACATCTGTAATTTTGAACTATGCAATTGCTGTACCAAAAGCTCAAAAACCTTCCAAAGGCTACAACACCGGAATCCTGTCTTACATTAGTCCTTAAATTATAAGACATTATACAACACCCCTCCCGGAGCTCCATGTGCGTTCATTTTTTTGACATGACACATTTCTCTTCCTGTTGAAAATTCCGCACGCCCACCTTTGTGTCATATTTTTGACTATTTGCAAAAAAAACCTTCCTCCCCATATACACCTCCATCAAACACTCACGGACTCAGGGTGATACAGGAAAAGGACCGGAAAACCAAAAAGTTCAGTGGTCCAGATACAGCCTCTGAACTATATAGTTTCTTGACCCGCGTTTCAGGAGCATATAAGCTATAAATAACAGATCAACCCACAATGATCCCAGGTTGCCCCAATGAACAAAATAATATCTACTCTATTCTTTTTACTGACATTGACACTTCCCATCCATGACGCGGTGGCAGAGGGTAAACGGGTTGTTTTCATACGGTACCAGATTCCCATCTCCCATTTCACTACCGTTATAGATGGTTTTAAAAAGACTATGGCCCTACAGGGTTACAAGGAAGGAGAGCAGGTTGAATACATTGACGTTCTCACCAGAAGCGCAGATAAGAGTTCGATACCCGATGTCCTGAAAGCCGTCAACGAATGGAAGGACAAGGCAGACATGATCATCACCTGTGGCTGGGTATCCATGCCAGCCAGAGAAATACTTAAAGAAACCAGAACCCCCCAGCTCTTCGTACCAGTACTCAAATCTGTGGCAATGAAGATCCTCCCCGCCACCAATGGACAACCGGGCACCAACATCTCAGGAATTTATCTCATGTACCCACCGGAAAAAATCCTGAGACTTGCCAGCCTCCTTATTCCCGGAATAAAGCATTACGCCTATGTATACAACTCCAACATTCCTGCCGACATGATCTTCAAATCTACTTACGAGCAGTTAGCAATCGCAGATCACCACGGCATCACCATTCATTTTCTGGATATTGCCTTGGGAGTCGATCAGGTTCTAACAGAACTCCGGAAAAGAAACATCCAGGCCTTTGGCGGTATTGTCGGTTCCTTTCAGAAACGTCAGGAGCTTGCGGCCAGCAATCTTCCAGTTATCACCTCTTTTACGTTAGACATAGAAAAAGGGGACCTCGAAAAATATGTCCAGGAGGGTAATATAGTAGCAGGACTCTTTAATCCTTTTCGTTATTGTGGAGAGCAGGCCGCGGAAATGACAGCCGATATATTTAACGATAAGCTATCCATTGAACAGACGGTGCCTCGACCAGCGAGGCAGATTGCTTTTATCAATGTAAACGCCGCCGCCAGGCTCAACATGCAAGTTCCTTTTGCAGCATTGGAATCTGTGGATATTGTAATTAAATAAATGAATTTTTTAAATGTTCTCACCTTCCATTTCAAGTCTATCCAATCACTCTTTGTTGCAGGAATAATTCTGCTCATCACCATTGCATCCATCCCTCTGCTCCTGACCGGCACCTACATCATCAATACTATTACCTCAGAATTTGGTAACGAAATCCTTCATAAGGAACTTAACTCACTCATTGAACCCATTGCGTTCCGCTACAAAACCCTGGAAAGAATAGGTCTTGAAGATTCCCAGACCCATCTTAACGAAATCAAGAAAAATGCAATCACCAATCTCCGTCACTACCAGTATAAAAAGACTGGGACAATATTTGTCATCAGTAAAGACGGGGATATCATTCTTTCCAAAGATTTCTCAGCCCAAGACACTTCAAACCTCAACTCCCTATTTACACAGCTTAAAGACACCAAACAGATGATTGAATACCGAAATAGGACCACTAGGAGAATTGCAGTTACTCAGTTTTTCTCTTACTGGAATGCCTATGTCGGACTAGCCATGGACAAAAAGGAACTCTTCGCCCCGCGCAATCTCTTTATTATAATCAGCCTGACTGTTCTCTTTTTCATGTTGTTTATTGCCAGCCTCTGCACCCTGCCCATACACCGTTTTATCATCGCCCCCACTCTTCGCCTGGCCGATTATGCCGAACAGCTCAGCAAAGGAAACATCCAGACCCATCTCTCGGGCACCTTCATCCTGGAACTTGCAACTGTAAAAAAGAATATCATCGGTATGGTAAACACCCTTATCAACCGTGAAGAAAAATATCGTGCCATTTACAATGCCCCACGTGATGCCATCATTCTTCACGAAGCTGGTTCAGGAAAGGTTCTTGAGGCGAACGAGGCCATTGAAGTGCTGTATGGATATACGCCAGAAGAACTCATTAACATGACCATAGGAGATATCAGCTCCGGGGTGCCACCATACACCATGGAAGAGGCCGGGGAAAAAATCAGGCAACTCGAGTATGTTGATCATCTTCGCTTTGAATGGCAGGGGAAAAAGAGAAATGGCCATCTCTTCTGGGTAGATGTGTCTCTCAGGCCTTTTACCTACGGTAATAAAACCGGTGTCCTCTCAGTGATTCGTGACATTGACGACCAGAAAAGAGCAGCTGAAAGCCTTGCAGCAGAAAAAGAGCAGCTGGCCATCACCTTAAGAAGTATTGGTGATGGCGTTATCACCACTGATAATCAGGGAACAGTGATACTGGTGAATAAAATTGCTGAAGCGCTCACCGGATGGTCGCAACAGGAGGCTGCCGGCCAGAACCTGGACAATGTCCTGCAACTTGTCGACACAAAAGATGGAACCCCCATCATGAATCCTGCCTGGGAAGTTCTCTCCACAGGCCTTCACGTTGAACTCTCCGGCAACACATCACTAATCGCCAAAGATGGCAGCATAAAGGAGATCGCAGACAGTGCAGCCCCCATTTTTGACACATCAAGTAAAATTGTCGGGGTAGTGCTGGTATTCAGGGATGTCACCGAAAAACAGCGCCTTGAAAAAGAGGTCCTGAAAATCCAGAAGCTTGAATCAGTTGGCGTCCTCGCAGGAGGTATTGCCCATGATTTCAACAATCTGCTCTCCGCAATCCTTGGCAATATAAATCTTGTTCGACTTGAACTTGAAAAGGACAGTCGCCTTAACACACTTCTGGCTGAAGCCGAAAAAGCCTCACAGCGCGCAAGACACCTCACGCAACAACTCCTCACGTTCTCAAAAGGAGGAAAACCACTCCGAGAATCCGCCAACCTGACAGAGATCATCAACGATAATGCCGAGTTCATTCTGAGGGGGAGCAACATCCAATACAAACTCCTGGCACCAGATGACCTGTGGCAAGTCGATATTGACCCCGGTCAAATTGGCCAGGTTATACAGAACATTATTATCAACAGTCGGCAAGCCATGGATAAGGATGGAGGCTACATTGAGATAACTGCAGAAAACTGCTGCAGCTGCCCCGACCACAAAATTTTATCCTCAGGTTGTGTCCATGTAACCATCAAAGATAATGGGCCAGGTATCCCGGCGAACATCCTTGAAAAAATATTTGATCCATACTTCTCCACCAAACAGCAGGGAAGTGGTCTGGGCTTGGCCATCTGTCACTCCATCATCCAAAAGCATGACGGCATACTCGTTGTTGAATCGCCCCCCGGCAAAGGCACCTTTTTTTCGATGAGGCTTCCTATTTCTCATACTCTGGCTCCACCACCTACAGCATCAGGAAACATTGTACCTGCCTCAAAAAACCATCTGCATATTCTTGTCATGGATGACGAACAAATGTTACTCAACCTGGCGCGAGAAATGCTGACTGTTCTGGAACATACTGTCGAAACTGTTTCAAATGGATCAGATGCACTTACTCTTTACGAAAAAGCCATGGAAGCAGGGAAGCCATTTGACGTTGTTATCATGGATCTGACCATACCTGGAGGAATGGGAGGAAAAGAGGCCGGCACCAGACTGCTGCAGATTGACCCCCAAGCCAGGATCATTGTTGCCAGTGGCTATTCCAACGATCCGGTAATGGCCAGCTACCAGAACTACGGTTTTTCGGCAATGCTGATAAAACCATTTCTCCTCAGTGACCTTAAAAAAGTACTCTATAATATCCAATGAATAGTCCATCATGTCACGTTCCGATAAAAAAGTATTCTCTTCCTTAACAGCAACCACTACCAGCATTGCCATTAAAAAACTATGAAATTAGAAAACATTATCGGCCAGCTTTTCATCATCGGTTTTAGAGGGTCATCCATTGACGCAGACCACCCCATAGCAGTTGATATCAGAGAGAGAAATCTGGGTGGAGTGATCCTTTTTGACCGGCTCCTGGCCAAAAGTGAAAACCAGAACAATGTTATCAACCCGGGCCAGCTCAAACAACTGACCTCATCCCTTCAGCAACAGAGCAGCTCTCCACTGCTGGTTGCAGTAGATCAGGAAGGAGGAAAGGTTCGCAGACTCAAACCTGAAAGAGGATTTCCGGCAACCGTAAGTGCTGCGCAGCTCGGCCACAACAATGACCCCATGCTCACAGCACTGCATGCATCCTGTACGGCACAAACCCTTGCAAGACTAGGTATTAACTTCAACCTGGCCCCCGTAGTTGACCTCAACACTTTCCCGGAAAATCCGGTAATCGGAAGGCTTGAGCGAAGCTTTTCAGCTGACCCGAACTGCGTGATCTGCCATGCTGAAACCTGGATTACCGAACATAAAAGACAGAAAGTCATCTCCTGCCTCAAACATTTCCCGGGCCATGGAAGCTCGAGAAATGATTCCCACCTCGGTTTCACCGATATCAGCAGCAGCTGGCAGAAAGAAGAATTAGTCCCCTTTGCTGAACTTATACAACGAGACAACGGTAATCTGGTAGACAGTGTGATGCTTGGCCATCTCTTCCATCAGAGTTTTGACAAAGAATTCCCAACAAGCCTCTCTCGTGCCGTATGCCGTGATCTGCTGCGTAATCAACTCGGTTTCAAAGGAGTTACCATCACCGATGACCTGCAGATGAAGGCCATAACGGACCAATACGGTCTTGAAGAATCCGTATGCCATGCCCTTGCAGCTGGTGTAGATATGATTATTATAGGCAATAATCTGGAATATGACCCAGGATTTCTGCAACGTGCAATTGCGGCTGTCCTCATCGCCGTTACCGAAAACAAAATCTCCGAGGATCGTATTCTGGAGGCCTGGCTGCACATCACAGCAATGAAAAATTTTCTTGACTGATTTCCTATCAGTTGCCAATCTCAATAGAGTACTGAAAGATGGAACACCACATCGAAGAATCTCACACCCCTGTCATAGGCTATATCCTGTGGATTTTCGGCTTCCTTGGCGCTCACCGTTTTTATTATGGCCGCCCGATATCAGGGACAATTTATTTTTTCACCTTCGGCCTCTTCTTTGTTGGCTGGATAGTTGATCTTTTCCTCATTCCGGGAATGAGCCAAGATGCATCCGCTGCCTTCCAGCCTGGACCTGTTGACTACAACGTTGCCTGGATTCTCCTGACATTCCTTGGATTTTTTGGTATCCACCGGTTCTACCAGGGAAAATGGTTATCAGGCATTATCTATCTCCTGACAGGCGGTCTCTTGCTGATTGGTATTATCTATGATTTCTGGACGCTCAATGACCAGATAAGCCGGATCAACCACCAGGCAACATAACCACTGGTGGTATATATATTTTCAGGAATATTATACCCCTGAATCGTCCAGTACAGAACGGATAGTAGTCGCCAGTTTCTGAAGTGTCACCGGTTTTGTAAACCAGGCTGCAAATCCAGTCGATTTCAATTTTTCCTGTGACAACTTCGCACCATACCCGGAACAGAGTATGACCGGAATCGTATCACTGCATTTCTGTATAGCTACGCAGAGTTCAAGTCCCGTCAACCCTGGCATAGTAAGGTCCGTAATGACCAGATCAAAATCATCAGGTTTAGAGGTGAAAAGTTCCAAGGCTTCCCTGGATGAAGCACAAATGGTCACCTGATAGCCAAGGGTCTGCAGAATTTTCCTGGTAACCCGCAATACCGCATCCTGGTCATCAACTACCATGATATGCTCGCTTCCAGCAAGCCCTGCGCTCTGTTCGTTACTCACTTGTCCCGCACTGTTTTCCGGCGGGACAAGCGGGAAGTAGAGAGTAAAAATGGTTCCTTCCCCCTCTTCACTGGTCAGGCCAATACGACCACCACACTTACTCACAATACCGTGAACCATGGCCAACCCCATTCCTGTTCCCTGCCCCTTCTCCTTTGTTGTAAAATAAGGTTCAAAAACCCGTTCCTGAAGATCAATCGGAATCCCTGGACCATTATCGGCGACACGCAACTCAACCCACTCTTTACCTGTAATGTCCGGCTCCCCTCTCTGCAGCGTCACTGTCAGTATACCCTTGTCCTCCCCTATGGCCTGAGCACTATTCGTGCAGAGGTTGAGCAGGACTTGATGTAGTTGTACCGGGTCCACAGAAACCATACCGCATCCCGGATCAATTTTCTCACGAACGTCGATGGTAGAGGGCAGGGTCACCTGAAGAAGTTTCATAACCTCTTTCACTATTGGATGCAGAAACTGAGGTTGTTCCTTCTGTTCCTGCCCCCTTGAAAAGGTAAGGATCTGCTCAACCAGACTTTTAGCACGCTTGGCAGCCACAAGAATTTCACTGACAAACTGCATGGATGTCGGATCAGTTTTCTTATCCCGTTCCCCCATAAGCCGCATAATCTCGGCATAGCCAATGATAGGTGTTAACACATTATTAAAATCGTGGGCAATACCACCTGCGAGAGTACCAATGGCCTCCATTTTCTGGGCATGACGCAGTTGCTGCTCTGTCTGTCTCTGTTTTGTTCGATCAAGGAGTGTGGTTACAATTCCAAGAACAATCCCCCCTTCACTGGTAACAGCGGCCTTATGGAAGATGACGGAACTCTCACGATTCCCCGGGGAAT
Organism: Desulfobulbaceae bacterium; assembly: GCA_026988015.1. GTDB lineage: Bacteria > Desulfobacterota > Desulfobulbia > Desulfobulbales > Desulfocapsaceae > Desulfocapsa. The sequence goes on along the minus strand of JALSMA010000028.1, from coordinate 13,558 downwards.
GCACCATGACCTCAAAGGTTTCCTCTCCGCCATGATCAAGAATCCTGTCATCCATCTCACGACTTTTCTCTTCAGCCTCCCTGCCAAATATCCCATACAGGTCAATAGCCACAGAAACTTCCCCGCTGATCCCAAAAAACTTCCTAAAGGAACTGTTTGCCCCAAGGAGTTCCCCCTTGGCATCCTGCATAAAAACAGGTGCTGGAATGGCGTCAACAAACTTCTGATCAAAACAGAAAATATCACTGCGGCAAGGCTCGAGTTTCATCATAGGACTACTTCACCTGGTTATATACCTGCTCCACTCTCACGTAGTTGTCGAGAAACAAATCTACAACATAGGGATCAAAATGTATCCCTTTCTGCTCCACAATCACCTTTTTTGCCTCTTCAAGTGGCCAAGCCTCTTTATATGGACGCTTCGAGGAGAGTGCATCAAAAACATCACACACTGCAGCGATACGGCCAGAGAATGGAATTTCCTCTTCCTGCAAGCCCAGTGGGAATCCGGTTCCATCCCATTTTTCATGGTGAGTAAGAGCAATGAGGTGTGCCATATTCATAAGTTCATTATCGACGCCATAGAGAAGATCAGCACCAATCAGGGTGTGGCGTTTCATCTCCTCAAATTCATCGGGAGTAAGGGTCCCTCTTTTATGTAATATAACATCACTGATACCAAGTTTTCCAATGTCGTGCATGGCACTGGCATGAAAAAGCAGTGTCAGTTCATTTTCTTTCATTCCATGGGCACGTCCCAAAATAACACAATAGTGTGCCATTCTGGTAATATGGCGACTGGCCTGATGATCATGATATTCGGCGGCCTGAACCAGCCGATTCGTAATTTCGATCTGAGTTTCCCGAAGTGCACGGGTTCGCTCACGTACTATCTCCTCAAGGTCATCCCGATGCCGTTGCAGTTCACGACTGGCCATACAGAGTGCAATATGGGTTTGAACCCTTGCCTTCACAATCACCGGATTTACCGGCTTTACGATATAGTCCACAGCCCCAAGAAGAAATCCGCGAGTTTCATCTTTCTCCTCATCCATGGCTGTCACAAAAATGATTGGAATATCCGCTGTCTCCGAACGGGCCTTCAAGCGTTTACACACTTCATAACCATCCATCCCGGGCATCATGACATCAAGCAGAATAAGATCCGGTTTTTTTTCCAGTGCGGCCTTTATCGCATCAAGTCCGCTGGTGGCGACCACAAGACGGTAGTCGTCACAAAGCGCCCCAACCAGGATTTTAATATTGGTGGGGATATCATCAACAAGAAGAACCGTACTGGGTCGCGTCCTCACATCTTCACCCCTTGTTCCGCCACAGCCTGTTCCAGCAGACTGATATAGTTCGCTGCCTTCTCGAAATTATAATTTCCGAGATATCTTTGCATACGGTTCATTTCGTCATCCACCCCAACACCCTGAAATTTTGTTTTCTTTTCCACCCAGAACTCTTCTGACAGCGGGTCAAACTCTTGGGTCATCACCCGTAGCTGTCCCAGTATATCAAGCATCTCTTCGCAATCACCTGGGGACAGCGGCTTTATTGATATTTTTCTTGCTGTTTCCATGCAAAATGTTTTCAACTCTGTAACTGCTTCACTCAGCTCAACAAGGCAATCCCCTATCTGTTCAAGATCTTTTTCAAATGCAGTTGCTATCGTTTCAGAACGCCAACTGTTCTGATCATTGCCACCACATGCTTCCTTTAGTGACTGCTCAAGTTTGAGACTCACCTCCTGCAGTCGTAACGCCGAAAGATTTGCTGCAGTGCCCTTCAAGGTGTGTACCTCTTTTATAGCATCCGCCATACTATTCTCAACGGTATGAGGTAGCCCCAGTACCACATCCTCCCCAAACTGGACAAGATCACTCAACATCCTGACATAGGCCCGTAGATTCCCAGCCATTCTGGTAACGCCCGATTTAACATGAAGCCCGGGCAACGATTCCGGAATGTGATTCTCACCCTCGGGCACAGTGGACATTTTGAGCTGCCCGGAATAACCTGATTCTTTTTTCTCCGGCATGACCAATCGGGACAGGACACCAAAAAGAAGCTCAGGGGTGATTGGTTTGGCTACATAATCATTCATACCAGCCTTCATGCACTTTTCACGGTCACCCTGCATGGCATGCGCTGTCACCGCCACCACTGGCAGGTCAACAAGATCGGGCATCGCACGGATTGCCTGAGTTGCCTGGAGACCATCCATCACAGGCATTTGAACATCCATAAGCACAGCATCAAAATCCCTGCCGTGCTCTTTGAGAACCTCAACCGCCTCCCGACCATTATTGGCTATTGCAACTGTTGCCCCCACACTTTCTAAAAGCTCTCTTGCTACATTCTGGTTGATGCGATTATCTTCTGCAAGTAGAATACGCATACCGACCAGATGTTCATAGCTGACCAGTTCCCTGTCATCTTCTCGTTCATCAAGGGATGCATGCATGGCCTCAGGATAGTCAAATATATCCATAATGGTGTCAAAAAGCAGTGATTGCCTGACCGGCTTAGAGAGAAAATAATTTATACCGGCTTCCCGGGCCTCCATTATCTCCCGATCACCACCGAAAGCTGTCATCATGACAATTGGTATTTCTTCAGCACCATCGAGGCTTCTAAGACTCTGCACACACTCAAGCCCGTTGACTTCCGGCATTCGCCAGTCAACCAGGATAATATCATATCGTGAGATACTCCCGCCGACAACGTCCCTTGCCGCACCACAGGAAGGAACCACATCCACATGAAAATGGAACGCCTCAAGCATCTTTGATGTTACACACCTGACCATCTCATTATCGTCAATAATCAATACTCGTAAGCCACGTATTGTTGCTGGCACAACATACTGAACTTCATGCTCAACCGACTGCCTTTCGAATTCCGCCGTAAAAAACACTGTGGTTCCCGAACCAGGCTTACTCCGCACCCAGATATCACCACCATGAAGATTAACCAGCCGACGACATATGGACAGACCCAGCCCTGTTCCACCATACTCCCGGGTCATGGAACCATCTGCCTGGGTAAAAGGCTCAAAGAGAGACTCATATTGCTCTTCACCTATCCCCACTCCGGTATCACTCACAGAGAAGAGGATCCTCACACCTTTTGCAGTCTCCGAATCCAGGGTGGCGTGAACGAAAATAACCCCCTTATCCGTAAACTTTATCGCATTACCAAGAAGATTGATAAAAACCTGTTCCATGCGCAGCGGGTCACCACGCAGAGCCACCGGAATTCCCGGTTCTATACCAACTACAAACTCAATATTTTTAGCGGTGGCCTGATCACTGAAAAGGTTTACCAGCTTATCAAAGAGCTGAGGGAGTAGGAAATCAACCTTCTCAAAGGTTATTTTACCAGCTTCAATCTTTGAGAAGTCAAGGATATCATTAATGATTGCCAGCAATGACTCAGCAGAAGACCTTACCGTAAGCAGGTACTCACGGAGCTTTGGGTTTAGTTTTTTGTTCAGCGAAAGACCCACCATGCCAATAATTGCATTCATGGGAGTCCTGATTTCATGGCTCATATTGGCGAGGAAACTGGATTTTGCCTCATTGGCCGTCTGGGCTTCGACCATGGCCCGTTCAAGTTTTTCTGTCCGTTCTGACACCAGATCGTGAAGAGAATTATTGAGTTCCCGGTACTCTATGTCACGTTGCTGGACCGCCTTTCGCATTGCCTCGAAAGCTGCAGCCAGTTTCCCGACTTCGTCTCTTCCACCACAGGGAATTGCACAGGAAAAATCACCACTTTTCATGGCATCTGCAGCACCGACCAAGCCATCAAGACGCTTAGTCCACTCTCCAATTCCTTTGAAAATCAAAAAAATACCAACGGCAGCAGCCAGAAGTGCCGCAATCATCGAAACAAACGCCTGATGAATCTGATCACGCCGTACAGCCCCTAGCGAAAGAGCAACCAGTACTGTACCAACCTCCTTTTCCTCCATTGAATTATCAACGGAAAGCGATGATGACCAAGTGGAGAAGTTTATTTCCGTCTGAAAAACAATAGGATGAGAAACAATCAAGGACCCCTCTTTCCTCCCTGTTTTAACGAAAGCTTCAAAGGCCTCCTCGTCAAGGCTTCGCGTAGCAACAATATTTTTTTGGTTATCATAAATAACGAGAAACTGGATTTGATCATTCCAGAGGAATCCTCCTATGATCCTGTCAAGCTCCTGTTTGTCTTGGACGATCATGGGCAGTTCAGCCGCCTGAGCCAGTCCCTGCACAATGGCTTCGGCGGATCGTTTCTGCTCCGACTCAATAAGCTGATTAGTCTGGCTTATGTTAATTGCAGTGGCAAGAGTCAGGCTCACCACAACCACTGCTACCACAATAAGGGTTGCCTTGGTACGAAGAGAATATGTCTTAGGAGACATAAGCGGCAGCATCGGCTATTCCCCTCCGATGATGGTTGCCTGGGCCAGAACGTCAGCAGAAAATGTAAGTCCGAGCCTATCTGCCACTGCTTTGTTGATAACTAGACTGACACCACTGGAAACTGGCTCAGACACGACAGGCTTACCATCCAGAAGATCAAGCACCAGTGCTGCTGCATACTCTCCCTGCAAGGCTGGACTAGTCCCAAGACCCAGCACAGCACCGGCCTTCACAAAAGATCCGGAAAATCCGAAGACAGGAACTTGCTGCCTGAGTGATGACAGCAGCAGGTTGTTCACCGTAGCCCTGTTATAGATGGCAGAATCAGCCATGGTCCAGATAAGATCAGCCTTCTTCCTGAACAGCTCATCTATGGCTGCGGCCATGGAGTCAGTCGTGTCGATATCAACACTTTCAAGGGTCCAGTTTTCAGGAAGATGGGTATTTAAATCAACGAGACTCTGTAAACTCTTTATTGATGACGACCTGTAGAGCATTGCAACCGAGCGTACCTCAGGTAATGCTTCCCCGATTATTTCAAACTGTTCTTTGACAGTTTTGGTAACTGAGACCCCAGTTATCTTCTTCCGACCACTTTTCAGGCCACTTTTGTCGGGATCAGCCACCATACAATACACAAGAGAGACTGACTCAGGGAGACCCCTGTTAAGATAACCGGCTGCCCGACTGCCAATGGCGACCCATATTTCAGCAGGGTACCTCCTGGTCAGCTCAGCAGGGTCCTGACGGGAAATCCTTTCAGCCAGCAATACCCGAACTTTGAGATCCTGCGTTGAAAAAATACTTTTCAGGGTTTCAGCAGCCTGTTGGTAAGGGGTGGCGCCGGAGCTGAGGACAAGGATAACATCCTGGTCAGCACGGACATTTCCTGGCAGAGCGGACAAAACTATGAGACAGAACAGGACGCGGAACACCCGACTCAGAACACCCTGTTTTTTCATTTTATTCTGCCTCATGGTACCTGCCAACAATCCTGAATATATCACCGTACCCTGCCGAGAACGGACATTGACCTACTATGTTGTATGTGTTCTTGCAGAAAAACACAAATATCCAACTCAGAAAGTATACTGAATCCGGCAGAAAAATGTTCTCCCGGGAAAGGGATGGCTGCTGGCCTGTTCCTCACCAGTGACTGATTCATACTCTTTGACAAGAAGGTCTCTGACCCCGATCATCATTTCACCACTTTCCAAAAACCTTCTTGAGATGGTAATATCCAGGTGATTGGAAGAATCTATCGAATAATCATTTTTATCTCTGTCTACCAGGTCAGAATAGGCATATTGTCCATTAAGAATCCATTTTTCATCAATGGCCCAGCGAAAACTCAGGCCCAGCTTATTGGGTGCTGGCAAAAATGAACGAATACACTGTTTTTCAAACTCAGTCTCAAAATTATTATAGGCGTACCAGATACGCCACATCAATGGCCCCGATTCATAATCAAGCTCAAATTCGACTCCATAGCCTTTGGCACCACCAGTGTTATTGACCAAATAACTGTAGAACGGCACACCCGATTCTGTGATTCCGTATTCATCTTGAACACCAATTAAATTTTCGTACCATATGTAATAAAGATCACTTCTGAACTTGAATCCCTTGAGGAAGTTCCACTGGTACCTGCCTTCAATGGACCAGGCCTGTTCGGAGTCCATGTCAGGTGCAACTGACAAGATAAATGAATATGGAGCTAGGTTCACATCGTTGTAAAAGATTGAATCACGTACAAATCCAACAGGCTGCCGATAGGATTTGGCAACACTCAGACGAACAACATGATCCAGTTCTGAATCAACCCCATAGATGGAGGACAACCGACCCGACCAGTCGAAATCTCCCTCTGAATAATAGTCCCCACGCAACTGCCCCTCAAAAAAGAGCTGGCTGGAAAGCTGATACCTGTCTGAACCAAAAATTCCCAACCAGTTTTCATACACATTTTCTTCAGCAAGGGTCAAGACATTCGCTTGCACCGGACGACTGTTAATAATCGTGCTCTTGACATTGCCGCCAAAAGCTAGGGAATGCCCGGAAAAACCTGTCATATCCACCTGGCCTTCAATATCATGTTCCTCGACCCGGTATTTCACAGAACCATGTGAAGGACGATTCATATCCTGGTAACGTCCAGCCCAGCGGAGATATCCGGAAGTCTCGGCACTGAAAACGTTATCAATCCTTACATGACCGTTAGCGGTACTAAGCTCATTTTTCCCGCCTACTCTGTCTGCACCTGCTATTTCAAAGGCCCCTCTTTCACTGCCTGTCATTCCGGCACCAAAAGTAATCATTGTTTCCGAACTCTTTTTATAAATAAACTCACCTCGGGCCAGGGTACGGCGTAGAAAATCATCCCCTCCCTCATCAGCAGATAAATCAAGAACATCTGCAGAGGATTTCATATCCTCATAGGCAGCAGATACAAGCCAGTCCCATTCATCGGAGGAGCCGGCATAACGCATCTGGGATGTACTGTCGTAATATTCACTCACACTCGATGAAACAAAGAAACCGGGCACACTGTCTGGATCTTTGGTAATTATATTGATGACTCCTGACAGGGCATTAGCGCCCCAGGCAGCACCGCCGGAACCACGTACAATTTCGATTCTCTCAATATCTGCCATAACAATTGGAAGGGAACTGAATTCCGCACCACCAAATGCAGGACTATCAATGGGCATTCCGTCTATCAGCGTCATCATTCTATCAGAGAATGATCCTTCGAGACCTCGAATGCCGATCCCGTAACGATTCCTGTCCATTTGAACAACGTCCACACCTGGTGCATACCGAAGTGCTTCTTCAATGGAATTGTGCCCGCCATAGTGCAAATCATCAGCAGTAATAACAGTAACCGGAGCAGAGAGAAGATTAGCGGGCTGCTTTTGCCTGGACGCGGAAACAACCAACGTCATATCCTGAAAAAGCAGGAGTTCATCAGCTTCACCAAAATCATCAGGGCCTGCTGCAAAAGAAGGCGCTGCAAAAAAGAAAATACTGGCAAAAAGCACGACAGCCATTTCCATTCTCCATTTTGAAGTAAAAACAGCCTTCAACCTAACCATAAAACCTCCGCTCACAAACTGATTCCCCAGGGATCTGCGGGGAAGTAAATTTAGTATCTCAATGCAAGAAACCTACATCCAATCACATCTTTTGAAAAGTTAAAATTTCATTTTCAGACGTGATTCTACCTACCTAATACCATCGCAACCCTCATGCTTGCAGGATAGATATTCATTACCACATAATGTGAAAAGAAAATTTTGCTGACAAGGTCATATTTTGAGAAGATATCTCCCCTTTATCTTGACTCTTCCAACAGGGATCGGTAAAATCCTTTTTCTTTGTGACAGAAGATAAAAAACATCATCAACGCAATGATTTTATAATTCAATGACTACAGACTCTTTTCCCAGGCCATTTTCCTGTAACGAAAAACCTGATATAATATACCCCTGCCCCTGGACTTACAAAGTTATAGGTACAAGTGAAGATGCCTTGAAAAAAGCCATTGCAACCGTAATAACAGGAAAAGAAGTCCTGGTAAGCTTCTCCCATACCAGTTCCGGTGGGAAGTACTGCAGTGTCAATGTTGAGGTGGTACTTGAAGATGACGAAACCCGGCTGAGATACTATCAAAACCTGAAAAACCACGCTGCTGTTAAGGTGGTAATGTAAAGCAATGACCCAAAAGACCGACAATAGAGATTCACGCCTTATCCCTATCCTGCGTGAAGGGGTAGCTGTGATCCAGATGATCTTTTTTAAAGAATGCAGAGAAATGGTTGGCACAACCCGTCCTGATCTTAACCCTGCTACCACGACCATGCTCGCCGGTGCCATCACCAACGAAATTTTCGGATCCCATAACCCGGATGAAAAATTTCGGGGATTTTACAACAGTCACCGCAGCTTGATTGAACAGGAACTGCTCAACCTGCGAAACAGTCTGCCACACCTGAACACCCCACTCACAGCCGCACTCCGCACTCAGGTGCTCTGCGACAACCAGGAAGGCAGTGATTCCAGTCAACTCCTCAAGCAGGCAGAAAGTCTTGGTCTGCTCATGTTGGACCAGGAGCTTCCCCTCCCCTCGGTCTTTATGGAAATGGTTCGCAGCCTTGGGGCTCAACACGAACTGATTATTCCGCCTGTTGAAATTAACAGTTGTGAGGAACAAAATTTACTGCAGTAGTACAATCTAACACCCATCACAAGGAGAGACAAATGACCAGAAAAATCACTGGGATACTCGCAGTCTTCGTTGCAGCAGTGGCGCTCCTGCTCAGTCCCGCTCAGAGCCATGCATCAGCCGACACCTTCATTTTCGGTCTGCTCATGGTAGGTCCCGCTAATGACCACGGCTGGAGCCAGGCTCACTTTGAAGCAGGAAAAGAGATTGAAAGAAACATTCCAGGCAGCAAGATGATTTATATTGACAAGGTCAACCCTGCTGATCGCCCCGGGGTTACCATTCCTTTTCTTGTCGATGATCTTGTCTCTAAAGGTGCGAAATTAATCATCGGTAACTCTGACGACATGACAGACGGTATTCGTGAAGCCGCAATACTTCACCCGGATATCAAGTTTATTCATATTTCAGGAGACGATGCCCTCAACCCTGACTCCCCCGAAAACCTTTCCAACCTTATGGGTAAGATGGAGTATGGTCAAATGATGGCAGGATTTGCTGCAGCCATGACCACCAAAACCGGAAAGATTGGATACCTTGGCCCCCTGATCAATGATGAGACAAAACGTCTTGCAGCTTCCTGTTTCCTTGGAGCCCGGTATGCTTGGACAGAAGTTCTAAAAAAAGACCCGGCCGATCTTTCCTTTAAAATTTCCTGGATTGGATTCTGGTTCAACATTCCCGGAGTCACTTCCGATCCTACCCAGGTAGCTAAAAACTTCTTTGACTCAGGATATGACGTGGTGATTTCTGGAATTGACACCACAGAAGCGCTCATTGTGGCAGATCAGAAGAAGAAAGAAGGTGCTGATGTCGCCGCGATCCCTTATGATTATGAGGGCGCCTGTGAAATTGCCCCCGATGCCTGTCTCGGGGTACCCTATTTTAACTGGTATCCCGGCTACAGTTATTTTATCAACAACATCAAGAACAATGACTGGAAAAAAGAGTGGTTGTGGCTTGGACCTAACTGGAAAGACATGAACAATACTAAAAAGTCGTCCATCAGCTTCAAAAACGGCAATGCACTGCCTGGCGATGTACAGACCAAACTAGCTGTTTTTGCTAAAGGCCTAGGTAATGAGAGTATATCACTATTCACCGGTCCCCTCAACTTCCAGGACAAATCAATTTTCCTGAAAGAGGGCGAGACCGCTACAGAAAAACAGATCTGGAACCTGCCTCAACTCCTTGAGGGCATGGACGGTTCCTCAAAATAGCAGTCTGATCAGACCGTACCATTCACATAACACGATCGTGCATGGTACGGCCACAGCTCTATTCCAAGTTCTCTTGTTCTTTATTTGCTTACTACTTTTTTCTAATAGGTTCCACTCCTCATCTCTATGGATGTCGAATTCCAGCATATCTCCAAAAATTTTGGACAGGTACAGGCATTAACGGATGTCAGCCTAACAGCCAGATCCAGTACAATTCACGGCCTTATTGGCGAGAACGGTGCCGGCAAGTCGACACTTATGAAAATTCTCACCGGATACCAGTCCAAATCCAGTGGCAGTATCCTCTTGGATGGCGTGGAAGCGCAACTGAACAACCCAAGCCAGGCATCCAATCTTGGGATCGGCATGCTCTATCAGGAACCGATGGACTTCCCCCCCCTCACGGTTCTTGAGAACTTCTCTCTGGGGACCCCTCGTCAGAGCCGCCAAGAACTCCATTTTGCTCTCAAGACTCTCAGTATTCGCTTCGGATTTGATCTTGATCCAGACCTTCCCGTTGAACTTCTTACTGTGGGGGAAAGACAACAGATTGAGCTGTTACGGCTGATCCACTGCAACATCAAGGTGCTGATTCTTGACGAACCAACCACAGGAATTTCACCTGCCCAGAAAGAAGCCCTTTTTCCAGCGCTGAAACAGCTCGCAGCAGACGGTTTAACCATCCTCCTGGTCTCGCACAAACTTGAAGAAGTCGCAAACCTGTGCAGCGAAGTCACGGTACTGCGCCATGGCAAACTCACCCACCATACGGCAGCACCTTTTCACTTCCCAAAACTCCTTACAGCCATGTTTGGCTTTGTCCCTAAACGGAAAGATAAGGGCAGTGCCCGCGACAAAGGATCTCCGATACTCATCTGCAAAAACATTGAGGCCTCAGGAGAACGCCAGGGACTGCACCAGTGCGACATAACTGTTGCTGAAGGTGAAATCATTGGTCTAGCAGGCCTTGATGGTGCCGGACAGTCCACATTTCTACGACTTGCAGCAGGCCTTATAAGCCCAGATCAAGGAAAAGTCACACTCTTCAACAATTCCCTTCCCCATGGCGCTAAAGCCTACATCAGGGCACAAGAGCTTCACACTTCTTTTATCCCCGCAGATCGCCTGGAAGAATCACTCTTTGCAGGAATCAGCCTCCGGGACCATTTCAGTTTACGAGAAGAGCATGGCATGTTCTGGCAATCCAGGACCAGGACCAGGCAACGAACCGAAGAGGCTATCACCACATTCTCAATCAAAGGGACACCAGAAGATCTCGCAGAAGACCTCTCCGGCGGCAACCAGCAACGTCTTCTCCTGTCACTGCTGAACCGGAACTCCCGACTGATCCTTCTCGAAAACCCCACCCGTGGTCTGGATATCCAATCAGGCCAATGGATATGGCAACACCTTCGAGATGAACTGAGCCCGGACACTGCCATCATTTTTTCATCACCGGAGCTCGATGAAATCCTCCATTACAGCGACAGAATCATAGTCTTTCATGATGGTAACATTGTCTTGGACAGCGCAGTAGCAGATACCAGCCATGGTGCCATCGCCGCTGCTATGACCGGTATGAGAGAAGGTACCCCATGAAAAAACTGATCATTGATATATTACTTGGCAGTCTGCTGGTTTTCAGTTTCACCTCTCTTGTTTTGCTGATTGCCGGAGCCCCGGTTCTCGACGCATTCAAACATATTTGGCTTGGTGCCTTTGCATCCTCCATTAAAATCAGTCAGGTACTCTCAGTCTGGGTACCGCTCACTCTCTGTTCCTGTGGTCTGCTCTTCACCTTCAGAGCCAATCTCTGGAACATTGGTATTGAAGGGCAGGTTACCATGGGCGCCATCGGTGCCATGGCTGTACTGCGTATCCCCGGGATAGACCCAACTCTTACTCTCTGCCTTGCCTTCCTGACATCCATGCTCTGTGGTGGAGCCTGGGGGCTTTTTGCCGGATTGCTAAAAACACGGGGGGGAGTCCATGAGATATTTGGCGGACTCGGACTCAATTTCGTTTCACAGGGCTTTATTCTCTGGCTCATTTTCGGCCCCTGGAAAAGACCCGGCATCGCTTCCATGAGCGGGACAGAACTTTTAAACCGAAAACTCTGGCTGGCAAGCCTGCCAGGCTGGCGAGTTGCCACTGCTGGGATTATCATCACCATAACCATATTAATACTCACCTGGCTCTTCCTCCAAAAAAGCCGACTGGGTCTCAAATTAAAGGCCATTGGTCAAAACCCCAAAGCGGCACTGCTCTACGCCATCTCTCCGGAACGGTACTACCTCCAGTCAATATTCATCGCGGGCAGTTGTGCTGGAATTGCCGGATTTATCCAGACAACAGGAGTCTATCACCGGCTCATTCCCTCTATTTCCAGTGGCTATGGATATCTTGCTCTGTTACTTGTCATGCTTTCGGGATATAAAATTGTCCTGATTCCTATTCTAGCCTTTTTCTTTGCAAGTTTAAATGTGGGTGCCATCCAACTTCCCATCGTTCTGCAGCTCGATTCGGCTCTTGCCGGTGTTATTCAGGGCTGCTGCGTACTCTGTGCCCTCTTTATTTTAGGGATCAGACATGATAGGTGAACTCTCCCTGCCAATGCTCATCGCATCTGTACTCGCTGCAAGTGCACCTCTTATCATCATTGCCCTTGGTGAAACACTTGCTGAAAAGAGCGGCGTCATCAATCTCTCACTTGACGGAGTTGTGCTCTTTGCCGCCATGGCTGCCTTTGTGGTTGCCAAGGAAACTGACTCTTTGCTCCTTGGGTTTCTCGCTGGAGGCTGTGCCGGAATGCTCACCGGAGTTATCGTGGGATACTTCAGCATCTACCTCCATCTCTCCCAGGTCGCAGTGGGGTTTGCTCTGTCTCTTCTCTGTCGTGACCTTGCCTATTTCCTTGGCAACCCGTACAGCCGTATCCAGGGGCCGACAATGCTGAGCAGCAAACTGCCTTTCTATGATTCTCTCCCGTCATCACTGCAGATTATTCTGTCCCAACCGCTCACCGTCTGGCTTGCCCTGCTGCTTGTTGCCATTATTTATTATTTTTTTTCATTCAGCAAAGCCGGGCTCAACCTGCGTTCGGTCGGAGAAAATCCAGCGGCATCGTTTGCGCGCGGTCTGAACCCTGCAAAAATTCAGATGCTGGCTGTTCTGGGGGGAGCCTTTCTAGTGGGGATTGGTGGAGCCGCCTACTCGCTTTCGTTGAAACCTGGCTGGGGACGCCCGCAAGGAGCTGAGGGAATTGGCTGGATCGGACTTGCACTGGTAATTTTTGGCGGATGGAACCCGATACGAGTGGCTCTTGGTGCCACGCTCTTTGCCTTTCTACAGGTGAGCGGTATCGGCCTCCAGGATCTTTTTCCGGGAATACCTTCCCAGGTTTTTCAAACCGCACCATTCCCACTCATGATCTTCACCCTGATTTTTATGCACTTCTCAACAAGTAGAAGCCGCAAACAAGGCTACTCCAGCAGCAGATTACAGCGACTAGCGGGAAAACTCTTTATGTCAAGAGCCCCAAAAGGACTGGGACAAAGTTACAGACAAGAATAACTGAAGCAGGAACATCCAACAAAAGCACCTTATCTTCATCCTGAATCCGTGAGTGTTCGATGGCAATGCGGCCTGACTATTTTGAACCCATGGATATTACAAAAAAAAAAAAAAAACCACGA